>CALFAK010000183.1 GCA_937948985.1 uncultured Neomegalonema sp. | reverse complement strand
TTGGTCGCTGCGAGAGCGATACCGGGGGTTGCGATGGCGGCAGTGGCACCGAACAATTTCAGAGCGCCGCGCCGTGTGGTGTTAGTCAGAGATGTAGTAGTCATGTGCTCTGTATACCGCTAAATGTGCCGAAAGTGTGACAATCTGTCATCCGGGGCTAATTACTCCCCGAAAACCCGCGCAAAAATCGTATCCACATGTTTCGTGTGATGACCCAAATCGAACAGCGCGGTGAGTTCATCATCGTTCATCGCTGCCGTCACTTCGCTGTCCGCGCGCAGTTCTGTGAGAAAGTCTTTGCCTTCTTCCCAAACCCGCATCGCATTGCGCTGCACCAGGCGATAGCTGTCCTCGCGACTGACGCCCTTCTGCGTCAGTGCCAGCATTACGCGCTGCGAATGCACTAGGCCCCGGAATTTGTTCATATTGGCCAGCATCGTTTCAGGGTAAACCACCAACTTGTCGATCACTCCAGTCAGACGCGCGAGCGCGAAGTCCAACGTCACGGTCGCATCCGGCCCGATCATCCGCTCGACCGAGCTGTGCGAGATATCCCGCTCATGCCACAGCGCGACATTCTCCATCGCCGGCAGGGCCATACCCCGCACCAGCCGCGCCAGACCCGTGAGGTTCTCGGTCAGGATCGGGTTGCGCTTATGCGGCATCGCGGACGAGCCTTTCTGGCCCGGCGAGAAATACTCCTCCGCCTCCAGCACTTCCGTGCGCTGCAAGTGCCGCACTTCTGTGGCAATCCGCTCAATGGACGAGGCGATCACGCCCAGTGTTGCAAAGAACATCGCATGACGGTCACGCGGGATCACTTGAGTCGAGACAGGCTCCACGCTGAGGCCCATTTTCTCCGCCACATGCGCCTCAACGCTGGGATCGATATTCGCGAACGTGCCGACCGCGCCGGAAATCGCACAGGTCGCAATCTCATCCCGCGCCGCTTCCAACCGCTTCAGATTGCGCTCCATCTCCGCATAAGCCTGCGCCAGTTTCAGACCGAATGTCGTCGGTTCCGCATGAATCCCGTGGCTGCGTCCGATCGTGACTGTGTCCTTATGCTCATAAGCCCGCCGCTTCAGTGCCGCCATTAGAGCCGACACGCCATCATGCAAAATCTTAGAGGCGCGCAAAAGCTGCACATTAAAACAGGTATCGAGCACATCGGATGAGGTCATTCCCTGATGCACAAACCGCGCTTGAGGGCCGACAATTTCAGACAGATGCGTCAGGAACGCGATCACATCATGTTTGACCTCGCGCTCAATCTCGTCGATCCGGGCAATATCAAACTCAACATCCTTGGCAGTCCAGACCTGCGCGGCGGCTTCCGCCGGAATGACCCCCAACTCAGCCATTTTATCCGCCGCATGGGCCTCAATCTCGAACCAAATGCGAAATTTCGACTCCGGTGCCCATATGGCGACCATTTCGGGGCGGGAATAGCGGGGGATCATGACGTCTGGCTCCTGTTCGACTCGGCTTGCGCAAACCTATAACGAAGTCTGAACGGAATGGGCAGGGGCGTGGTGATGAATGAGACGGCGGGCGAAACCTTGTTCGGCAGCACGCTGCGCGCCTACCTGACCGGAAGGTGGCGGATCAAGCGGGCCATCACTGATCGCAAAGGACCGAATGGCGTGTTTTCGGGCTGCGCCCGGTTTGAGGCGGCGGGGCCGGACGTGCTGGATTACGTGGAGGAGGGCACACTTTCCCTGTCAGACATGGCTATGAAAGCCACGCGGCGCTATCGCTGGCACACTCCCTCTCCGCTGACCGCCGAGGTCTATTTTGACGATGGCCGCTTTTTTCACAGCATTCAATTACGGAAGGGATGCGCCGAAACCCGCCATTTCTGCGCTCCGGACACCTACCATGTCGGCTATTTTTTCACCGGCAAAGATTGCTGGACGCAACAATGGTGCGTCTCCGGCCCGCGCAAAGACTATGTTTCCGACACTGTTTTCAGCCGCATATCTTAAAAGAAATCCTCCTTCTCCGGCACGCGCCCGAATGCGATCTTCGCCCCCGCATAGCCGCCCGGCACAGTCACATTACCTCCCACGCGCAGCACAGCCTTACCATGCCGCTCGTTCAGTCCGTCCATCACCCCCATCAGCCTGTCCCACTGCGCCTCACACGGATTAACTGTGTTGGCATCGAACAGGGTGCGGTTAATCTCCTCAGGGCGGGCGATATTGTGCAGCATCACATGCACGCCTTTCAACAGCGCGGGATGACCCGTTTCGCGTAAGCCTTTGTGATACAACGTTTTCATGTGGCGAATAAAAGTCAGATCGTCCCGGCAATGCGCAAACCGGGCCTCCCCGCTCCACCGCTGCCGATCGGCCAGCCTCAGCGAGATCGACAGCGCCCCGGCATTATAATCCTCACGCCGCAAGCGGTATGCGGCCTTGATGGTCAGCAGTTGCAGGCAGTCGATGGCCTTATCGGGATGCCGGAAATCGCCTGACAGCACGCGGCTATGGCCGAACATCCGCCGCTTCGTTTCAGGCCGCGCGACGGCATAACCGTGCAACTGCGCCCATAAACGCTCGCCCTCGACATTGCCCCAAATCGCCCGTGCCTGCTTGGGGGAGGTGTTCCAAAGCCCGCGCATATCCTGTACCCCCGCCGCATTCAGCCGATGCTTCATATTGCCGGAGATGCCGGGCAGATCATCCAGGTCAAGCCCCAGCAAAGGGCCGGGCAGGGCATCAGGGTGCAGCGCCACCAACCCCGCAGGTTTCTGCATTTCCGCCGCGACTTTGGCCAAAAACTGGTTCGGGCCGAGGCCAATGGAGGGGGTGATATGCGCGCCGATATTGGCCGCCAATCCCGCCCTGATTTCCCGCGCCAGCTGCTCTGCCCCCTCGCATTCATGACCGATCAGGGCGCATTCAACCTCATCAATCGACCAGACTTTGCGCACAGGAACATGGTTGTTCACCTCCGCGACAATCCGGTTGTGAATATCGACATAGACATCCGGGCGCGCCACGCGGATTATCAGGTCGGGACAGATTTCCCGCGCGTCCCGAACCCGCATTCCACGCTTAATCCCCGCCGCTTTCGCCATATAGCAGCAAGTGATAAGCGCCGAAAATTCCGAATCCAGCGCCGTCACACCCACGGGATAATCGCGGATCGCCGGATCGATTTGCTTTTCGACATTGGCAAAAAACGCATCAAAATCAATGTACAACGAGCGAATTCTGTCAGGCTTGTGCATGGGTGTGATCCGGCTTCAAAAACGCGCGACAACAGGGCCGCCGGAACCAGTCCGGTGGAGCGGCACTCTCAACGCTTCACAAATTCACGGTGGATCATGCAGCGCGTAAAGCGCCATCTCGTGACACTCTTTCAACGCGAAATCCACCGGATGCCGCCCGCGATCCCTGTGACCGGGCGGTTTTCCGGGCCGCATCGGGGCGATGTATTTGCCCGTCTCAGCCCGCGTAACCAGTCTTTTCGCTTCCCACCGCGCCAACCTTCGCGCCTGTTTCGGCACATTTGCCAGCGCAGCGTTCAACGCCCGCAGCCGCCGCATCAAATGCGCCGCACTCACCTCATCATCCGGCGAGATCACGACAACGGGCTCAAAAACCTGCACCTCATCGAAAAACCGGATGCGTGGCACAGGCTTTCGCCCCTTCACAGACGAGCGCGCCTTGAACGATTTCCGCGCATCGAACAGCGCAAATGCCGGAATCCGCGCAACAGCACCGCCCGAAACACGTGGAATCAAAGGCGCAGCGCGTGAAACACGAACCCGCGCCTCAATCTTGAAAACAACCTTCACCACCACGATCAGCCGCCGGAACGCGGCTTCAGCGGGCCGTAAAACCCGCCAAACGCCCGTCCGCACATGCCTTGGCATAGCCTCCCCGCCGCCCGCCATAACGAGCAACGCGGCAACCATCCGCAGCAGCGCCTCCCGTTGGCGATCTATGGCGAGGGTCCAGTCCATGAGAGTGTAAGCAGTCCTTTATGGGTACATAACTCACACAATATGGAACTATAATCGAACAAATGTCAATAGAGCGATCATGCTAAAGCAAATCACCCCAAAAAATCCTCTCAGGTGCTTACACCTTTCGCCAGCCTGTCAAACGCCATAAGCGTCTCCAAAACGCCGCGCATCTGGTCAATCGGGATCATATTCGGCCCGTCTGAGGGGGCGTTGTCGGGGTCTTGGTGCGTTTCGATAAACACCGCCGCAATGCCCAAACTCACCGCACAACGCGCCAGCAGCGGTGCCATCGTACGGTCCCCGCCCGATGCGCCGCCCAGTCCGCCCGGTTGCTGCACCGAGTGAGTCGCGTCAAACACGACTGGACAAGCGCATTGCTCTTTCATGGTCGGGATCGAGCGCATGTCGGCGACCAGTGTATTATACCCGAAACTCACCCCGCGCTCGGTGGCCCAAACATTCGGATTTCCGGCTTCGCGCACTTTATTGACCACATTCTTCATGTCCCAAGGGGCCAAAAACTGCCCCTTCTTGACGTTAATCGCCTTGCCCGTTTTCGCTGCGGCGACCAGCAAATCGGTCTGTCGGCACAGAAAAGCGGGGATTTGCAGCACATCGCAAACCTCCGCCACCGGCGCGCAATGGTCGATTTCATGCACGTCCGTCACGCAGGGCAGGCCGAGTGTGTCGCGGATTTCGGCAAAGACGGGCAGGGCTCCCTCCAGCCCGATCCCGCGCTTGCCGTTGATGGAGGTGCGGTTCGCCTTGTCGTAACTTGCCTTGAATATCAACGGGATGCCCAGATCCGCACACAGCGCCTTCAGTTCCGTGGCCAGCATCAGTGCATGGTCGCGCGTTTCCATCTGGCATGGCCCCGCGATCAGGGTCAGCGGGGCGTCATTGGCAACAACGGGAAGCATAAGCGATCCTAACTGGCAGTTTTCAACAGGCTTTTTGCAGCATCTTTCGCCGCTTTCGTCACCGTTTCGCCGGCAATCATGCGCGCGAGCTCGTCAATCCGGTCTGATTTCTTCAGCTCAACAACACGGGTCAGCGTGATTTCGCCCTCACCATTGTCCTGAACCGATTTTTCAATCCGCCACTGCCGCTTGGCCTCCGCCGCCACTTGCGGGGCGTGGGTGATGACCAGCGTTTGACCATCATCGCCCAGCCGCCGCAGTCTTGCGCCAATCGCCGCCGCCGTCGCCCCGCCGACCCCGCGATCAATCTCGTCAAAGATCAGCGTTTTGCCGTCATCTTGCTGCGCGAGACACACTTTCAGCGCCAGCAGGAACCGCGACAACTCACCGCCAGAGGCAATCTTGTCAATCGCACCGGGTGCGGAGCCGGGGTTGGTGGTCACTTCAAACGCCACGCGGTCGATGCCATCCGGCCCCGCATTCTCCGCATCCGTCTCCACCAAAGTCCGGAATTCCGCGCGTTCCAGCTTGAGCGGGGGAAGTTCTGCCACCACCTGCGCATCCAGCCGCCCCGCTGCCGCCCGCCGCGCATCACTCAACGCGCGGGCCGCTGTCAGATACGCCGCATGGGTGGACTTCACCGCATCCTCACGCTCGGCCAGCCGTGCCGATCCCGCCTCGATGAACGCAAACCGCTCGCCGAGGGAGTGATGCAACTGCGCCAAGTCCGCGACGCTGATACGGTGCTTGCGCGCCAATCCGCGCATTGCGAACAACCGCTCCTCGATTTGCTCAAGCTCATTGGGATCAAACGACAGGATCTCCGCCGCGCGCTCCACTTCACTCAACGCTTCGGAGACTGAATTCATCGCTTTCTCGATTGCGGTCACAGATTTGTCGAGCGCCCCGTCCGCTTTCGACGCCGCCACATCAACCCGCCGCAACGCATCGGCCAGCGCCGCCTCGGCCCCCTTCGTGCCCAGCAGGCTCATCGCGCGGTCAACTTCCTCCGCAATGGAAGCCGCCCGCTGCATCCGCCGCCGCGCCGCATCCAGCTCGTCTTCCTCACCATCGGCGGGTGCCAGTTCGGACAGTTCCTCCACCGAGTGCCGCACGAAATCCGCATCCCGCTCGGCTTCGGTCAGCTCGGCACGTGTTTCCTCTAACGCCGTCACCGCCTTGCGCCATTCTGCGTACAGCTTCGTGACCGCCTTATGATCACCCTGAAGCCGCGCGTAATTATCCAGCAGCGTCTTATGTCCCGCCGGATCAACCAGCGCGCGGTCGTCGAATTGCCCGTGGATTTCCACCAACAACGCGCCCAGTTTGCGCAGCACACCAACCCCGACGGGCTGATCATTCACAAACGCCCGGCTTCGCCCGTCCTTGCCGATAACCCGGCGCAGCAGCAGCGTGGCATCTTCAATCTCGATATCCTGTTCTGCCAGCAAGCCCCATGCGGGATGGTTGTTATCGATCTCAAACTCGGCTGTGGTCGATCCCTTATCCGCCCCGGTGCGCACCAGATCCGCACTGGAGCGCGCGCCCAATGCCGCGCCCAGCGCGTCGAGCAGAATCGATTTCCCCGCCCCGGTCTCTCCGGTCATCGCCCCAAGGCCACCGTCGAAATCCAGATCAAGCGTGTCGATCAGAACGATATTGCGGATAGATAAGCGCCGTAGCATGACGCGGCGTCCGCTACAGCCACTGGCCGAGAACAACCTGCCTGTAGATGCGCTTATACCAACTGGCCTGTTCCACCCCGTCGGTAAGCCCTTTACCCGTCAACAACGAGTATGACGCGCTGTACCAGTCCGAACCGGGATAGTTATGCCCCAACACCGCCGCCGAAGATTTCGCTTCATTGGTTAGGCCCAGTGCAAGATTCGCTTCAACCAAACGGTGCAGCGCTTCCTCGACATGGCTGGTCGTGTCGTAATCTTTGGCAACCGTTTGGAACCGGTTGATCGCGCCGATATATTGACCGTTTTTCAGGTAGTATCGCCCGATCTCCATTTCTTTGCCTGCCAATTGATCGACAGTTGTCTCATATTTCAGCTTCGCATCGGTCGCATATTCACTGTCAGGGTGACGCGTGAGCAATTCGTTCAACGCTTGCTTTGCCTGAACCGTCGTACCCTGGTCGCGGCCCACATCGACAATCTGTTCATAGTAGCTTTGCGCCACAACGTAGCGGGCATAGGCCGTCTGATCATCGCTGGGATAGAACCCGATAAAGCGGTCTGCGGCCAGAATGGCCTTGTCGTAATCCTTGCCCTGATAGGATGCCACCGCAGACATCAACATCGCATCTTTCGCGACATCGGCGTAAGGGTACAGGCGCTCAACCTCGTCGAACAAAAATGCGGCTGTTTTCGGCTTGTTGGATTTCAGATTGCTCTGCGCATCCGCGTAAATATCTTCCGCAGTGCGCGATTCCAGCGGAACCTCGGCATCTCTTGTTGAAAACAGCGATCCGACAGAGGGGACTTTACCGCCACAGCCTGAAACGCCCAAAATCACGGTGCCCAAAAGAACGCCGCGCAAGGCCCGTTGGAGGACATGCGAGTTGATACGGGATCGGGTAAAATCGGGCGAAAGCATTTGCTTCTCCATCTTCAAACCAACGCACGAAAGCGCGTGCATGTGAGCATTCTCTAATGCTTTAAAGCATTTCCAGCGAAACGGAAATGTTTCGAGATGTAGAATTTGTAACAAAAACGAAAGCGCCCGCCTTATGCGAGCGCCGTCGGTTTATGCGCAGGCCAAACGGCGCTGCGGCTCTGTAACCTGAAAGTCCGGGGCGACGGAAGCGCGGTTTTCTATCTCAACATACCGCCAGGCGTGCGGTGCATCGAACAGCGCGCGCAGCAAACGGTTGGTCATGTCATGACCCGCCCGCACACCGCGATAGCGACCAATAATCGGTGCGCCCGCCAGCGCCAGATCACCCACGGCGTCCAGCATCTTATGGCGCACGAACTCGTCCGCATGGCGCAGGCCGCCCAGATTCAGCACCCGCCCCTGATCGACAACAATCGCGTTTTGCAGCGATCCGCCACGGGCAAACCCGATCTTGCGCAGCGCTTCAACATCGCTGCGGTTACAAAACGTGCGCGAGTTGGCATAGTGCTGCAAAAACGCGTCGCCGGTAAAGGCCTCAACACGGCTTTGCTTACCGATTGCCGGATCGGCAAAGTCGATGCTGAATTCGATCTCAAAGGCATCAGCGGGCAGCAACTCGGCGGTTTTATCACCAACCGTCACGCTGACCGGGGCCAGTATTTCGATCCCGCGCAACGGTTCGTCCTGTTGAACGACACCTGCTGTCAGAATGGCGCTGATGAATGGCTCAGAGCTGCCGTCCATAATCGGCGTTTCCGGCCCGTCAATCTCGATCAGCGCGTTATCAACGCCACATCCGGCCAGTGCCGCCATCAGATGTTCGATGGTTGAAACCGAAACGCCCGCATCGTTGGTTATGCAGGTACACAGCGATGTGTCACTGACGGTATCATACCGAGCATCAATGATGTTGTTGGTATCGGAAATATCGGTTCGGACAAAACGCACGCCAGAATCGCAAGGTGCGGGTATCAATGTCGCATTTGCGGGTTTTCCGCTATGGACGCCTATTCCGCTCAGTTTGGCGGGACGTGCAAGAGTGCGCTGCATCGGAAGCCTCGTTTTATTTTCTTATATCGTCCGCCTACCAGCTTGATCCGCACCCAACAATTCAATCTTTATGTCAGTTTGCAACATACAAGAACTTATTCCCGTCAAAGTGAATAATGATTTATTAAATCTATATTTGCAATCGGTAAATATTTCCTTAAATTAATTAACATGCGTTTGATTATTACAGTTATTCCATGAACTCACCGGACTTCACGGAATCTGTGTATTTCTGCCCGATCTGTTGGAAATTCCCTTCCCCGCACTTGATGCAGGGGTCTTGTGCAGCCGGGCGTTATCTTCCAACAGACCCGCATCAGCTGCGGGGAAGGCAGAGGTGGTAGCGGTCAGCCTTTCACTGCTTTTTTTCGCACGGTTTTTGGTTTCGCCGCTGTTTTGGTTCCCGCCTTTGGCTTTGCGGCCTTTTTCGCGGGCGCTTTTGCGGCAGGTTTCGGTTTCAACATCTTCGCCAGATATTGCCCCGTATAGCTGGCCTTTACGGCGGCCACCTCTTCGGGCGTCCCCTCTGCGATGATCTCGCCTCCGCCATCACCGCCTTCCGGTCCGATATCGATAATCCAGTCGGCGGTTTTGACCACGTCAAGGTTATGCTCGATCACCACCACGGTATTGCCCGTCTCGACCAGCTCTTGCAGCACGGCCAGCAGCCTGTTCACATCCTCGAAATGCAGCCCCGTTGTCGGCTCGTCCAAAATATAGAGCGTCCGCCCCGTTGCCCGTTTCGACAGCTCCTTCGACAGCTTAACCCGCTGCGCCTCGCCTCCCGACAGCGTATTTGCCTGCTGCCCGACCTTGATATAGCCCAGCCCGACCCGCTCCAGCGTCACCATCTTATCGCGGATCGCGGGCACGGCCTTGAAGAACTGCGCCGCATCCTCAACCGTCATATCCAGCACATCGGCAATGGAGTTGCCCTTGTACTTAATCTCCAACGTTTCGCGGTTATAGCGTTTGCCGTGACATACATCGCAGGTGACATACACATCGGGGAGGAAGTGCATCTCGATCTTGATGACACCGTCCCCCTGACACGCCTCGCACCGCCCGCCTTTAACATTAAAACTGAACCGCCCCGGCTTGTACCCGCGCGCTTTCGATTCCGGCAGTCCCGCGAACCAGTCCCGTATCGGCGTAAACGCGCCCGTGTAGGTGGCCGGGTTGGAGCGCGGCGTCCGGCCAATCGGGGATTGGTCGATATCGATCACCTTGTCGAGATACTCCATGCCCTCGATCCGCTCATAAGGCGCGGGATTGGTCCGTGCCCCGTTCAGTGACCGCGCGGCGGCTTTGTATAGCGTCTCAATCGTGAGCGTGGACTTCCCGCCCCCTGATACGCCCGTCACGCACAGCAGAGTCCCCAGCGGATATTCCGCCGTCACGCCCTTCAGGTTATTCCCGGTCGCATTATGCACGACCACCTTCTTGCCACTGCCCTTGCGCCGCACAGCCGGAATCGCGATTTCTTTCGTCCCCGTCAGATACTGCCCGGTCAGCGAATTCGGGTCCGCCATCACCGCTTCAGGCACACCATGCGAGACGATCTGCCCGCCCCGCACCCCCGCACCGGGACCAATATCAAACACATAATCCGCCGCCCGTACGGCTTCTTCATCATGCTCGACCACGATCACGGTATTCCCCTGATCGCGAAGATTCCGCAGCGTATCGAGCAGCCGGTCATTATCACGCTGGTGCAGTCCGATCGACGGCTCGTCCAGCACATAGAGCACACCCGTCAGCCCCGACCCGATCTGCGACGCCAACCGGATACGCTGGCTCTCTCCGCCCGACAACGTACCCGATGTCCGCGACAGGGTCAGGTAATCGAGGCCCACATTGTTGAGGAACCCAAGCCGCTCACGGATTTCCTTGAGGATCTTATCCGCAATCTGCTGCTGTTTTTCCGTCAGCGTTTCCCACAGCGTATCCGCCCAATCAAATGCTTCACGCACGGACATCTGCGTGACCTGACCCGCGTGCTTCCCGTCCAGCTTCACTGCCAGCGCTTCCGGGCGCAGCCTGTGCCCGCCGCAAACTTCGCACGGCTTGTTCGACTGATACCGCTCGAACTCCTCACGGATCCAGTTGCTGTCCGTCTCGCGGTATCGCCGCGTCAGGTTCGGGATCACGCCCTCAAAAGTGCGCTCCACATCATAGACCCGCCCGCCATCATCAAACCGGAACTTGATCTTATCCTTGGTCCCGTACAGCAGCGCATGGCGCAGGTTTTCCCGCAAATCCCGCCACGGCTCCCGCACGGAGCCGCCAAAGTGATGCGCCACGGCATCCACGGTTTGCTTATAATACGGCGAGGGCGAGCCGGATTTCGACCACGGCGCCAGCGCCCCGCTGTAGAGCGACAAATCCTCATCCGGCACGACAAGGCGCGGGTCGAAAAACAACTCCATCCCCAACCCGTCACAAGACGGACACGCCCCCGACGGCGCGTTGAACGAGAACAGACGCGGCTCGATCTCGCTGATCGTGAACCCGCTGACCGGACAGGCGAATTTCTCGCTGAACGTGATCCGTTCGCTGTCGCCTTCGGTCGGAGCGGTTTCGATAATCGCAATCCCGTCGGCAATTCCCAGCGCGGTCTGGAAACTGTCCGCCAGCCGCGTCTCCATCCCCTCCCGCACGACAATCCGGTCCACCACCACATCAATTGAGTGCCGGAATTTCTTGTCCAACGCGGGCGCTTCATCAATTTCGTAGAATTCGCCATCGATTTTCAGGCGCTGGAACCCGTCTTTGCGCAGTTGCGCGATCTCTTTCTTATACTCGCCCTTGCGGTCCCGTACCATCGGAGCCAGCAGATACGCGCGCGTGCCGTCGGGCATACCCATCACCCGATCCACCATTTCGGACACTTGCTGCGCCGCAATAGGAAGGCCCGTAGCGGGAGAGTAGGGCACCCCGACCCGCGCGAACAGCAGTCGCAGATAGTCATAAATCTCGGTAATCGTCCCCACGGTCGAGCGCGGGTTGCGGGAGGTGGTTTTCTGTTCGATGGAAATCGCCGGTGATAGCCCCTGGATCAAATCCACATCCGGCTTTTGCATCATCTCGAGAAACTGCCGCGCATAGGCCGACAGCGATTCCACATACCGCCGCTGCCCCTCCGCATAGATCGTATCAAACGCGAGCGACGATTTGCCGGACCCGGACAGCCCCGTGAACACCACCAGCGCATCACGCGGAATATCCACATCGACGCCCTTGAGATTATGCTCACGCGCCCCGCGCACGGAAATATACTTCGTCTCAGCCATACCGCGCGTCCCGCTCGAATTTGTAACAAGGAGCGATATAGGGCGAGTCGGGGCAGGGGCGAAAGGGGGAGGGGAAAATGAGGCTGGCATTGCTGATTGCCGCATAAACCAAGCGACCGACCGAGGGTGGGAGTGGGCTGCGCTTCGCGCAGTACGCGCCCGCCGTAAGCGATTTCCTTGGAAATCGCGCCAGATTATAAAATGGGGGGCGGTCGGTCGCGTGTCGCCGCTACGCGGCTCCAAGAGTTTAACCGTCGTCCCAAGAAAAGATGTCATCCCCGCGAAAGCGGGGATCTATTTGTAGTTACTCAAGATGTTGAATTCATTGATGAATAGATGCGCGTCATCGCGGACATGACAGTATCTTTGCAGCATCCGAAAGAAACTCAATGCGGCAAATCCGGTCGGGACGCACAATTCGCTTCGCGCGCTGCGATGTCGTCCATCCGCCGCAAAGAATAATCGCGATAGCAAAAGTGCCACGCGGTCTGCATGTTTTGCACTGTGAAGCGCGGCTGCAGCATATAAAGTTCGCAGCGTTTGTGCAGATATTGCAACCACGCTTCCCCTTCACCCTCAAAAATCAATCGGTGCTCATCCGTTCTCAAGCACGCCTCGCTGTACCGGACCTCAGCTCGACTAATCAGTTTTAACCAGAAATCTCTCGTATTCGCGGCACACCAACCCGCTCCAGCACCTTCCACGAAGCCGTATTCAGATTGAAAAAGCGCTGTCTCGCAGTGAATTTCAGGAAAGCAGGATTTGCGGTCATCCACAGTGGACAGGCAATTTTCGGCATAGTCGTACAGATTCACGTCTTCTGCCACGCCAGTGCCCGCCCATGCGCTCAAAACAGCTGCTAACTTAAGCACATTCCGCATCTTTGAACCTGCTCCACTGCGCCCAGATTGCACTTAACTGACTGCTACCGGACTAAGCATTCGCCGCACAAGGTTTTCCTGGAAATCACACCGGGTCATAGAAGGGGGCGCGTATCGCTTATATGCTGATTGCACAATTCACCCCAACGCCTCGTTCAAATCGCGGATAAGGTCTTCGGGGGTTTCAACGCCAATGGAAAGCCGGATCACATCATCACCTGCACCCGCCGTATCGCGTTGCTCTGTGGTCAGTTGGCGATGGGTTGTTGAGGCGGGGTGCAAGATGAGCGAACGGGCGTCGCCGATATTGGCCAAGTGGCTGAAAAGACAGCAACTTTCAACAACCTTCAAGCCCGCCTCGTAGCCGCCCTTGACACCGAAAGTGAAAACCGATCCGAAGCCGCCGCTCAGATATTTCTGCGCGCGCGCGTGATAGGGGCTGGAGGGCAGTCCTGCATAGCGCACCCATGCGACGCGCGCGTGGTTTTCGAGGAAAGTAGCGACTTTCATGGCGTTCTCG
This sequence comes from uncultured Neomegalonema sp., assembly GCA_937948985.1. Lineage (GTDB taxonomy): Bacteria > Pseudomonadota > Alphaproteobacteria > Rhodobacterales > Rhodobacteraceae > JAHDDY01. Next base: position 12,335 of record CALFAK010000183.1, on the reverse strand, counting down.
CAATGCCGTTGCATCCGCATCGCGAGGCTTTCGATACCCAGAATCGTCTGAAATGCATTCATCGGCGCCATGGTCGGGCCGAGATCGCGCAAGCCGATGGCATGGCCGTGCATGGTCAACGCCATATCGCCAAAACTCTCCCAGAAATTCAGGCCGTGATAGGCGGGTTCGGGGGCGGCAAGGCCGGGAAAGCGGTCATTTTGTCCCCAGTCAAACAAACCGCTGTCAACAACTGCGCCACCCATCGATGTCCCGTTTCCGCTGAGGAATTTGGTGGTCGAGTGCAACACGATATCCGCACCCCACTCAATCGGACGGCACAGATAAGGGGTGGCCATGGTGTTATCAACGATCAGCGGAATACCCGCCTCGCGGGCGATAGCGGCGGCGGCCTCAATGTCCGTCACGACCCCGCCGGGATTGGCCAGCGCCTCGCAAAAAATCGCTTTTGTCTTTGGTGTCAGTGCGTTGGTTATGGCATCGGGCTCGTCGAAATCGACAAAATCGCAATGCCAGCCGAATTTCTGGAAGGTTTTGCCGAACTGCGTAACCGATCCGCCATAGAGTTTGTTGGAGGCGATAAAGCGGTCGCCCGGCTCCATTATCGCAAAGAAAGCAAGCAGTTGGGCGGAGTGACCGGAGGCGCTGCAAGTGGTGCCACGTCCCCCCTCGAGGCTGGCGAGGCGCTCCTCTAAAACCGCCGTGGTCGGGTTGGTGAGGCGCGAATAGATGAAGCCGAAACTCTGCAAATTGAACAGCGAAGCGGCATCGTCGGCGTCGTGGAAAACATAAGACGTGTTCTGAAAAATCGGCGTCTGCCGTGCGCCCGTGACTGGCTCAGGCTGCGCACCCGCATGAACCATGCGCGTTTCAAAGCCGTATTCGGGGGTCTTGCGGCGCGTCATGATATTCTCCGGCGTCTCGCGCTGATCACGCCGGAGTTAAAACCACCCCAACTGAGTTCAGCGTTCAAGCGCCCGAATTCAATCTTGGGGCAACGGTCCATAATGACGCTCAGCCCGGCCGCGCGGGCCAGTGCGGCGGCCTCGTCATTGATAACGCCAAGCTGCATCCAGATCGTGCGAATTCCTTTTTCTTCAGCGAGAGCGATGGCTTCTTGCGTGATGGATAAGGCGGCTGCTGAATTGCGGAATATATCAACCATTTCATACTGTTCCGGGATGTCAGCGAGCGTTGCGTAGACCATCTCACCAAGGATTTCACCGCCTGCCTGGCCGGGATTCACGGGGATGACGCGGTAGCCTTTTTGCTGAAGGTATTTCATCGCAAAATAACTGGGCCGTTGCCATTTTGCCGATGCCCCGACCATCGCAATGGTCTTGGTCTCCCGCAGAATGCGCATGATTTCGGTGTCAGTGTAGGTTTCGGGCATGATGGGGCCGATCAGTATCTGTGGAATATTTATTTAGCCCAGCTTGAACATTTATGATGTGACTTACAATTTAAAAACAAGCGCTCGACTTGGGGCAATACCTGATCGAGATAGAGGCGGTAAGCGTTGCGTAGCAGCACCCCAGCGCCCGCCATCACCAACAGCGCGGCTAACATCCGCACCTCGGCGACAGAACATAGCCGGATGGTGCCCAGGAATGCACAATAGACAAACGCGGCTCAAAACACCTGCCGTCAGGGTTGGCTCTTTACTATCTATAGCCCGCGAAACGCTCCTCCGTCTCACGCAGCAGCTTGCGTTTGATTTGTTTGGGATAGTCCTCGAAACCATCTGCCGTGATCACAAACGCGCCGGGTCCGTGAATGACATGCTCACGATAATATGCGGTCAGCCCGTCCTCGCTGCCTTCGATGGCCAAACCGTTTACGAGGATTTCCGATTGCTCCAGCAGATCACGAACGTTCTCCGGCGCGATGCCTTCATTAGAAGCACCGTCGCCGGATACGTCGATCACCCGGCGGCGACAATTGGCAACAGCGGGGGCGGAGAATGTCTCCGCAGTGGCCAATAACGCCTCACCTATGGCCGTGGAGTAATTACGCCAACGGCGCGGCGCGGCGGTGATGTCATCCGCTATTGCGGCGAGCGCACGATGATCCGTGACAGCGCGCCAATCCAAAACCACAATCTGTCTGCCTTCACCCGTCCATTGCAGCACGAGCAAGGACGCCTTCGCACGCACCAGCGCCGCCGCGACGGTTTCATCGCGCAGCGCAAGGGCCAATCCATCCATCTGAATCGCATATTCGTCACGGTCCACCGAGCCGGAGATATCAACGGCCAGCGCAAGGGCAAGATCACAGGCGGCTGCGTCGCTGGCCAATAGTGCCAGCGTTGCGACGAGCCTTAAACGCGCGCCAATCACGCTCTATCTCCGGTCTCTCTCATACAAAGAGCCTAATGGGATGGCGGGCGCGATGTATAGCGGCGCATATAAAAAAACCGCGCCCGTTACAGGCGCGGCAATCACAATTTCGGTAGTCAGCGGTATCAGGCTGCGGCTTGTGCCGAATCCAGAGCCGCTTTTGCTTGATCGAGAATCGCTTTGAACGCTTCAGGCTCATTGATCGCAAGATCGGACAGGACTTTACGATCCACTTCGATCCCTGCCTTGGTCATGCCGTCGATGACTTGGTTATACTTCATGCCATGCTCGCGTGCGCCGGCGTTGATACGCTGAATCCAAAGGGCGCGGAAGTTACGCTTGCGGACCTTCCGGTCGCGGTAAGCATATTGTTGTGCTTTGTCGACCGCTTGCTTGGCAACACGGAAGACGTTCTTGCGGCGGCCATAATAGCCTTTCGCCTGTTCAAGAACCTTTTTGTGGCGCGCCTTTTGGACGGTACCGCGTTTTACTCGTGACATCTGCGGACCCCCCTATCGGCCATACGGCAGGAACTGCCGGACAATGCGTGCATCCGGCTCTGACAGAGTCGTCAGGCCGCGTGCGTCGCGGATAAATTTGTTCGAACGTTTGATCATGCCGTGGCGCTTCCCGGCCTGACCGGCCTTGATTTTGCCTGAGGCAGTGACCTTAAAGCGCTTTTTAGCGCCCGATTTGGTCTTCATCTTGGGCATTTCGCTCTCCTTGCAAAGTGTGCGTCGATTAGATCCCCTCGGCAGCCCTTTTCGCCGGAGGATCATGAAAGAGCGCTGGCTATAGCGAGGCAGCGCACAGAGTGCAAGGATTGATGCGTATTACAGCCACAGAAACAACGCTCCCCATGCGCTGCCTACGATCAATTTTCCGAAAGGCGAGCGCGTAAGTTAACCATCACACAAAGACAGGCCGCATTCAAGGCGTCGAACGCAGGTTGAAAAATCTCTATGACATCGCAATTACAACGCGCTATAGTTAAATGCTAACATGCATTCATCGCTTGAGGCTATAATGCGCAATACGATGACATACGCGAAAAAGCGCGTGTTCCGGTTTTTCGGGTTCAGCTGGTTCGGCATGGCCGCGATCAGCGCGCTGGTTGACCTCTTCAATTACTCGGATGCGAGCCGGCTGATTTTCCGCCCCTTGGGCACATTATGGCTTACTCTTCACGAGCGGAGCATCACCGCTTTGCACGAGGGGATGTACGCGCGTCATCTCGGCGGGATGTGGAAAAACCTGTTCCACCCGATCTTGTCGCAGCCCTCTGTGCTTGTTTTTAGTTGTCTGGGATTGTTGTTTCTTGCATTTGCGTGGTTAATCCCCGCGCGGCGGTATCATTTTGAAGGACAACACCATGAAGCTGGACACGATTCAGGAGGCGATCGAGGCGATCGCAGAAGGGAAGTGTGTCGTTGTTGTGGACGATGAGGACCGTGAGAACGAGGGCGACCTGGTCATGGCAGCCTCGAAAGTCTCAAAAGAATCAATGGCTTTTATCATCCAAGCGGGCGGCCTCGTCTGCGCTCCGATCACTCAGGCCGAAGCGCGCCGTCTGAAGTTAGAGCCGATGGCCCGCGAGAATGACGCCCCGCTTTCGACCGCGTTCACCGTTTCCATCGATTACCGCGAAGACCTGACCACAGGCATCTCCGCCACCGAACGCGCCTCCACCGCCCGTGCGCTGGCCAACAATAATGTCCAAGCTGAAGATTTTGTCCGTCCCGGCCACATCTTCCCGCTGGTTGCCCGCGATGGCGGCGTCCTCATGCGCTCCGGCCATACCGAAGCCGCCGTGGACCTTGCCCGCCTCGCCGGAGAACCGCCCGCCGGGGTGATCTGTGAGATTCTGGATAAAGAAGGCGAAACGCTCAAAGGCGAACCGCTTTACAATTACGCCCGCGAGAATGGCCTGAAAATCGTCTCCATCGCCGATCTCATCGACTACCGCCAACAGCGTGAAACGTTGGTCACACGCGTTGCTGAATTCGATATCGAAACCGAAGTCGGTCCTGCCAATGCCATTGTTTACTCGACGCCGTTCGACAAAGAACACCACATCGCCCTTGTCTATGGCGACCTGACTGACGGCACCGAAGTCCTGACCCGCTTGCACCGTGAGAACGTGCTCGAAGACGTGTTCGGCGGCAAAGACCGCACGATCGCCCAAGCTGAACGCAGCATTGCCAAAGAAGGACGGGGCGTGATCGTTTACTTGCGCGAGGGTGCCGTAGGTGTCACCGCTGACCCGCCATCATGGGAGGAGGGTATCACCGCCACCTCCGTCGCCCGTTCCGAAAGTTGGCTCGATGTGGGCCTTGGCGCACAAATCCTGCGCGACCTCGGTGTTTCCTCAATCCGCCTGCTCGCGTCCCGCGAACGCCAATATGTCGGCCTCGCCGGATTCGGCGTGACGATCACAAAGACAGAGATTCAAGGGTAACACTTCCATAAAGAAGCGGCGGCGCAAGGCCGCGCCGCCGTTCAGTCTCTGGAGATGGAGTGTAGTGCGTACGACTATTGCTAGTTAAGAAATGCGCCCAAACTTTGACGAATTGAAGCATACTGAAAGAAATGTTACCGCTGTTATCAAGCAATAGTAAGATGCCACTCTAACGCTTTGACTTAAAGAAATCTTTTAAAATCACACTACAAGCTGCCTCAGCGATGCCCGGATAAAGTTCCGGTTTGTGGTGCGTCGTTTTGTGTGTGTAAATTTGCGGTCCCGCCTCAATCCCGCCACTTTTGGGGTCGCTCGCCCCGTAGTAGACTGACGAGATATGCGCCCAGGCAATCGCTGATGCACACATGGGGCAGGGTTCTAACGTTACCCATAACGCACATCCGATCAGACGTTCGGTCCCCAACTTCGCGCAAGCCTGCCGAATGACCAGCATTTCCGCATGTGCCGTCGGATCATGCCGTTGCCGCGTCTCGTTACCCGCTTGTGCCAGTACCGCACCGTCCGGCCCCACCAGCACGGCCCCCACGGGCACTTCCCCTCGCGCTGCCGCCGCTTTCGCCTCATCCAGCGCGCGGCCCATATGGCTGGTAAAATCTGCTTGTTTCATCTGCACAGACATAGCGCAAACGTTAACGCTCTGCTATCGCTCCGCTTATGAAAACGACCGAAAAGCCGGAACGAATCGCCAAAGTATTGTCTCGCGCTGGGGTTGCATCCCGCCGCGATGCCGAGAAGATGATTCTCGCGGGCCGTGTTTCCGTGAACAGCGAACGCCTCGAAACCCCAGCGGTGACCGTCACCTCGAATGACATCATCACCGTTGATGGCAAGCCGATTGCCGATCCTGATCCGCCCCGCGTCTGGAAATATCACAAACCATCGGGTGAGGTGACGACCGCGCGTGATGAAAAAGACCGCAAAACCGTGTTCGACAGCCTGCCAATAGACATGCCCCGCGTCATGCCTGTGGGGCGGCTCGACATCACTTCCGAGGGATTGCTGCTCCTGACCAATGACGGCGAGTTGAAACGCCGTCTTGAGCTGCCCTCGACCGGATGGTTGCGCCGCTACCGGGTGCGCGTTCACGGAAGGGTTACCGATGATGTGGTAGCACCGCTCCTCAAAGGAATCACCGTTGAGGGCGTGAAGTATCAACCGATGGAAGTGCAGTTCGACCGTCAACAAGGCGCAAACGCATGGCTCACCGTCGCATTGCGTGAGGGCAAAAACCGCGAAATCCGCCGCGCGATGGACGCTATCGGCCTGTCCGTAAACCGCCTGATCCGCGTGTCCTACGGCCCGTTCCAACTGGGCGATCTGCACACGGGGGGCATCGAAGAAGTTCGCCCCCGCGCTCTCAAAGAGCAACTCAACCTCTCCGACGTTGAACGCCAGCGACGCGAGGAAGCGGGCCACGAAAAGCAGGATGCCCCCGAACGCCCCGTCGCAGCAACCGTGCGCGTGGCGTCAAAAGTCCGACGCGGCAAAGTCCAGCCCGCCCTCGTCACCAAGGCTCCCGGCGCGCGCAAACCCAAATCCACGTCGCGCAGCCTCAGCACCAATCCGGACGAGGTCAGCGCCACATCAACACGCGCCAAACCCGCGCATAAACGCCCCAAACGCCCGCAAAGCACCCGTAACCAACCGCCTGCCGCCAAATCCGGCAATAAGGACAAGCGCCGATGAATGAACTCGTCGTCATCCAGCGACCATCGCCCAATTTCGATGCCCGCGAGGGAGAGATCGACATGATCGTCCTCCACTACACGGGCATGGAGACAGGTGCGGGTGCGCTGCAACGGCTGAGTGATGCTGAATCCAAAGTCTCCGCTCATTACGTGCTGGAGGAGGATGGCCGTTTGCACAACCTCGTACGTGAGACCGACCGCGCATGGCACGCTGGCGTATCCAGTTGGGGCGGGCGCGCGTTACTCAATGATTGCTCAATCGGGATCGAGATCGTTAATCCCGGCCACGAATGGGGCTACCGCGCCTTTCCCGAACCGCAGATGGACGCGTTATTGACACTTGTAGCGGACATCAAAAGCCGCTGGTCGATCCCGCCGGAGCGCGTTGTCGGCCATTCCGACATAGCCCCCCGCCGCAAAGAAGACCCCGGTGAGCTGTTCGACTGGCCCCGCCTTGCCAGCGCGGGGCTGGCGATCTGGCCTGAAGCCGCCGATCGCGCCACCATCCCCCGTATTCTCGACCCCGAAGGCATCGCCCGCCTGAGTGCGGAGTTGGAGATGGTAGGGTATGAGTTGGACGACTTCGGGAAAACCCTGCTGGCCTTCCGCCGCCGTTTCCGCCCGACCGCGTTAGACGGACCGCCGGAAATCCACGACTTCCTAATCGCCCGCGAGATTGCCAACCGCTACCCCGCCAAACGCCTCGTCAGCACCGCCCCCGGCATCATCGACGGCTTCAACCCAGCAGACGTTTGAGGATTTCAAACAAATCGCGTGAGCATTCGGGGCGCTTGATGAGGCGATTCATCTCGGCTTGAATCATATGCTGTCGCTTGTCGTCATAGCGCCGCCATGTCTCAAACGCCGTCCCCATGCGCGCTGCCGTTTGCGGGTTCACCCCGTCCAACCATTCCAACTGCTCGGCAAAGAAGCGATAGCCGGACCCGTCGGCGGCATGAAACTGCCAGTGGTTCCCGGCAAATCCCCCAACCAACGAGCGGAAGCGGTTCGGGTTGCGCCAGTCAATATCGCCACGTAGCCGCAGTTTCTTGACCCGGTTCAGCGCATTCGCATCCGGAACCCGCGCTTGCATGGACAGCCATTTGTCCATCACCAGCATGTCATTCTTCCATCGCGCCTCAAACGTTGCCAGCGCATCCTCTGCAGCATCCCCGCCCAACCGCAGCAAGGCCTCCAGCGCCGCCGCACTATCGGTCATATTGTCCGCCGCATCGAACTGGGCCTTTGCCAGCGCCAGCACGTCGTCTGATTTGAGATGCGTCAGCATCCCCAGCGCCGAGTTGCGCAGCGCCCGCTTGCCCGCGCTGTCCGCATCGGGGCTGTAAGCGCCCGTCACTTCATTCGCGTGATACGCCGCCAGCAACGCTTCGCTTGCCGCTGTCGCAATCGCAGTGTCCAGCGCCTGCTTGGCCGCATAAACCGCTTCAGGATCGACGCTCTGTCCCGGCCCCGCGATATGCGCGGCCAGTTCATCCTGCCCCGGCGTGGATAGCAACAGCGCCAGAAAAGCCGGATCACCGCCCCGCTGTAACGCCGCATTCAGCGCCTCAGGCAGGGCAGGGGCAATTACCGCACCGTTCACCGCCGTCTCCGTCATCGCCTTCAACGCCAGATCACGCCCCGCTTCCCAGCGGTTAAACGCATCCGCATCATGGGCCAGCAGCAACGCCCGCTCCGCATCATCGCGCTCGTAACTGACGATTACAGGTGCCGAGAATCCGCGCAGCAGCGATGGCGTCGGCTCTTCCGCCGCACCCGTAAACGCAAACGTCTCCGACTCGCCCGTTATCTCCAGCACATGCGTATCCCGCGCCGTGCCATCGGGTCCGGTCAGGCTCAACCGCTCGCCCGTGGCGGACAAAAAGCCCACCGCGAGCGGAATATGCAGCGGGTGTTTTTCATCTTGTCCCGGCGTTGGCGGCGTGCTTTGCGTGATGTGCAGCAGCGTCTCGCCCGTCGTCCCGTCATAGCCCATCGTCACCGACACACGCGGCGTTCCCGCCTGCGACCACCAGCGTTTAAACTGCGTCAGATCACGCCCCGACGCCTCCTCGAAACAGACGGCGAAATCCTCAATTGTGCAGGCTTGCCCGTCATGGCGGTCGAAATAGAGGTCCAGCGCTTTGCGATACGTTTCCGCCCCGACGAGTGTGTGCAGCATCCGCACCACCTCGGCCCCTTTTTCGTAGACCGTTGCGGTGTAGAAGTTGTTGATCTCGATATACTCTTCAGGCCGCACCGGATGTGCCAGCGGTCCGTTATCCTCACGGAATTGCCGCGCGCGCAGCATCCCGACTTCCTTGATCCGTAACACTTCGGGCGAACGCATATCCTCGGAAAACTGCTGATCGCGAAAGACCGTCAGACCTTCTTTCAGACACAGCTGAAACCATTCGCGGCACGTGATGCGGTTGCCGGTCCAATTATGAAAATACTCATGCGCAATTACGCTCTCAATCGCCAGATAGTTCCCATCCGTAGCCGTCTCCGGCGAGGCCAGCACCAGCCGCGTGTTGAAGATATTCAGCCCCTTATTTTCCATCGCGCCCATGTTGAAATCATCAACGGCAACGATCATGAACAGCGGCAAGTCGTACTCGCGACCGTAGGCTTCCTCGTCCCAACGCATCGAGCGTTTCAACGCATCCATCGCGTAGTCGCACTTGTTCTCGTCACCGGGCCGCACGTAAATCTGCAAGTCCACATGCTTGCCGGATGCGGTGGTGAAGTTATCCTCCAGTACCCGCAAATCCCCTGCGACCAGCGCGAACAGATAGGCCGGTTTCGGATGCGGATCATGCCAGCTTGCCCAGTGCCGCCCCTCCGGCAAATCGCCCTTGCCGATCGGTTCCCCGTTCGACAGCAGGATCGGGTGACTGTCCTTATCCGCCTCCATCCGCACCGTATACGTCGTCATAACATCGGGACGGTCGGGGAAGTAGGTGATCTTGCGAAACCCCTCCGCCTCGCATTGCGTGCAGTACATCCCGCCGGAGGTATAAAGCCCCTCCAACGCTTTGTTCTGCGCCGGATTAATCTCGACCTCCGCTTCCCAGACAAAAGCCTCACCGGACAGCAATTTCGCCGGAACCCGCAACCCGCTCTTGCTGATATGCAAATCGTTCACATCCAGCGCCGCCCCATCCACTGATGCGGAGTGCAGCTTGAGACCTTCACCATCAAGGCTCAGGTCAAGCGCCGCATCCTTGGCGCGATCAGGGTTCAGCCGGAACGCAATCTTCGACACGACCCGCGTATCCGTCTGATGAAGATCAAACGCCAACTCGACCGAGTCGATCAGATACACGGGTGGCGTATAATCCGCGAGGCGGATGGACGAGTGTTGAACGGCTGTATCAGGGCGCATAGCGTGCCTTTTGATGTTAGGCGCGAGGGTTGCGCCGGAATGTCATTCACCGCTGCCCGGACGCGAGCGGCTGATTTGGCGGCTGAGCAGAACCACAGGAATCAACCCCACCGCCACAATCGCCAGCGATGGTGTCGATGCCTGTAACAGCCGCTCATCTTCGGCCAACCGATAAGCCTGTACGGCCAACGTGTCAAAGTTGAAGGGCCGCATAATCAGCGTCGCTGGCAGTTCTTTCATCACATCGACAAACACAATCAGCGCCGCTGTCAGCAATCCGCCCTTCACCAGCGGCACATGCACCGACAACAGCGTACCCGCCGGACTCCGCCCAAGCGCCCGCGCGGCATGGTCCATTGAGGGGGTCACCTTTTCCAAACTGGCCTCAACCGTCTGCAAAGCAACTGACATAAACCGCACAATATAGGCATAGAGCAGCGCCGCTATCGTCCCTGTTAGTAACAATCCGGTCGAAAACCCGAACCAGTTCCGCGCAAACGTATCAATCGCATTGTCCAGCACCCCCAGCGGCAGCAGTAACCCGACCGCAATCACCGATCCGGGCACGGCATAGCCCAGCGATGCAATCGTGTTCGCTTGCCGTGTCGTCGCGTTACGGGTGGTCCGCGCGGCATAGGCGAGGAAAATCGCCAGCGCCACCGTCAGTGCCGCTCCCGCTGCGGCGAGGATCAGCGAATTGGTCGCAAAGGTGATATACCGCGACCCGAACAGGCTGTGCCCGCCCACCCAACTCATCCGCCCAAGCACGATCAGCGGCAGCACGAAGCCGAAGATCGTTGGTACGGCACAAAACACCATCGCCGCCCGTGCCCGCCAGCCTGTCAGCGTATATTGCGGCAATTCCTGATATTTCTTACCCGCCGGGTGATATTTCGCCGCCCTGCGCTGCGTCCGCTCCAGCGTCATGAGCACGAGCACAAACATCAGCAAACACGCCGACAGCTGCGCTGCAGCCACCCGATCCCCCATCAATATCCACGACCTGTAAACCCCCGTCGCAAAGGTCGAGACGCCGAAATGTGACACCGTCCCGAAATCCGCCAGCGTTTCCATCAACACCAGCGCAATCCCTGTCACAATCGCAGGCCGCGCCATCGGCACAGCAACCCGCGCGAACGAATCCCAAGGCCCGTGCCCCAGCGTCCGCGACACCTCGAACGACACCACAGATTGCTGCAAAAATGCAGCGCGCGCCAGCAGGTAGACATACGGATACAATACCAGCGTCAGCATCATCCCCGCCCCGCCAATCGAGCGGATTTCAGGGAACCAGTAGTCACGCGGCCCTAACTCAAACACGCTGCGGATGGTGGTTTGCACAATGCCCGGATGGTCGAGCAGGTTGGTATACGCATAGGCCAGCACGTAGGCCGGAAAGGCGAGGGGCAGGGCCAGCGTCCACTCCATCACCCGCTTGCCCGGAAACACGCACATCGTCACCAGCCACGCCGAGCCAACCCCGATCACCGCCGTGCCGATCCCGACAATCAGGGCCAGTTCCAGCGTATTGAGCGTGTACAGCAACAGCCGCGTCTCAAAGATATGCGCAAACGCCCCGTCGCCGGTTTTGAAGACCGAGGCCAAGACCGCCAGCATCGGCGTTGCAATAAATCCGGCGATCAGCACCGCGATCACCACAAGTGCGCGCGCGCGCCAAGATACCGATTGCCTCTGCACGCCCGCTGCGTCCGTCATACCGCCTCCAATTCAACACGTTGGGTGCATGATTTCAGACGTAAGGGCAATCAGATATATTGGCGCAGGCGTCTCGCGGACGGGTCTCCGGCGAAGAAAAATCAGTTATTATCCGCGCAGGCGGACAATCCGGCCCCATGCTTCGCAAATGCCGCGCGCCCGGCGTCTGAATCACCAACAGACAGGCTTATGTGTTCGAGCGTAGCAAGCGGCGGCGAAGCCTAACTCTTAATTTATCAAAAATAGATAAGTATGCTGATGCATCTGTGGCGAGTGCGTTGAAAAAAATGAGAGTGACGGCCTATGTCAATGACCAAGGAAAAAGCCACGGCTGCAATGGAGAAGCACCGCACACCTGCGGTTGCGCTGGTCAAGGTCTATCCGCGAGAGCGAAAAGGAACGCCGGGTTGCTGGCTGGGCGGTGAGCCAACCCTGCCCGCACATATCCCCTGGCCGATGTTTGATTACAGCATTGAAGACTATCCGGCTGTGCCGATGCACTTCCTGTGTCAGCTTAATTTAGCGCAATTTCCGCGCTTTGATGAGTTTCCGGAAATGCCGGAGCGGGGCACGCTGTTCTTCTTTTTTGATCCGGTGCATTCACCGGGCGGGCCGGAAACTTGGGATGCGAGCAAGGTCTTGTATGTTGAAGAAGACGTCAGCACCGTTCCCCGCCGTTCGCCCCCGCCGATGCCCGACGGGATTGAGCCTGAATCGCGGAACTA
>CALFAK010000182.1 GCA_937948985.1 uncultured Neomegalonema sp. | reverse complement strand
AAGATGACATGAAGCAAGAGTTAACCAATATAATCGCGTCTCTTAATGCTGATCTAGAAAAACGGGGATTGCAGTGAAGCCGCACTGGAGCCGCGTAAGCGGCGACACGCGCCTGCCCGCCCCACGGCGGGCGCGTCCTGCGCGAAGCGCAGAACACTCCCCCCCCGGTCAGGCGCTTATTTTTGTGCGGCTTGGGGTGTTTCAGATTGCCTTCTTTTCTGTGGACAATTTTGAACGAGTGTTGGGTAATTTGCACTGGAGGGGCGAAGCCCCGACACGCACCCGCCCGCCCCACGGCGGGTGCGTTCGCACCCCCCTCGGTCGGGTGCTTAGTGATGGCTGGCTTGGGATTTTTCAGCTTTCCTATGATTGCTTGTCTCTCAGTTTGATAGGTTTGATGCGCAAGCTCTCGGTATTTCGGTTCGCGAATTACCTGCTGCCTGAGGGCGATTTTTGTTGCAAACGCCGCTGCGTTTGCGAGGCAAACGCATGACTGATCCCGGCTTCAAAACCACCGCCCAAGCCGCCCGCGAGCAAGCGGCGCAAGCTGAACGCGAAGTCGAGCGGCTGAAACGCGCGCTCGAACGGTGTATCGCGGCGGAGGGATTCCGGCCCCGTGACAAGGTCGGACAATACTGCGCCCGCGTGGGGGTCGAGGTGCGAATTAGCAAGGGCGCGGGGGCGGAGTTCAGCACCCCGGATGCCCTGAGCCTTTCGCACGCAATCGACCGAACCCCGATGCCGGATACGCTCCGGCGGTATTACGAGTAAAACCCATGACTAAACCCATGACACGCGAACGCCTCTATCTTTTCGACACCACCCTGCGCGACGGACAGCAGACTCAAGGCGTGGACTTTTCCGCCGCCGATAAACACCGCATTGCGACCGCGCTCGATACGCTGGGGATCGACTATATCGAGGGCGGCTGGCCCGGTGCGAACCCTGTGGATACGGAGTTTTTCGCCAATCCGCCAAAGCCGAAACGCGCGAAATTCCTCGCATTCGGCATGACCAAGCGGGCGGGGCGCTCTGCCGCGAATGACGAGACGCTGGCGGGGGTGCTGAACGCGGGGACGGGCACGGTATGCCTTGTGGGCAAGACGCATGTGTTTCACGTCAAAACCGCGCTGGGCATCACCAATGACGATAACCTGACAAATATCCGCGAATCCATCGCGCATTGCGTGGCGCAGGGGCGCGAGGCGATCTTGGATGCGGAGCATTTCTTTGACGGCTACAAGGCCGATCCCGACTACGCCATGTCTTGCGTTGAGGCGGCGTTGGAGGCGGGGGCGCGCTGGGTGGCGCTGTGCGATACCAATGGCGGCACGCTTCCGGCGGAGGTTCATGCGGTAACGGCGGCAGTGTGCGCGCGGTTTGGCGGGGACCGGATCGGCATCCACACCCATAACGATACCGAGAACGCGGTGGCGAATACGCTGGCCGCTGTCGATGCGGGGGCGCGGCAAATTCAAGGCACGATCAACGGGTTGGGCGAGCGGTGCGGCAATGCCAACCTGATCTCGATCATTCCGACACTGCTGTTGAAAGCGCCGTATAAAGACACGCTGGAGACGGGGATCAGTGCGGATTCGCTGGCCGGATTGCCGAAGCTGTCGCATATGTTGAACGAAATCCTGAACCAACCGCCGAACGCGCACGCGCCTTATGTCGGCGGGGCCGCCTTTGCCCATAAGGCGGGGCTGCACGCCTCGGCGATTATCAAAGACCCCACGACATATGAGCATGTGCCCCCCGAAAGCGTTGGCAACGCTCGGATTATCCCGATGTCCAATCAGGCGGGCCGCTCGAACCTGCTGCGGCAACTCGCGGCGGCGGGGATTACGGTGGAGGCGGACGACCCGCGCCTCGCGCGCCTGCTGGAGCATGTCAAAGCGTTGGAGGAGCAGGGCTTTGCCTATGACAGCGCGGAGGCGAGCTTTGTGCTGCTGGCGCGGCGGTTTCTGGGGCAGATGCCGAATTATTTCACCGTCGAACGCTATCGGGTGACAGTGGAGCGGCGGTTTAATGCGGCGGGCGAGGAAGTCACGGCTTCCGAAGCGGTGGTCAAGGTGAGCATGGATGACCAGCGGTTTATCTCGGCGTCCGAAAGCGTGGACCCGGTGTCCGGGGCTGATCAGGGTCCGGTTAATGCGCTGTCGCGGGCGCTGCAAAAGGATTTGGGGAAATATCAGGGCTATATGGGCGATTTCGCACTGGTCGATTTCAAGGTGCGGATCATCGGTAAGGGGACCGAGGCGGTGACCCGCGTGCTGATTATCAGCGCGGACGGCAAAGGCACGCAATGGGCGACGGTTGGGGTTTCGGCCAACATCGTCGATGCCTCATTTCAGGCGCTGGAGGATGCGGTGCTGTATAAGCTGGTGCAGGAGGGTGCGCCCGTGTCTGCGTTGGCGGCAGCGGAGTGACTGTCCGTTTCCTCCTCTGCCGCCTGTGCGCAGCACAGGCACGCGACCGACCGCCCCCCGGGCGGGCGCGTTCCGCTCCCCCCCGCGTCCGGTCGCTTGAGTTTGTTGTAAGAAAAGACTGTTCCCATGACTGAAACCCTTTCGCCCTGCGGCGAGATGGTGCGCAAGAGTGATCCTGTGCGCTTCCGCAACGCTCTGTTCGCACCGCCTGAGGCGCGGGAGGGGGTATTCGCGCTCTATGCGTTCAACCTTGAACTCGCCAAGATCGCACCGATGGTATCGGAGCCGATGATCGGGGAAATCCGGCTGCAATGGTGGCGGGATTCGCTGGATATGATTTTCGGCGGCGGCCCCGTGCGCAAGCATGAGGTTGTCGAACCGCTGGCAGCGGTGGTGCGGGGGATGGAATTGCCGCGCGCGCCGCTGGAGGCGATGATCGACGCGCGGGCGTGGGATTTATCGCCGGAGTTTCCCGCCGATGAAGGCGTCTTGGAAACCTATATCCGCGATACGGCGGGTGCACTGACCGGATTGACCGCGCAAGCGCTGGGCGCGGCGGGGCAGGGTGTTGAGGCGGCGGAACGGGCGGGCTATGCGATTGGCGTGGCGCGGTATCTGGCGGCGGTTCAGGTGATGGTGGGCGAGGGGCATGCGCCATTGCCCTCGGACGGGATCGGCTGGGCGGCGATGCGCGATGGCAGTGTTGATGCCATGTTTGCGCAGGACGTGGCGCGGCTGGCGCATGGCGGGTTGACGGCGGTAAAGCGGGCGCGGGCGGGGCGGGGGAAGGTTCCGCGCGCGGCGGCTCCGGCGCTGTTGGAACTGGCCGATGCGCGGCGGGCGCTGGAGGGAATGGCGAAGGCCGATACGTTGGGCGCGCTGGCGGGGGCGGCATCCTCGCCGTTCCGCAGCAATTTTTCGCGTTTGTGGCGGGGTGTCAGCGGCCGGTGGTAGCCGCGCTCAGGATGCGTCCGTCCTGACCCGATGACGCGTGGCAGTCAATCGCGGTAAAGTCACTTACCGGTGGTCAGCGCTCAGGCGCGCCCTTTCCACCAGCGGATTATCACATAGCCGACCCACCAGCCGAACACGATGGCGGCGGAGAAGAGGGGCGGGATTGCGGTGGCGAGTTGCTCGACAAAGGTGTCATCGACGGAATCGCTTTTGTTCAGCCAGAAGCCGATCACCGCGAGGACGCTCATAATCACACCGAGCATGACTACCAGCCACACCCGCGTTGCACGGCCCAACAGCACCGCCCCGATCAGGGCAGCGAGGGCTATTCCGGCGAAGAGGTAGAGGTATTTCATGTGTCGGTCACTCCGGAGTGGTCAGAAATCTTGGCGCTTGGTTTTATCAGTATTTTGCACCGACATTTCTGAGGGCGAAGATGGATTTTGCGCTGCTCCGTCCGGCGGCAATGAGGGGTTTACCGTCCTTTGCGGACCATTTTGTCCCGTCACCCAGCATCCATGCGGCGCCTAGTATTGTGCCCCGTTGATAGTTGAAGCCGGGATCAATCTGTTTTAGGCGCTCTGTCAGATATCCTGCGATAACGGTGTCGTCATTCGGAATTGAATCGAGGTACATGACGCACATGCCCCCGGTTTCAAATCTGTAGAAAGGCGATTTCGGGGTGGCGGCGGCGGAACCGCCGGATTCCAATACACAGGTATCAACGAATACATCGACCAATTCACGGTATTGCGCAGGTTCAGGTGTTTGAAGGATGACTTTATACTTGGTGGAGCTGCCGCCGGAAAACCCGGGTTTAGGTCCACCAGAGCCGGTACACGCAACGAGAGCCATCGCAGCAAGGCCAACCGCTGATGCTGTAATCGGTTGCGTTTTAAGTCTCCTCACCCCTTAACCGCCTTCACGATCTTGTCTGCGGCATCGGCAAGGTTATCGGCGCTGATGATGGGGAGGCCGCTGTCGGCCATGATTTTCTTGCCCTGCTCGACATTCGTGCCCTCAAGACGGACGACGAGGGGGACGCCGAGATTGACTTCGCGGGCAGCCGAGACGACGCCGTCGGCGATTACGTCACAGCGCATGATGCCGCCGAAGATGTTGACGAGGATGCCCTTCACATTGTCATCGGACAGGATGATCTTGAACGCCTCGGTGACTTTTTCGGTCGTTGCGCCGCCGCCCACGTCGAGGAAGTTGGCCGGGGCCGAGCCGTACAGTTTGATGATGTCCATCGTCGCCATCGCGAG
Source organism: uncultured Neomegalonema sp. (assembly GCA_937948985.1). GTDB lineage: Bacteria > Pseudomonadota > Alphaproteobacteria > Rhodobacterales > Rhodobacteraceae > JAHDDY01. The sequence continues at coordinate 1,408 of CALFAK010000182.1, read as the reverse complement.
GCCCGCGCCGTTGACCATGCAACCGATTTCGCCGTCGAGGGCGATGTAGTTGAGGTCGTATTTGCTGGCCGCGAGTTCCTTTGGGTCTTCCTCGGTCTCGTCGCGCAGTTCGGCGATTTTCGGGTGGCGGTACATCGCGTTGCCGTCAAAGCTGACCTTCGCATCGAGGACGCGCACGTCGTCATTGCCGTCGATGATGAGGGGGTTGATTTCCAGCATCGCGCAGTCTTTTTCGGTGAAAAACTTGTAAAGGATGCCGCAAAGTTTGACGCATTGCTTGACCTGTTGACCCTCAAGCCCCAGCGCCTTTGCGATGCGCAACCCGTGGAAATTGCGGATGCCTGTCAAGGGGTCAACGTCGAGGGTGATGATCTTTTCAGGGGTGCTGGCCGCCACATCCTCAATGTCCATCCCGCCCTCGGTGGAGGCGATGAAGGAGATGCGGGAGGATTCGCGGTCTACGACCATCGAGAGGTACAGCTCGGTTTTGATATCTGCGCCGTCTTCGATGTAGAGGCGGTTCACCTGCTTGCCCGCCGGACCCGTTTGGTGCGTGACGAGGACTTCGCCGAGCATTTCTTTGGCGTTTGAGACGACTTCATCAACGGATTTTACGACACGCACGCCGCCCGGACCGTCTTCATTGCCTTTGAATTTGCCTTTGCCGCGTCCGCCCGCGTGGATTTGCGATTTGACCACCCAGATCGGGCCGCCGAGTTCTTCCGCAGCGGCCTTTGCATCGCCCGCATCCATGATCGCGCGGCCTTCGGAGACGAGTGCGCCATACTCTTTGAGGAGGGCTTTTGCTTGATACTCGTGAATGTTCATCTGTGTTCTCCGATGGTCTGGGACGTTATTTTGGACGGTGGTATAGCATAGAAATCGGCTTCACAACGCCGGATTCCGCAACAATTCAATCTCAAACGCAACAGCGCCGTTTGTTCGGGTTACGGATATCTCAAGCGCGTGCATGTCTTTTGCGCCGGGAACTTCGACTGCCGTCAGGTTGGGGGCGTCTGTGAAGGGGGTGAGGATGACGTGCTCGTGGCTGTCACCGAAGATGAGTAGGATGGGCTTTTGCGTGGCGCGGGCGTGGGCGCGGATGGCGTTGCCGATGTCGCGGAAGCCGGATGTGAGGGGCCAGCCTTCGGCGCTGTCAGGGTCGAACGCGCGGAACATGTCGGCGTGGAGGGCGAGGACGATGGCGTCGGCGTTGTGCGCGGCGGTGAAGGTGCTGTCGAGCCATGCCAGGGCCGCTTCGTTGCGGGCGTAGAATTCTGTGCGGGCGGCTTTGTTGTTGAGCGCGAAATTGTTGTTTGAGCCGACGACGTGGAGCGTGGCGAAGAGGGTGCCTTTGTGCATCATCCGCGCGTTTTCGGGATAGCCGCTCTGCGCCTGATGGATCAGG
>CALFAK010000181.1 GCA_937948985.1 uncultured Neomegalonema sp. | reverse complement strand
CGCGAACTGCCCCTCGTCACGCCATCCGGCGCACATATTCCGTTGGGGCAAGTGGCCGATATCCGCCTCGTGGATGGCCCCGGCATGATCCGCTCCGAGAACGCGCGGCGCACTGGCTTTGTCTTCATCGACATCAACGGTCGCGATCTGGGCGGCTATGTCGACGAGGCGCGGCGCGTGGTGGCCGAGACCGTGACCCTGCCGCCGGGCTATTCGCTCACATGGTCAGGCCAGTACGAATATATCGAGCGTGTGCGCGCCAAGCTGACGCTGGTGGCCCCGGCGACCATCGGCCTGATCATCTTGATGCTGTTCATGGAGTTCCGCCGCTTCCAAGAGGTCGCTATCATCCTGACGGCCCTGCCGGTCGCGCTGTCCGGCGGGGTCTGGTACGTCTGGTATCTGGGCTTCGACATGTCGGTTGCCGTCCTTGTCGGCTTCATCGCGCTGGCCGGCGTGGCGGTGGAGACGGCCATCGTCATGCTGCTCTACCTCAACCTCGCATGGAAGCGCCGCCGCGCGGACGCCGCCGAGACTGGTCGTCCGATGACCGCGCAGGATGTTGAGGAGGTCGTCTTCGAGGGCGCGCTCCTGCGCCTGCGCCCCAAGGTGATGACGGTTGCCACCATCTTTGCCGGGCTGATCCCGATCATGTACGGCACCGGCACAGGCTCGGAGATCATGCAGCGGATCGCCGCCCCGATGATCGGTGGCATGGCTACAGCTACCCTGCTCACCCTTTTCGTCATCCCCGCCGTTTTCACGCTCTGGAAACGTCGGGAAATTGGTAATGGCACCCGCCAGCGCCGTCGGCTACCCCGTGGCAGACGCGGACGCTACGAGCCGACCGTTACCACCCCTGCTGAATAACCCGCACCGAAGGAGAAAACCGATGCGATTCACGACCCTGACCCTTACCGCCGCACTGTTGGCTTCCCCCGCCCTGGCCACGGGCGAAGGGCATGACCATACCAAGAAGCACAAGGACATGGATCATTCGAAGATGGACCACGGTACCATGGACGGCATCCACACGATGGCCACGATCCACAGCATCGACGGTAACACCATCAACGTCACCCATCCGCCGATCCCGGACCTGAAATGGCCCGCCATGACGATGGACTTGATGCTCCTCGACGGGGCCGAGGTTGGTGAGGTCGAGGCAGGCGACGAAGCGATGCTGATGCTGGAAAACGGCGATGACGGTGTGGTCGGCATCCGCGCCATGATGCCCGTCAAGTGATGCGTTCGGGAGCGGAGCCTTCCGCTCCCGTTCACCTATAGAAAGGACATAACATGTTTCGACCGCTCCTCATCTGTATGGGATTGTTGCTCGTGCCCGCGCCGGCAATCGCACACGGCAAGGCGACCGGCATCGTCAAAGAGCGGATGGATCAGATGGTGATGCTCAAGGACGCCATGAAGACGCTGAAGGATGAACTCGCATCCGGTGGCGCTTACGACGCAGCACGCGTGATCGAGGCCGCGCGAATCGTTGAGCGTCATTCGGGCCAAGCCATGACCGCGAAATTTCCCGAAGGCTCAACAAAGCATTCCAAGGCGCTGTCCGACGTCTGGACCGATACGGACGGCTTTGCGACACTGGCGGACGAGCTGGAAGCCGCCGCCGCCGCTATGGCGACCGCCGCGCTGAACGGCACGACCGCCCCTGCGACTGGGGGCATTGTGAGCCTCTTTTCCGCAGGCCCTTCGCCGGATGAGCTGTCGCGCCTGCATCCGTTCGAAGCATTCAAGGCCGCGGCAGAGACCTGTTCAGCCTGTCACAGGAAATTCCGTATGAAAGGCTCATGAAATTGCTGCGTCTGAGTCTGTTAAGTAACGACGAACCGCCGTTTCACAAGCTTCTGTGCTTCAAGGCATAAAAATGAACGATCGATGCGCTTGAACGCGGGCCTTACCACCGTTTCGTGCGCGATCTTCGAGTGGCTCCTTCGGGCCGAACATGCTCATTGTGCTAAAAAGCAAATTCGTCTCCTATCGGCTGATTTCGTTGAAAAAGTCGGCGATGGAGCTGATTTGCTGGTGTTCGGTTTGATGTCTGTCGCTTTGCCCGAAGTCATGTCGGGCAGGCGATTAACAGTCCCGACATGCACTCTTGCGTTCGGGGAAACCGGAGGGCACGGTGCGCAATCTTATCGATCAAAAAGAGTAAACCCCACGCATGCCGCCTCTCCTGAAATTCGCTGTCGTTTTCGAGGCTCAGGAAGCGATATTTACGTCTGACCAGGTAACTCTTGCACTTAAGGTGGCGGGAACGGGGGTTAACCGGGGATGAGTGCGCGCATCACAATCAAGCAGCTCGAAGCCTTTGTAAACGTTGCGGATATGGGGGCTTTTAACCGTGCGGCGGAGCGTTTGGGGACAACCCAGCCGAATATTTCCTCACGAATTGCGTCTTTGGAAACCCTGCTTGGGGTGACTTTGATGCAGCGCGATGCCGGGTCGGTCCGGCTTACGCTTAACGGGCGCGAATTGCTCAAACATGCCCGTAAAGTCTTGTCATCCGTGGATGATTTTCAAATGGCTGCCGGAAATACGACGCTGATCGATGGCGTGTTGCGGCTCGGTGTGACGGAGATGGTCGCGCATACGTGGCTGCGTGATTTCCTGAAGGCGATGCGCGTGGCCTTGCCCAATGTCGCGATTGAACTGTCGGTTGATCTGTCGGCAAATATCGAAAAAGACCTTTTACAACGCTCTATCGATCTTGCGTTCCACAACGCGCCTTTTCGTCAGGACATCGATGGCTCGGTCGATCTGGGGCAATGGCCATTAATCTGGGTTGCGGCTCCTGAGGTTTTGAATTTAACGACAAATCTTTCTTCTGTCGGATCACTGCATAATCAGAAAATCATCACGCATTCACGCGGAACCTCGCTTCATGATGAAGTTATCAGGCATTTCAGTGCCGCCGGGCACCCTGCTCAGGGTATAACCAGTTCTACCCATCTCGGTGCTTGCCTTCATATGGCCAAGGAGGGTTTCGGCATCACGATTGTTCCTGAGACAATGGCCTCAGGCGCGTTAAAGCGCGGGACTTTGACGCATGTACCTTACGAATGGCTCCCCAAACCACTGCACTTCAAAGCGCGTTTTGAAGCCGAAAGAAGCATGGGTTTTGTTCGCGAGGCGGCACAGATCGCGGCACAAAGATCACAATCTTGGTTGGCAAACGCAGCGGATGATAAGGATATCTGATTTATTCGATCAAATAAAATAATTTGAGATTATTCATTCAACTGTCAAAATTTCCCGATGACACATTTCTCGCGCGCATTCCTGACGATTTTGATTACCGTAATTCACCGCTATCCATAGGAAACATCACCCATGAGCAGAACGGCCCCACGCATCGGCGTCGATATCGGTGGCACATTCACGGATGTTGTCCTTGAAATCGGCGATCAGCGCTATTCCACAAAAGTGCTGACGACCTATATCGCGCCTGAAGATGCGATCCTCGACGGAATCAGGCAGGTTTGCACTGAGGCTGACTTAAACCCGGCGCGCGTTGAGCAAATCGTGCACGGCACGACACTGGCCACGAATGCGTTGATCGAGCGCAGAGGGGCCAAGACGGCCCTTATCACGACCGAGGGGTTTCGTGATGTCATCGAAATGCGCACCGAAAGCCGTTTCGAGCAATATGATCTTGATCTTGTGATTCCTGCACCGCTTTTGCCGCGCCAGCGCCGGTTTACATTGCGCGAAAGGGTGGGGGCGACGGGGGAGATATTGATTGGCCTCGAACGTGCTGATGTCGAGGCACTGGCGACGGATCTTCTTGCTGCCGGGTATGAGAGCATCGCTGTCGGATTTTTACATTCATACCTTAATCCGGCCCATGAGCGCATGGTGCGTGAAGTTCTCGCCGAACGCTTGCCCGACGCGTTGGTGTCGCTGTCATCGGATGTTTCGCCTCAAATGCGCGAATATGAGCGGTTCAACACGACCATCGCCAACGCCTATATTCAGCCGTTGATGAAAAGCTACCTTGATCGCTTGCTTGGCCGCCTCAACGCGGAAGGTTTCGATTGCCCGGTTTTCCTGATGCATTCCGGCGGCGGCGTTATCTCAATTGATGATGCAGCCGCCTTCCCTGTGCGACTGGTCGAAAGCGGTCCTGCCGGGGGTGCTGTCTTTGCTGCCGATATCGCCGCAAAACACGGGCTGGATAAGGTGCTCAGCTTTGACATGGGCGGCACCACGGCAAAAATCTGCCTCATCAAAAACTATACGCCAAAAACGGCGCGGGTCTTTGAGGTGGCGCGATCCTACCGCTTCAAGAAAGGGTCGGGTATGCCGATCTCGATTCCCGTTATTGATATGGTGGAAATCGGTGCAGGGGGCGGCTCACTCGCTCATGTCGATGCGATGCGGCAGATTCGCGTCGGCCCTGAAAGTGCGGGTTCAGAACCCGGTCCCGCTTGCTATGGACGCGGCGGACAACGCCCTGCGGTTACGGATGCTGATCTTATTCTCGGAAAACTGGACCCCGATAACTTTGCCGGAGGTTCAATCCCGTTACATAAGGATGCATCTGAGGCTGCGCTCGTCACTGAGTTAGGTGAAAAGCTGGATATGACAGCTGAAACCGCCGCATTTGGCGTCGCGGAGATGGTGGACGAGAACATGGCCAACGCCGCGCGCGTTCATGCGGTTGAAAACGGCGAAGACCTGTCTGAATACACAATGATCGCCTTCGGCGGCGCGGCACCGCTTCACGCCGGTCGTTTATGCGAGAAATTGGGAATCGAGCGTTTGCTGGTGCCACCGGGGGCGGGCGTTGGGTCGGCCATTGGTTTCTTACGCGCGCCTTTCAGCTTTGAGGCAACACGCAGCGTTTACATGCGGCTGTCTGATTTCGATGGCCCTGGCGCATCGGCTCTGTTCAACGAATTAGAGAGTGAGGCTTCCGGTTTCGTCCGGTCTTGCGATCCTACCGCCGGGATAATCGCCGAATACAAGGTTTACATGCGCTACACCGGACAGGGCTGGGAAATCCCCATCGCCTTAAGCGCTGATCAAGCCAATAACGCCGACGCGGCCACCTGTAAGCGGTTGTTTGAGGAAAATTACATCGCATTATTCGGACGGGCGGTCGAAGGCTTGGATGTGGAGATCACTGTCTGGGCGGTGAACGCAACCACACCGCCTCAACCAATATCGCCTGTACCCGCAGCGGGCGTCGGCAGTGCGGCGCATGCGCAGGGCGTGCGCGATCTTTTCGATCCTGCACTGGGTCAACGCGTCGAAGGGCAGGTCATCTCCCGGAGCGACCTCGCAGAGGGACAAACCATCGCCGGTCCCGCGATTATCGTCGAGGATGAAACCACCATCATTCTTCCGAGCAGCCGTAGCGCCATTCGCACGAACGATGCCTGCATCGACATAACTGTGAAAGCCTGAGGAGGCCCATCATGACGAGCACGATTTCAAATCAGGTCATGTGGAACCGCCTGATCTCAGTTGTTGAAGAGCAGGCGCAAGCACTGGTCAGAACGGCATTCTCAACCTCCGTGCGTGAGGCGGGCGATTTGTCTGCGGGCGTTTATGATACCAGCGGTAATATGCTGGCTCAGGCGGTGACCGGAACGCCGGGCCATGTGAATGCGATGGCGGATGCTGTGGCACATTTTATCGCGGCTATCGGACAGGATAATATCCTCGAACAAGATGTTTATATCACCAATGATCCTTGGCTCGGTACAGGCCATCGGCATGACATTACGGTTGTATCCCCCGCTTTCCATAACGGAGTGCATGTCGGCTTTTTCGGGTGTACCGCACATATTACGGATATTGGTGGGCGCGGCTTCGGGGCGGATGCGAACGATGTTTTCGAGGAGGGTCTGGGCATCCCGATCATGAAGTTCGCGGATGCGGGGGTCGTCGACAAAACCCTTGTTAAGATCATCCGCGAAAATGTGCGCGAACCCGATCAGCTGGTCGGCGATGTCTATGCGCTTGCCACTTGTAACGAAGTCGGACAGCGTCGTTTGATCGAGATGATGACAGAATTTAAGCTGGACGGACTGGACGGCATCGCAAGTTTCATTCTTGAAAACTCACGCCGAGCCACCCTGGAAAGGATTGCCGCACTGCCCGGCGGGTCGGCAACTGGTGAAATGACCATTGATGGTTTCGACAAGCCTATCACATTGAAAGTTAAGCTTGATATCGAAGGTGACCGTCTCGTTTGCGATTTCGCGGGATCATCCGGGGTGGATAAAAAAGGGATCAATGTTCCGCTTGTTTATACCAAAGCCTATGCCTGCTATGCTCTCAAGTGTGCGATTGCGCCTGAAATTCCAAACAATACCGCCTCATTGGCACCGTTTGAAATTACGGCACCTGAAGGGACAATTGTAAATGCGCCACCGCCCGCACCCGTGGCGTTGCGGCATGTGATTGGTCACATGATTCCTGATACGGTCTACGATGCGCTTGATAAAATCCTTCCCGGAAAAGTACCCGCCGAGGGGGCAGGGTGCTTGTGTAACTTCCAGGTATCTTTACGCCCCCGAATGGACGCGCCAGCGCCTGAAAGCGCCCGCCGTTCGGAAGTGCTGACCTTCAATTCAGGTGGTTCGGGCGCACGCCCCGCACTTGACGGGATGAGTGCGACGGCCTTTCCTTCGGGCGTCATGACCATGCCGGTTGAGGCAACCGAACATGCGGGCCCGATCATCATTTGGCGCAAAGAATTACGCCCGGGCTCCGGTGGCGTGGGCAAGCAACGTGGCGGCCTTGGTCAGTTCATGGAAGTCGGCGCTGTTGAAGGTCACGAGTTCGATTTCTCGGCGATGTTCGATCGTGTCAACCATCCGGCCCGTGGCAGACGGGGAGGGGGGAACGGGGCGGCGACCACGATTTCCCGCTCTGACGGCAGTGCGATGCGTGGCAAAGGTAAGCAGTTCGTGCCTCACGGACAGCGTGTGATGTTGGCTTTTCCGGGCGGGGCAGGGTACGGAAACGCGCGTGACCGCGATCTCGCTGCGATTAAGAGCGATCTTGCACGCGGTTATATCACGCCGGAATCCGCACGCGATGATTACGGGCTTTCAAATTCTGATATCGCTTCCGTTATTCAAGCGGCAAAATTGGGGGAGGACGCTTAAATGGCGGGTAAAATCGATTTCAATGCACCACAACGTGACAGCTATGATGTGATCATCGTGGGCGGTGCGATCATGGGGTCTTCCACGGCTTGGTTCCTCAAGAACAACGCCGATTTTGATGGAAGCATTCTGGTTGTAGAGCGCGATCCCAGTTATGAGCTGTGTTCGACCGCACACACAAACTCATGTATGCGCCAGCAGTTTTCAACCAAATTGAACGTGCAAATCTCGCAGTTCGCGGCGGATTTCGTCAAAAACCTGCGTGAATATATGGGCGGTGACGACAGAATACCGGAATTGTCGATACGCAGCTTTGGCTACATGTATCTTGCTGACACTGAAGATTTCGCGAGCACGTTGCGCGAAAATATTGAAGTGCAACACGCTGCGGGCGCGGCCACGCAACTGATGACGCCTGACGAGATCAAGGCCGCGTACCCTTTCTATAATGTCGATGATATCGTGCTGGGGTCGATTAACCTGCGCGACGAAGGATATTGGGATGGCGGTGCGGTATTCGATTGGTGGCGGCGCACGGCGCGTGAGCGTGGCGTCGAGTATGTTGCGAATGAGGTTGTGGGAATAACTCAAAACGCCTCTAAAACGCGAGTTGAGAGCGTAACGCTGGCGACGGGTGAAATCATCGCCTGTGGTCAGATCGTCAATGCATCCGGCCCCCGTGCATCGCGCACTGCCGCAATGGCGGGCATTGAGGTGCCTGTCGAGCCTCGCAAGCGTTTTTCATGGGTTTTTAAGGCGGACAAGCCGCTGGACCGCGATTTGCCTCTTACCATTGACCCCTCCGGTGTCCACTGTCGCGAGAACGGTGGCGGCACGTATCAGGCCGGCGGGCATTCGGATATCGATCCGGCTGTTGAGTACGATGATTTTACGATGGATCACGACATCTGGGAAAGCCATGTATGGCCGATCCTCGCGACCCGGATTCCACAGTTCGAGGCGATCAAGGTGCAAAGCGAATGGGCCGGACATTACGCGTATAACACCTTCGATCATAACGCGATCATGGGGCCACATACGCAGGTCGAAAACTTCATTTTCCTGAATGGCTTCTCCGGCCACGGTCTTCAACAATCGCCGGCTATGGGGCGTGGTACAGCTGAATGGTTGACCTACGGCGAATATCGTACGCTCGACATGACGCCCTTCAACTTCGACCGCATTATCCGCCGCGAAAAATTTGTCGAAAAGGCGGTCATATAGAGTGATCCGCGATCAACTTAGCCTCATCCTGGTCGCGGATGACTTTAACCTCTGACAGGGCGAGCACCGTTTTTTGAGCTGCATCTTTCAGCGTTGCTCCTATTGCCGCGATTTGCTGTTCCCTGTCATCTTGAGGAATGCCTCCGCTTGCTGACAACGCCTCCAAAGACCCGGCTAAAACCGACATCTTCGATGCGCCGACACTCAGGCACATGGATTTCAAAGAATGGGCTTCTTGGCGCACAGCCTCTATATCTTTGCTTGCGATTGTCTTTTCCATGCGCAGCATTGCATCAGGCAGTGTGCTCATAAACCGATCAATCACACGCCGCATCGCGCCCGGTCTGCGCACGTCCAGACCACGCAACGCTTCTAAAGTTTCCTCTTCAAGCAACGCAATCTGTCCCTCAGCATTCTCAACCGCCAGTTTTTCACAGCTCTGCCATTGAGCTTTTTCCGTCGCGGACAAAACCTTCTCCAGCGATTCAAGCGAGAACGGTTTTGACAACTGCCCGTCGAAACCGCTTTCCTCCGCGCGTCCTGCTGTGGAAGCACGCGCATGTGCCGAAAACAGGATCAATTTTGCTTCAACGCCTTTTCCACGCGCACGCTTTGCGACTTCAAATCCATCAAGATTAGGCATCTCTCCATCAATAAACGCGATATCAAAAGGCCGCGTCAAAAGCGCCTGCAATGCCGCTCGCCCGTCTTCCACAACAGTTGGTTCCAGCCCATATGGCGCAAGCGCCTCCAGCATCACCTCGCGATTGACCGCACTGTCATCGGCCAGCAAAATTGACAGGCCCTCATAGGAATGATGGTCGGTATGTGCGCCATCAGATGTTGTCTGGCGCAGTATTTCCACACCGCGCAAACGTTTGCGCGCGACCCGCTCTAACAACGCGTCAAAATCACTGCGTTCGATTGGCAGGCGCAATAAATCATCCAACCATCCCTGCCTGATCGCATTCTCCGGTAACGGCTGGTCGAATGACCATAGACCGATGCGCGGCACGTCTGAAGTTGGTTTTCGCGTGTCGTTCACATCAACGAAGATCGCTTCAGGATTACCCGATGTCTCAATCCCGCGCGCAATTAATGCCGTTTCGACATACAATTTCAGTGTAGGGTGTTCCGTGTCAATTACAACGCATTCCGGCAAATCAGACATGGGTTGATACGCTTCTACAGCTTGAATAGGCAGGTGCAAAATGAAGCACGACCCTTCACCGACAGTGCTTTCCACCTCGACACTGCCTCCCATGGCTGCCGCAAGTTGAGCGCAAATGTTAAGGCCCAAACCGGTCCCTTCGTGGCGGCGCGTGGTGGATTGATCCGCTTGAGAAAATGCCTCGAATATTGTTGAGGCACGATCCTGAGGGATGCCAATCCCCGTGTCTGTAACTGCCACATGCAACACATGACTCGCATCAATCGAAGCTGAAATGGCTACATAGCCACGGTCGGTAAACTTGATCGCGTTGCCCACGAGGTTTGAAATACACTGCTTGATCCGCGTTGGATCACCCAAGGATAAAGCGGGTACATCGGGCGCCACATATGACGTTAGTTCGATATTTTTTGATCGCGCCTGGTCCCAAAAAATGCTGACACAATCATTCAGCAGATCGTCAATATTCATCTCGATGCTCTCAATCTGAATTTTGCCGGCTTCGAGTTTCGAGAAATCCATTATTTCGTTCAAAAGATGCATCAAGGAGCGTCCTGAACGGGCAATCGTGCTGGCGTAGCGTTTCTCTGTATCCTGTAAATTGGACCGTTCCAGCAATTCAGCCATCACAAGCAGGCCATTCATTGGCGTGCGGATTTCGTGGCTCATTGTCGCGAGAAAGCGTGATTTTACTTGTGTCGCTGTCTGCGCTTCATCTCTTGCACTGCGGAGTTCTTTTGTTCTGACATCCACGAGATCTTCAAGGTGCAATTTGTAATCTGTCAGCTGCGCTTCGCGCATCGCAATTTCGTCAATCATGCCGTTATAGGCACCAACCAAGACACCGATTTCGCCTTTTTCTGAGTAAGAAAATTTCGCTGGCAACGCATCGATATGTCCGGCTTTTGTAATCGTACCCGTCAATTGCTCCAATGGGCGCACGATCCGTCGCTGGAACAGAAGTGCCACGATGATTCCGATGCATATCGCCAGAACCGCCCAAATCAGGGCAATCTTTAATTCAGCCATAAACGCTGCACCGACACTCGAACGCTCCCCTGCTATGCGTAAGGTGCCAATGTTTCTACCGTTTTTACGGATTGGTGTTTGAGCGGTAATCGTCTGAGTTTTGAAAAGACTGCTGAAGGGCGCTTTGATCGTTGCATCACGCAGTTCAGAATCAAGCAGAACTGCCTGCATACCAATAACGGCGACCCTGTTGCCTTCTAAATCATAAGCGGCGGCAAATTCGATGCCCCGCGCTGTCGCAATCGCGTTTAAAGTGCGCGTTACTTCGGTCTCATCGCCAATAAACATGGCATTCGACACACCCGCAGCGAGCACATTGGCATAGGTTTTCATCTCCTTTGCCCGCCCTTCCTGCTGACGATCCGCAGTCCGTATCAAGACCCCAATCATCACCAAAATACACGCGAACAGCACACCAGAGCTAACCGCAACCGCCAGCTTAAAGCTCAGAGAATTATGAGTTTTCGTTAGGCGTTTTAGGATCGCATTGAACACGCTATTTATACACCTCTCGCGATCAGATTAGCCATATCGTAGGATTCTTGGTTGAATATTGCGTTACTGTTGTATGAGAGATCGGGTGTATGAGCGAAAGACGCATTCTTCTTGTTGATGACGATCCGGTTTACCTCACCCTTGGTGCGGAGGAACTTGCGTCACGCGGGTATGATGTGACCGAGGCGTGCAATGGCTCCGAGGCACTCTCTAAATTTGGAAGCCACGAATTTGATCTGGTCATTTCTGATCTGGAGATGCCCATTTTATCAGGCTTGGAGCTTCTGGATAAAATGCGCGCTGACCCGCGTGAGGAGGTCTCGGCGCTTCCTTTTATTATGATCACCGGACGGGGGGATTTGGGATCTGTCGAGCGCGCCTATGACAGGGGCGCAACGTCATTCGTGCAAAAACCGGTCAACTGGTTGACCTTGGTTCATCACGTCGGCTTTGTTCTGAGGTCAAGTGAACAAGCTGCCGCGCTCCGGATCGCGCGTGACAACGCAAAAAAAGCGCTCTGCTCAAAAGAAGCGGTACTGCTGGCTTTGCGTCATGAACTGCGATCGCCGTTGCATGTCATCCAGGGGTTTGCTGATCTTCTCAGCCAGAAGCTCGATAAAAATTTGGATCAAGAATCCAAACTGGCATTCGGTTATATTGATGATGGTGTCGATGACATGATCGACAAAATTGATAAGTTGTTTCTGTATGCGGACATCATAAACGGTGATGATTTTCTCAAGACGACTGAGGTTTCACTAAACGGTGTTATCGAAGTTGCGGTATCGCGCGTGAGAAAACTTTCCGAAGCATCCAACACGAAAATCATCACATGTTTCGATAAAGATCTCGAACATGTGCATTTAGTCGCCGATGAAAAAATGCTCGCAACAGCAATCGGCCATGTGCTTGATAATGCGATAAAATTCAGTCCACCCGACTCAACAGTGAACATCAGGATCCACGACTTTCAAAGGAATGTGGAGATCACCATTGAGGATGAAGGCGATGGCTTCGATCTGGCGCAGACAGACCTTTATCTTGAGGGATTTGGTCAACGTGACGGCGGTTTGACCCGTGTTTCAAGCGGAATCGGTTTGGGCCTGACGCTCGCAAACCGACTAACATGCGAACATGGCGGCGTATTATCGCTGGCGAATTCGGCAAATGGTGGCGGATTGGTTTCTTTAAGGCTCAACTCGGTAATCGCGTCATCCAAATGCGCTACTATCCTAGCCAGCGCTGATTGGTGAGTGCCTCCGTTAGATATCTCCTGCCAGTGCGATATCGATTTGCTCCACTAATTTTCGGGCATCGGGTCTGACGCTGGAACCGAATTTCGTTAAAAAACGGCCATCCGGCGCGATCAGGAACTTGTTGAAATTCCAATCGGGTTTCGCGCCCTGTCCGGCCAACCATTGAAACAGCGGATGCGCGCCTTTTCCTTTAACCGACTCTATCTCCGTCATCGGAAAGTCGAGATCAAAATTCACCTCGCAGAACTTCTTCACCTCGGCTGAGGAAGCCAGTTCCTGCCTGAAATCCTGTGACGGCACGCCCAGCACCACGAATCCCTCATCGCGATAGCGCTCATAGAGAGCTTGCAAACCATCATATTGATGCGTGAACCCGCACCGCGAGGCCGTATTTACCAACAAAACCGCCTTGCCGGCGAATGCCGACATTGGCAGCTTATCGCCTTCAATCGACGTGAAGCTGAAATCATGGGCATTCGCATCATCACCAGCATACGCGGAGGGGGCAGCGTTCAAAGCCAGTCCTGCCGCAGCGATTGTCTTGATAGCCAAGCGTCTGTCGAATGGTCCCATCACGGTTTCTCCCATAAAAAAGCTCCCGGCACACACATGGTGCGCGGGAGCTTGAAAAAAAGGAAAGGGTTACAGTTAGACCAATGCGGCTTTGTTCTTAACGCTCACATCAATCTTGAACGCTCCCCATCCGGGAACACGCTTGCTGCGCACCACGGGTACGTCAATTGCGGCGATTTTTGCTTCTACTGTTGAGCCGTTTTTCATTGCCCAATCGAGTGCGGCGACATTTTGGTTCGTCACATAACCGATTTTCTCACCCTGTTTGGTGTAAACAGCGATGCCGGTATAATTGGCAGGATGCCATTTATCGGCCTCAAGCACGACCTCATCGCCCGCTTGGGGCATGGCGTCGAAGCTGGCCAGCTTGTGATAAGTTGGCCATGCGAGCGGAACATTGTCCAGCGCCAGCAAAGGCTTGGCATCCTTGGTCGCTGCGAGAGCGATACCGGGGGTTGCGATGGCGGCAGTGGCACCGAACAATTTCAGAGCGCCGCGCCGTGTGGTGTTAGTCAGAGATGTAGTAGTCATGTGCTCTGTATACCGCTAAATGTGCCGAAAGTGTGAC
>CALFAK010000180.1 GCA_937948985.1 uncultured Neomegalonema sp. | reverse complement strand
GTGACCTTCAAACACATCCTGCTGCCGCTGTGGATTGCCGCGTATCGCTATCGCGGCAAAACCTATCAATTCGTCGTCAACGGGCGCAGCGGGCGGGTTTACGGCCAGCGTCCCTACAGCCGTTGGAAAATCTTCGGCGCGGTCCTGCTCGGCGCGGCCCTCATGGCCCTCCTCCTCGGCCTGCTCTACACCAGCGGTGCGCTTGATCAAGTCGTCGTCGGCAACGGGCGGCTGGTCATCACCGACCAATATTACTTCCCGCAGGGCGGATACTGAGCGATCACATCACAACCGCCAGTATCGCCGCCACGGCAACAGCGGTTTGAACGATCAACAGCTTGCGGGACGCGGTTATCGCACCAACCACACCCGCAATCGCAACGCATACAAGGAAGAAAATCGCCAGCGCCGGAGCTTCTCCAATAATCGCCCAGAACAATCCGGCGGCCAAAAACAGGTTATAGACACCTTGATTGGTCGCCATAATCTGGGTTGCGTCGAAGAAATCCGCATCGAAATCATTGAAAAACTTTGGCCCGCGCGTCTTCCACGCAAAAATCTCCACGTACGCGATATACACATGGATCACCGCGACCAGAGCCGTCAGTGCTGTTGCGATCAGTGTCATTGCGTAGCCTCCGTTTTCAACTTACCGCCTCACAAGGCGCGCGGGTTTCCCGGTGCATAAATCCACCGTGAATCATCGCCGCCGTCCCCTGAAACAAGAACCGTGCGCAACGTTGTATCTTTCAGGTACAGTTTCACACAACGCTCCGTACCACTGCGGAAAATCTGGAATGTGCGGCAGTATAACCCATCATCAGTGATGTAATACGTACCGCTGTCAGGATTACCATTCAAATCGGCGCGCATCGTACCATCGGCACTGAAGTATACATCAAAATTAAACTCTGAACCCGGCACATTTGAGTGTGTATGGCCCGGGAAAATCGACTTTAGCGCAGGGGCATCAAGGGGCACCCATCCTTCGGCGGCCAGCGTTGCTTCGCGGTTCTCTTTAACTTCCGGTGTCGCCTGACAACCTGCGACAACGAACGCCAGCAGAGCCATAAAATGCATCGGCTTCATCGTAATCCCGAACATGATCAATTCCCTTTTCACTTGTGATCGGCGATGAGGGTACCACGACAGCCGTTTCGCACATCACCAATTTTGGTTACGTCCGGCGATACGGCACACGAAAACGCCGCCCCGAACTGCGCGGGGCGTGGATATAAGCGCATTTTGACCGGCAAACCACCGGCCCGTTACGTATCCGGCGGATGAATACTGCCATCTCTCGGGCGGCGGGGCGGCTTGTGATCGGGATGCTCGCGGATATAAAGCGCCAGCGCATGGCAATCTCGCAAAACCGCGTCTACCGGATGCTTGCCCCGATGACGGTGCCCCGGCGGGCGCCCCGGACGCATGGGGCTGAAATACTTGCCGGATTCCGTACGCTGCGCCGCACGTTTACGCTGCCACCGCCCCAATCGCCGTGCTTGCGCGGGCAGATTTTCCAACGCCCGCTGAAACGCTTGCAGCCGTCGGCACAGCCGCTCCGCATTGACCGGATCACCGGGCGACGGCGCGGATTTTTGCACCACAACAGGGTCATAGCCGTCAAAAAAACGGATGTTCGGATTGCCACGCGTAACGCCCGGAGTACAGCTGAAATCAAACCGTTTGCGCGTGTCAAACAGGGCGAATACGGGCAATCGTGGCGATACGGGGCGCGGAATTTTGACGGGCATATCCCGCACAGAACGCGGCTTTGCGCTTCCCGGCCCGATCTCCTGAACGTCTTGCACAACCACGATCAACCGCCGTAACGCCGCTTCCGCAGGGCGCAGGACACGATAAATCTCTGTCCGGACCCCGCGCGGCAGCATCGTTACCGCTCCGCCGCCCGCCAACACGAGCAGCGCGGCAAGCATCCGCAACAACGCGTCACGATGACGGTCTATGGCGAGGGTCCAGTCGATAACATTTTCCTTTTTCAAATCGAACAAAAAAGGAACTTACGTTGCCACATCAGCGCCCGTCAAGCACCATCTCAACGCCACCTCAAACCAATAAAAACCCGTACCCGAATACCGCGTTACCCCGGCCCTTATGGCGACAGAAAAGTCACCCCGAACGTGGTCAACAACCGCACAAACTGTGTCCGGTTGGCACACCCCGTCTTGAGCAGTAGCGATTTCACCTGTGCGTTCACGGTTTCGACCGAACGCTCTCTCTGATCGGCGATTTCCTGATTGGTCAGACCCGTGCCAACCAACCCCGCCAGCGCGGTTTCCGTGTTGGTCAATCCGAAAACAGGTTGCAGCAATCCGGCGTCAACATCCAAACGGCGGCTCGTATCCAGGCTGCGCAGGACGAAGCCTTTCAACGGCGTCGATCCGATTTCCTCACTTTTTTCCAACGGCGAGATTTCGATGCACAGCGCATCGTAACTTTCGTCCCGATTGACAGCGATCGCCTCTTTACGGGGCCGCGCGCCAAAACGGCCATGATTGAGCGAATTTTCCGTCAACGCCTCAAACTGCCCGCCATCCGCGCCCGAATGCAGCGTTAAACGCCCCTCCGGTGTGATCCGGAACGCCTCGTAAGCATCACATTGGCGGTCAAACTCCGCATTCGTCGTAACAACCCGCCCATGCTGATCCAGAAAGCAAAACCCCACATTCAGCGCATCCATCCCGGCCAATAACAGCTTCTGCGTCTCCGCCAGCCGCTTCGCCGGGCCGCCAAGATCAAGCGCTTTGGCTACAGCGGGCAAAAACAGACCCAGCTTCTCCCGCGCCTCATCCCTCATCGGC
This sequence comes from uncultured Neomegalonema sp., assembly GCA_937948985.1. Lineage (GTDB taxonomy): Bacteria > Pseudomonadota > Alphaproteobacteria > Rhodobacterales > Rhodobacteraceae > JAHDDY01. Next base: position 7,706 of record CALFAK010000180.1, on the reverse strand, counting down.
CCGTGCTCCGGCGTATACTGCATCGAAAACCGCGCAATGGCCCGATTGTCTTTGTTCAGCAGCCCCGCATAGCGATAACGCATGTCAAAACTCAGCAAAGTTTGCACATGCGGGCGCTGCAACAACGACTCCTCCGAATCGGCGAGCACATTGTCCGAAATCAGATCAATCGCATCCGCCGCAAGCGAGCGCGCCTCGAACACATCCTGATCCTCCGCCTCATACTTATGAAACGCCGCGAGGTACCTTTCCAACCGGCCCGGATCGTATCGCGCGCTCATGTAAGGCGCGTGCAACCGGCGATCCTCTCCATAGCCCTGCCACTCGAAGACAATACACCCCCGCGCCCCGGTTTCATCGGCAATACGATCCAGAACCGCAGGCCACAAAGAGACATCAGCAATCGTATCGTAAATCTGCGAAACAGTTTCCTGAACCCGCTGCTGCATACCCGACTCTCCGCCACCAAACGTTTTCACAACCTTGAATAATCATTTCCACCAAAATTTCGCCTGAAGTGCAATACGCACAGGCATAGCGGACGTGCCCGGTCCCGAAGTATGGAAATCACATGTAAAGGCCATATCGCCGCATTGTTTTCAGCGAAAGGCTGGGCTAAAGACCCACGATAAAGTTATCAGACCGACGGCTTTCTTATGGCCGGACGAACAGGGAGCGGTTCTGCATGGCAGAAGTTAGCATCGGGCATGACGACGCCCATCACCACGACAAGCCCAGCTTTTTCACACGCTGGTTTTGCTCGACGAACCACAAAGACATCGGGATCATGTATCTCTGGATATCAGGCTTTCTGGGCCTGATCGCCATCATCTTCTCCATGCTGATGCGTGCCGAGTTGATGTATCCTGGCGTTCAGATCATGACCGACGCGGACGGCAATCCGAACGGACAGCTTTGGAACGTTGCGATTACCGCCCACGGCATCCTGATGATGTTTTTCGTGCTGATTCCCGCCCTCTTCGGCGGCTTCGGCAACTTCTTCATGCCGCTCCACATCGGCGCGCCGGATATGGCTTTCCCGCGCCTGAACAACCTCAGCCTCTGGCTTTTCACAGCGGGCGGCACGCTGGCTGTGATGTCCGTGTTTGTGGGGGATGGAGCGGGTGTCGGCTGGGTGTTATATGCCCCGCTATCGACGACCAATACCGCCGGAAACATGTCGGTTGACCTCGCGATCTTCGCGGTTCACCTCTCCGGTGCCTCGTCAATCCTGGGCGCGATCAACATCATCACGACCTTCCTGAACATGCGCGCACCGGGCATGACCCTGTTCCGCGTGCCACTGTTCGGCTGGTCGATCTTCATCACCGCCTTCCTGATCCTGCTCGCCCTGCCTGTTCTGGCTGGCGCGATTACAATGCTGCTGACGGACCGTAACTTCGGCACAGCCTTCTTCGATCCCGCAGGCGGCGGCGACCCGATCCTTTACCAGCACTTGCTGTGGTTCTTCGGTCACCCTGAAGTGTATATTATCATCGTGCCCGCTTTCGGCATCGTCAGCCACGTCATCTCGACCTTCTCGAACAAGCCCGTCTTCGGCTACCTTGGCATGGTCTGGGCGATGATCGGTATCGGCGTTCTCGGCTTTGTCGTCTGGGCGCACCACATGTACACGTCGGGAATCAATGCGGACACCCAAGCCTACTTTATGCTGGCAACGATGGTGATCGCCGTACCCACCGGGATTAAGATATTCAGTTGGATTGCGACCATGTGGGGCGGCTCGATCACGTTCGAGACACCCATGTTGTTCGCCATCGGCTTCATCTTCCTCTTCACCCTCGGCGGTGTGACGGGCATCGTGCTCTCGCAAGCGGGCGTGGACCGGGCGCTGCACGACACCTACTACGTGGTCGCACACTTCCACTACGTGATGTCGATCGGTGCCGCGATGGGCCTGTTCGCCGGCATGTATTACTGGCTCGGCAAAATGTCGGGTCGCCAATACCCTGAGTTCTGGGGCAAGGTGCACTTCTGGTCGATGTTCATCGGCGTGAACATCACCTTCTTCCCGCAACACTTCCTCGGCTTTGCCGGGATGCCACGCCGCTACATGGACTATAACGAAGCGTTCGCAGGCTGGAACTGGTGGTCTTCCATCGGTGCGTTCCTGTCGGGCATCTCGTTCGCCCTGTTCATCGGCATCGTATTCTGGACGCTGCTGCGCGGTCAGAAAGTGGCTGACAATCCTTGGGGTGAGGGCGCTGATACGCTGGAATGGACGCTGCCTTCGCCTCCTCCGGCCCACACGTTCGAGACCCTGCCTGTGGTTAAAGAACCGTCACACTAAGCGGTCCGGCAATGGCATCTTACGATCCGAAAACAAAAATGGCCGGAGCAACCGCTCCGGCCATTTCCATGAGCGGCGCTCAGCCCGCTTGGCAGGTCATGCTGTGGCCGCATCGCTCACTGTCGCAACGCGGCTTCAAAATCTTCATGACCGTCCTCGGCCTCGGCTTCACCCTGTTCGGCCTGATGACCTTCCTCGCCCCGAATAACGGCATCGAATGGAGCGCCCATCTCGCGGTGGTCGCCATCGTCGTCGGCTTCATGCTGGCGGTTTTCCTGCTGGTTTGGTGGCTGTTCCTGCGCAATTACGCCGATGGCCGTTATCACGAATGGATCGCGATCTTCGAGAACCGCCTCGTCATCGAAGCCCGCCACCCCAAGCGCGACACAAAACGGTGGGAGTTCAAGCCCTACTGGACCAAAGTCCGCACCCGCACCACGCGCCATGTCGAGAACCAGCTTCTGCTGTCCCATTCCGGCAAAATCGTCGCCATCGGCGCGTTTCTGACCCCTGACGAGCGCGCCGACCTCGCCGTCGAAATCGAAGACGCACTCGCCCGTTTCAGCTGACAGCGCTAAAATACATTGTACCTTGCCAACCTTTGGCCTGCGCTCTAAGCCCAAACGACTGGCGAAGCAGGAGGTCACATGTCAGAGCCCGTTTCAGTCTCCGAAATCGACCATCCCGAAGACTCTAAACCCATTGTCGCCGCCTCTCTCGCCGACCGCATTTCCAACGCCATCGATGATGATAACCGCGCCGCACTAATCGGCTCGTTCGATGACGCGCACCCCGCCGATATCGCCGATGTTCTCGAACAAATTTCCGCATCCGAACGCGACGACTTCATCCGCCTGGCCGATCAGGATTTCCCCGTCGATGTCCTGCCTGAACTTGAGGAGGGTTTGCGCGACGAAATCCTACCGCTGATCGATCCCAAACTCCTCGCCGACGCCGTGGGCGAGATGGACAGCGACGACGCCGTCTATCTGGTCGAAAGCCTCGACGATGACCTTAAAGAAGACGTTCTCAGCTCCCTGACCGCCTCCGACCGCATTGGCATCGAACGCTCGCTAGAATATCCCGAATACTCCGCCGGACGGATGATGCAGCGCGACGTGGTCGTGGTCCCGCCATTTTGGACAGTCGGCCAGACCATAGACATGATGCGCGCGCGGGAAGATCTGCCCGAAGAATTCTACGAGATCGTCGTGACCGATCCGGGACACAAACCGCTCGGCACTGTCCCGTTATCGCGCCTGATGGCCTCGCGCCGTCCCGTCATAATGGACGCGATCATGGGCGATGATTTCCGCGTGATAGACGCAAACGATACGCAAGAAGATGTCGGCTATGTCTTCAATCAGTACCACCTCGTCTCCGCCCCCGTTGTTGACGAGTCGGGCCGCCTCGCCGGGGTCATCACCATCGATGATGCGATGCAGGCGCTTGATGACGAGACCGAAGAAGATCTGCTGCGTCTGGGCGGCGTCGGCGATGAGGAACTGACCGATTCCGTCGTCGAAATTGCCAAGCAACGCCTGCCGTGGCTGGCCGTGAACCTGCTCACCGCTGTGATTGCCTCGGCTGTTATCGCCCAGTTTGACGCGGTCATCGAAAGCATCGTTGCACTGGCCATCCTGATGACCATCGTCGCCTCAATGGGCGGCAATGCGGGCACCCAAACCCTGACCGTTGCCGTGCGGGCGCTGGCCACCAAAGACATCACCACGACCAATGCGATGCGGATTATCTCCCGCGAGGCCGCTGTCGGCCTCGTGAATGGCATCGTGTTTGCAGTTGTCATGGGGACGCTGACATGGGCCTGGTACGGCGACCCGGCTCTGGGGGGTGTTCTCGGTGCGGCCATGATCATCAACATGATTGTGGCCGCCCTCGCGGGAATCCTCATCCCGATTTGGCTGGAAAAACTCGGCGCCGACCCCGCCCTCGCCTCAGCGGTTTTCGTCACCACCGTCACCGATGTGGTCGGATTTCTCGCATTCCTGGGACTGGCAGCGCTGGTATTGCTGTAGGATCAATACCCCGGCATCCGCAGTTCAACCATCTGCCCGCCGCGCGCTTGCAAGGTGACGGACGCATTACCGATGCGCAGCACTTGCCACCCGGCGATCACGCCACCCAACCCTGTCGAGACGATCCGCCCGTCAGGAATCGCCACCAAAGCGCGCCCGCCGTCTTGCTGGTTCGGAAAAACCCCGCGCAAAGTCAGTGGAAACCGTTGCTGTTGCACCTGCTGCTGAGGCCGGGGCGGTTGCACATATTGCGGTGCGGGCTGTTGGATCGGCTGTGCGTAGACCGGCGCGGGCTGTAACGGCTGCGCAGGAATGGGCGCGGCAGACAGCGCTTGCGGTGCAGGCAGAACCGGCGCGGGGCTGCGCGCATTGCCGGAGGGCGCGCGCGGCACCGCTTGTACCGGATTCAACTGCACGGGCGGGGCAACGCTGGCTTTCGTCAAACGACGCAAACTGGCAATATCTGCGGGTTCCGAAGCCTCGAACAGATCACGCGCGCTCAACACCGCCAACGCCCGCTCCCGCGCGGCACTGGCATCGGGTTTCTGCGGGATCACAGGCAACGCCGCGATGGCGCTTTTATTCGTCTTCCGGCCTGACGGATCGGCAACAACTGTGGGATTCAACAACGCCCAAACCGCCGCGAGCGATGTCAGCGACAGCATCGCGATAACCGCATAGCCAAGGTCACGATTCATCGCTCAACCCCCTCAAACCGCTGCATCGTCCCCTTCAAACGGATCGCCGCCTCATCACTGCCGGAGGAGGACAAAGTGAACGACTCGACCAAAATGAAGGGCGGCTCATCCTCCATCGCGATCATCATCGCGGGCAAGCGTGATTTCGGCACACGGGCGGTGATTTCAACATGGATCAGCTCAATCCGCTCTCTGCTTGACGCTTCAACGGTTGAGGCGATGGAGGACAGACTACCCTGATACCCCTCAATCAATGCGGTGATGTAATCCCGCGCGTTCAGCCGCGCTTGTTCGCTGGTTGTCGCCTTCAGGAAGCCCGCACGGTCATTGCGCGCAAAGTCAATCCACTCTCCGCCCGCTCTGGTAAGCCGCGCGAAATCGCGCTCATCGGCCTGTATTTGATCGACCGTCGCCCGGTTCTCGCGGATCGTCTTACCGTAGGCATTCCACTTGGCAAATGTCGGCACAATGATCAGCGCCGCCAGCGCGGCGGACAACGCACACAGCAACAAAATCGCGGCGGCGGTGCTGCGCCCGGCATTCTTCATAACGGCCCCCGCGCATTCACGGTGATATCCATACGAAAGCGCGCGATTCCCTTACTGCTGACACGTGTTTCAATAATGCGCGGCTCTGAGAATAACGGCGAGCGTTCCATCGCACGGGCCATCAGATCAAGCGACGTGCCCCGCCCCTCAACCGAAACCGTGCCGGGCCGGTATTTCACACTGTCCAACGCAATATCGCCGGGCATCACGGCGGCCAGTTCGCTGAGCAAATACCATACGGGCACCGTCTCGGTCCGCCCCTCAATCGCGGCAGAGGCCGAATGCGCGTAATTCGCCAGCCGGATTTCAACCTCCCCCATATCCCGTTCGAGGGGGGTGGCTTCCTCAGCCTGAAGTCGCGTCGCCTCGGCAATACTGCCCCGCGTGCCCAGCGCCAGTGCGGCCGCACTGGCGATCAACAGCACGGTCAGTGCGGTCAATCCCCAAATCACCCGCGAGATCAACGACGAACGCACCCGCCCCTCAGAGGCGTAAAAATTCGGCCCGCCAACAAATTCCGGCGGCCAGTCGGCACTGGTCACGCGCAGCGGCTGAAAACCCCAATTACGCGCGTGCGCCACCGCCTCGGCGATGGTGCTTTTCAACGTCGTGGCGACGATCACTTGCGGGATTTTCTCATTCGGGCGGCGCACACTGGGGCCGGGAACAACCACCAAATCCCCCGCTTTACGGTCAATCTCATCGGCAACCCGCACCGCCGCATTATTCACCCCGGTCTCTGAAACCGGGCTGTCCAAATCCAAAAACCGCACTTGGTCCAGCGGCAAGCGAACCTCGACGGGGGCGGATGGTCCCGCACGTTTTTCGGCAATACTGCGCAAGCCTTCAATCTGCACGGCGTAATCGGGGTCGGCCAATTCGACCACCCCAAGCGGATTATCGATTCCCCGCTCAATCAACGCCACTTCTTTGCTCGACATCGCCAAAGATAACGGCGAGCGTGCACGGCCTGAAAACACAAGCCGCAACTCGCCCAACCACCACGCCAGAAAACTTCTAATACTGTTCATCACCCCGTGAATCGCACAGTCGCGCGCGGAAACAAAGGCCGAAAACCACAACGCGTAAACATTTCATCGCTCTAACAAGATCGCGAGGCTGCCGCGCGTGATTTGACTTCGCTCGCTGCGGAGGTTAGCCGGATAAAACTTATGCACGAAAGTCCCTTGGGAGAATTTTCTATGGATGGTGAAATCCGCCCGATCAATGCGCCGCTCAATACTGACACGGCGTTCATGGACGACGGCGTTACGCCGATCCCTACCGAGAAATTCTCACACCCGGACATCACCGCAAAAGGCGAACGCCGCGCACGTGTACCACTGACCGCGATACAGACGCTGTGGTTCAATACCGGAACACTGTGCAACATCGAATGCGTGAACTGTTATATTCTGTCAAGCCCCACAAATGACGCGCTGGTCTATATGACCCGTGCGGAAGTCACAGATTACCTTGAACAGATCGTGGAACGCCGCAAAGTCGCCCCCGCCCGCTGGCCTGTGCCGGAGATCGGCTTCACAGGCGGTGAGCCGTTCATGAACCCCGAAATCATCGGCATGGCAGAGGCGGTGCTGGAGCGCGGTTTCAAGATGCTGATCCTCACCAACGCAATGGCCCCGATGATGCGCCCGCGCGTGCAAAAAGGGCTGCTCGATCTGCAAAAACGCTTTGGCGAACAGCTGACCTTGCGCATTTCAATCGACCACCACACCGCCGAACTGCACGACCGTGAGCGCGGCAAAGGCTCATTCGACAAAATGATCGAAGGGATGCGCTGGCTGGCCCGGAACGGTTTCCAAATGGATGCCGCCGGACGCACATGCTGGGACGAAGAGGAGGCCGATGCACGGGCGGGCTATGCGGCCCTGTTCGCGCGTGAGAATATCAAGATCGACGCATCCAATCCGGCGGAGTGTATTCTTTTCCCCGAAATGGACGATAATGCCGAGGTTCCGGAGATCACAAGCGATTGCTGGGGCATTCTCAATATCTCACCCGCCAACATCATGTGCGCGACCTCGCGGATGGTGGTCAAACGGCGCGGTGCCGAAAAACCAACCGTCCTCGCCTGCACCCTGTTGGCCTATGA
>CALFAK010000179.1 GCA_937948985.1 uncultured Neomegalonema sp. | reverse complement strand
ATCATCTCGAAGAGGAACGCTGGAAGGCATGGCAAATCTCCTTTGCCATACTGAATCAGATCATCGGCTCTTTGGGAATCCCATACGAGTCACGATCAATCACCGTTGGTATTATTCATCCACTTTCGCGAAAGGGACCATGCGGCGCAGGACGCTGTCGCGGAGTATGAAATGATGCTTCAGCGAACCCGCGATGTGCAAAATCAGCAATATCGCCAGCAAATACGATGAATAAGCGTGGATCGTATGGAACAGCTTTTCCAGCGTTTCGTTCGCGGGATAGACAGGGTCTGGCATCTCAAAAATGCCGAAGACCATGTTCTTGACCTGCACAGGGTAAGCGCCCGGGTCGTTCAATGCGGAGGCAGATGACATCATCCACCCGCTGAGCGGCATCACTAACATCAGCGCGTAAAGGCCGTAATGCGTGATGTGTGAGGCTGTTTTTTCCCACGGGCGTTGATTTTCAGGTTCATTGGGAACCGCCGGACTAAGCCAGCGCCAGATGATGCGGATCAGGGCGAGGGTGAAGACAACAAAACCGAAAGATTTATGCTGCTGCGTTAAGTCAAACTGCAACGCCATGTCATTGATAAAGTTAGCCATTAACGTGCCGACAACCGCCAGTCCGATAATCAGGATCGCCATGACCCAGTGCAACGTCTTTGCCACCCAGCCCCATCGCCGGGGCGTGTTATGCGCGCTCAATTACTCGCCCCCCGGCTTGTGGCTGGTATAAAAAAGGGCGGCACTTGGTCCGCTCTTTTATTATTTAACCATCTTATGCTATTTCGCGGGCGAAATTTCGAGATCAATTTGCACCGGAATCATGCTTGCGACCGCCGGGGCGGCATAGGATACCCCGTATTTGGTGCGATCAATCTCACCTTTGGCCGAGAAGCCACTGATAATTTTGGACTTATCGAACGGCGATGGCGCGGTTTTGCGGAGAGTTACATCGAAAACTTCCTCATGCGTTTGATCAAGGATTGTCAGTTCCCCGGTCAGTTTCGCTGTATCGCTGCCGAGCATCTCAATCGATGTGGATTTGAAAACGATTTCAGGGAATTTTTCGACGTTGAGAAAGTCCTTGTTGCGAACATGCTTGTCGCGGGCTTCCCAGAGTGTGTTCACAGAGTTCGTCTTGATGGTGAAGGTCACGGACGATTCTTCAGGCGCATCGGGGTTAAAGTCGATATCCGCATCGAAATCGGTGAAAAATCCGTGTGTCATCGAGAAGCCCAGATGATCGACTTGAAACGTGATCGCGGTGTGCGATTTGTCGAGCACGTAGGGCGCGGCTTGCGCTGCGCCGAGGGTTGAGAACGCGAGGGCGGCACTCAAAGCGGTGGCGGTTAGAGAGCGCATGATGATCTCCTGAACAGGTAAATGAAGCGACAAATCACGTCAGAGTATTAAATTAGTATGGCATACGCCGGTTTCTATACGCGCTCGCGAAAGCGTGAGGTATCAGCGTGTGGGAACCGGCTCCGCGCCACGATAATCGTAAAAACCGCGCCCGGTTTTGCGGCCCAGCCATCCGGCCTCAACATATTTCACCAGCAGCGGGCAAGGGCGGTATTTTGTGTCAGCCAAGCCGTCATGCAGCACGTTCATAATCGCGAGGCAGGTATCAAGGCCGATAAAATCGGCCAGCTCAAGCGGTCCCATCGGGTGATTTGCGCCGAGTTTCATGGCTTTGTCGATGCTCTCAACTGTTCCGACGCCTTCGTAGAGCGTGTAGACGGCCTCGTTGATCATCGGCACCAACACACGGTTGACGATGAAGGCCGGGAAGTCTTCGGCGCTTGCCGCCTCTTTGCCCAGCGAAGCGACGACTGCGCGCATGGTCTCGTAAGTTGCCTCGTCCGTGGCAATACCCCGGATCAATTCGACAAGGCGCATGACCGGGACGGGGTTCATGAAGTGGATGCCCATGAACCGTTCGGGGCGGTCTGTGACTGTTGCGAGGCGCGTTATGGAGATTGAGGATGTGTTTGAGGCGAGGATTGCGTTTTCGGGGACGACCTCGACCAGCTTTTTGAAAATGTCTTTCTTCAGCGTTTCAATCTCGGCGGCGGCCTCTATCACAAGGTCGCAGTTACCGAAATCGGCCATGTCGGTCGTGCCCTTGATGCGGGCGCGTGCCGCGTTGCTTTCAGCCTCGGTTATGAGATCTTTGCGGAGTTGCCGCTCCAGATTGCCGTCAATGGTTTCCATCGCGGTGTCAATGCGTGACTGCTCAAGGTCACTCATTACTACATTGTAGCCGGATACTGCGAAAACATGGGCGATGCCGTTGCCCATTTGACCGGCGCCCACGACGCCGACGGTTTCAATACCTGGAACGGGAGTGCTCATGGTGCCTCATAAAAATATGTGCTCTTCTGCGAGCGATCTGTCCGGCTTTTTTGCGGTGCAGCAAATGTAGCGTTGTTCTGAAATTAAGCGAGGTGGGCTTGTGAATGCAAGGGTGCTGGCGGGTGATCTGGTTTGAAAACCGATGAACCTTTCGCATTGCACATATAATGGCGGTTCTCAAATATCTATCGTGGAACATACGATTATTCGCAATTTGCATTGTTTTGTATTCAGTCAGTCCCCAAGTAGTAACAGGCGAATATTGCCTGATATACTGACGAGGAGATATCTCGATGAACAAACGGGATTTTATGAAAACCACAGCGGCGCTTGCGAGTGTGCCATTATTTGGCGGCATACCGCTTTCATCTGCGGTGGCATCCACTGAACGGGTTGAGGATATCCGCAAGGCGCTGGGGCCGACGCCGAGTTACTCCTTCGACAGTACCAGCCGCGTGATGACATTCTATCGCACGGACCGTGGTAACCAAGCGATGCACCGTTATCTTGCAGCGGCCTGATTTCGTCGCCCGGCGCAGTTATGTGCCGGGCATAGATTTGTCTGGCGCTATTTCCGGTTCGCAAAGGTTCTCAGGCGATCATGTTGCGTGCCTGACGTTTGTCACGCCAGCATAGGCTGGCGTCCGGTCTCACATAAATTTCAGAAGCAACGCACAAGACAAAAGGCGGGATTGCGCGCCCTCGCGTGGAATGACGGATCATCTATCGCGTATTGCTTTAGCCGTGTTCTTCTTCATGCGCCTCGACCAATGCCCGGTTATAGGCCTTAAGCGCGTCGATGTGGTAGAGCGCGCCGACCAGTGTGCGACCGCCGCCTTCGTTGGATTTTATAACCGGAATGTAGTCCAGTGAGGCCGTGAACATCGGGAGCGCCGTGCTGAGGGTATCATCGCCCTGCAAATGCACGCCTTGCTCGATCAAATCCCAACTCTGCATTTCAGACGGGCTGCCCTCCGACCCGCGCGGGATCGCGTAATCGCCTACCGTCATCGTATCAAGCAAATAGCGCTGCGGACCGTCGCCCAAGTGCAGGCCGCGATTGCCGAGCCGCCAGTGGAAATAGCTGCGCTCGATCACTTGCTGCGTCAAAACGGTTGCGACGGAGACGGAGACCATCACCGCTACAGCGGTTTGATAGTCACCCGTCAGCTCAAACACGATCAGGCTGGTCGAGATTGGCGCACCCAGAACGGCGGCGGCGACCGCGCCCATTCCGGCGAGGGCGTAAAGGCCATATGCGCTGCTCAACTCAGGGAAAATCGAGGTGGCCACAACGCCGAATGCGCCACCTGTGAGTGCGCCCAGCATCAGCGACGGTGAAAATACTCCACCACCGAAACGGCTGGCCAATGTTATGGAGACGGCGGCGACTTTTGCGACGATGACGCCGAACATCAGCCAGAATGAGTATTGTTCGTATAAAACACGCGATGTGGTTTCATAACCAACGCCGATAACTTGTGGAAATATCAGGGCGATTGAACCTATTAAGAAGCCGCCCACTGCAGGTTCCAGCCATAGCGGGTAGTTCCATTTTTCCTGCAAGATATCGCTCAACCTGTCGGTGGCGATGATGCAGCCCATCAGCAGAATGGCGGTAATTGCCGAAACGACGCCGAGCAGGCCGAAAGCCGGTAATTCCCAGAATGTCTGCAGACTGTGATCGGGTATCAAAAAGGCGGGGAAGTCACCAAGATGGTGGCGCGAGATCACGGTTCCGGCGACGCTGGCGATGACAATGGGCGCGAAGGCGCGCACAGCGTAGTAGCCGAGCACCACTTCCAAGGCGAATAACGCTCCGGCGATAGGGGCGTTAAAGCTGGAGGACACAGCCGCCGCCGCCGCGCAGCCGAGCAAGGTACGCGATTGAATGGGCGTTGTTTTCAGCCAGCGTGTCAGGACAGCGGTAAGCGATGCGCCCAGATGTACCACCGGGCCTTCACGCCCCGAACTGGCCCCGACACCCAGTGAGATTGTTGAAACGACAGCAGAAATGACGCCTGTGCGCAGCGGCATATCGCCGTTTCTGAGACGTGCGGCTTCAATCACTTCCGCAACGCTGGCGGATCGTCCGCTATGGCTGAAACAAGCCAGGATGAGGCCGACGCATAGCCCCCCCAATGTGGGCACCGACAGGATGATCCACCAATCGAGTTTGGCGGCAACGCTCTCGATACCCGCTTCTGTTGCGCCGAACAGCAGCTTATGCAGTGCGGCGACGCTGAGATAGAAAAGCAGGGCCGCATACCCTGAAAGTGTACCGACGACCAGGGCGAGGAGCCACATCATCGGTTGTTCGAGCGAAATCATCCGCTGCCAATAAGTGCGGACTAACGTTTTCGCGTCTTTGACGGTGAACCCGAACATAATCCAAGTGCTTGCAAATCACCTGCCTTGTTTCAAGCGTTGGTATGGATCATCGGCGAAATAAATCGAACGCGTTAGCCTGTGGTTGCGTTTTCCGGCACCGCAATGACCGCATAGTTGATCGAAAGATCCTCCGTGCGGGTCCAGCCATCGGTGATCGGGTTGTATGAGAAGCCCGATTGCTCAACCGTTTTCAGGCCGCCTTGCGCCAATTGTGCGCGCAATTCATCCGGCGTTGGAAATTTGCGCCAGTCATGCGTTCCGCGCGGGAGCCAGCGCAGGATGTATTCCGCCCCCACAATTGCAAGCGCGTAGCTTTGCGGTGTGCGGTTGAGCGTGGAGAGCGCGACCAGCCCGTCCGGTTTGACCAGTGCGGCGAGTGCGCGGGCGAAGCTGCCGATGTCGGTAACATGCTCGACGATTTCCATCGCGACAACGGCGTCGAAGGGTGGTTCTTGCAGGTCTTCGGCGGCTATGGCGCGGTAGTCGATTTCAAGCCCCATTGCGTCGGCATGTGCGCGGGCGGCGTTGATGCCTTCCTCTGCCGCGTCAATGCCCATGACCCCGGCACCCATGCGCGCAAGTGGTTCGCACAGCAAACCGCCCCCGCAGCCGACATCGAGAATGCGCAAGCCTTTCAGCGGTTTGAGCGCGTTGGCATCGCGGCCAAACTGGGCGCAGATATGGGCGCGCAGGTAATCGAGGCGGATCGGATTCATCCGGTGCAAAGGACGAAATGCGCCGTCAGGATCCCACCATTTATCGGCGAGGGCGGCAAACTTGCCAATCTCGCTTTCATCAACCGTTTCGCCGGACATTGTCATCACGGGTGCCTTTGCATTTTTTTTCGCGGGCCTTGCCTCTCGCTGGTCCATTGGTTACTCCGCTTAGGCGCTTTGCGCCAGAGTCCGCCGTGTCACAGTCAGGGTAGCGTCAGCATGAACCGTTCTCTCTACCCGCCGATTGAGCCGTACATCCGACGGCGGTTGAAGGTTTCGGACTTGCACGAGATTTACGTTGAGGAATGCGGAAATCCTGACGGTAAGCCCGTGATCGTGCTGCATGGCGGGCCGGGAGCGGGCTGTAATCCGGCGATGCGGCGGTTCTTTAACCCGAAAAAATACCGGATCATTTTGTTCGATCAACGCGGGTGCGGTCGTTCGACGCCGAACGCGTGCTGCGATGAGAATACGACATGGGATCTGGTCGCGGATATCGAGCGTATTCGCGAAGTGTTTAAGGTTGATCGCTGGATGGTGTTTGGCGGCTCCTGGGGGTCTACGCTGGCGCTGGCCTACGCGCAAACGCATCCTGATCGGGTCACGGAAATGGTGCTGCGCGGGATATTCCTGATCCAGCAGCGAGAGATTGACTGGTTTCATAACGGTGGTTGCGCGCAGATACATCCCGAACTTTGGGAGCAGTTCATCGCGCCGATTCCGGAAGCCGAACGTGGTGATATGGTTGCCGCGTATCACAAGCGTTTGTTCGGTGAGAATGAGGCGGAGAAGCGGGCTTGTGCGCGGGCGTGGAGCCGCTGGGAAGGGGCCACGGTCACGATGGCGCCCAGCAACTCGCGGATACAGGCCTTTGGGCATGACGAGTACGCGCTCGCGTTCTCGCGGATTGAAGCGCATTATTTCATCAACAAGGGATTCATGCGCGAAGACGGGCAATTGTTGAAGGATATAAGTAAGGTAACCCATCTTCCCGCCGTGATTGTTCAAGGGCGTTTTGATGTTGTCACCCCGCCGATGACGGCATGGCGGCTGCACCGGGCGTGGCCGAAATCGAAGCTGGTAATCGCGCCGAATGCGGGCCATGCGGTCAGTGAACCGGGCATTGCGAGCGCGCTCGTTGCTGCCACGGATGCGTATTGCGCCTGATGGTTGGTGCGGGTGTTTTAGTGGTAGTTCGATCTTAAAACCACATGCGCCGCAGTACGCCGTCTTTGAGAATGAAGCCGTGGTACAGCGCCGCGCCGATATGGGTCAGGGCGAGGGCGATGATGACGTTGCCCATGATCTCATGAATCTCGAATAACTGCTTTGAAAGTTCACGGTCTTTACCGATCAGCGGTGGTACCTCGAACAGTCCGAAAAACGGCAAGGGGGCAGGGAAAGCGGAAGTTGCGGCCCAGCCGATCACGGGCATCAGAATCAGCAGAATATAGAACAGCGTGTGGGTCGCGCTCGCGGCGGTTTGTTGCCAGCGTGCAATGGCGGGGCCGTGGCCCGGTGCGCCGTAGATCATCCGCACCACCAGCCGCAGTATCATAAGGCCGAGAATGAGAAATCCGGTCGCTTTGTGATTGGCGTAAAGCATGTTTTTGAAATCGCCATTGCCGACAAAATCGATCAGTTTTCCGGCAGCCAGCGCCCCTATGACGCTTAGTGCTATCAGCCAATGAAGCAGCTTTTGAATGAAAGCGTATCGTGCGGTGCTCATATAATTCTCCGAGACATTATAACGATTACGTTACCCTATCTTCGGCGTCTTTGTAAGATCACAACGGAAGAGAACATCGCCGTCATCGAATAAAAGTGTTTGGGTCGTCGGCATCAGTGCCTGATCGAGCGTATCGATGGGGGGCAGGGTGATGCCTTCGCGCCCTGAACCAAAGATTTTCGGGGCCACCATCACGTGCAGATCATCAATCGCCCCGGCATCGAGGAAGTGGGATAGTGTCGTGGGACCGCCCTCGATTAAGATCCGGCGAAAACCGCGTGCGTTGAGTGCCGCGAGAATCGCATGGGGAGCGATCATATCGTTTTCATCGGGAACAATGGTGATGACGTTGTCGCTTTGCTGTGCAATTCCGGCGGCATGAATCAGTAAGGTTTCGACCGTGGTATCAGTCAGGCATTGGCTGTTTGCTGGGATGCGGCCCGCCGGATCGATCACCACGCGGACGGGCGAGTTACCGTCGCAGAGCCGGACGGTCAGGCGGGGATCGTCGGCAATAACGGTCCCGACACCGACCACAACCGCATCGACGCTGGCCCGCAAGCGGTGCAGGTGAGCGAGGGCGCATTTTCCGTTTATGTAAAGGGATTTGCCCGTCGGCGTTGCCACTTTGCCGTCAAGCGTTTGTCCGATCTGTCCGATCACCAACGGTGCCGCACTGCGCGATAGGGCTTCGACATCGAAGCTCGATTTAGGATCATAACGCATGGTCGGCTTTCCGGTGGGGTCACGTAACAGGTTATCCTATTTATAGGATAAGGAGTTGATAGGAATGTGGCGACACATTGGGAAATCAAATTCCTGCGTGTGAAATCTCCAAAAGACCGGCCAGATCAAGATGCGTTTCCAGGTGCTTCGCCAGAGCGTCGAGCGTCTGTTCCACGCCGCCTCGATAGTCTGTGGCCTCGCTGCGCGCGCCGATCATGCGCAGGAATGCGGCACGGTAGCTGTCGGAGGTGAAGAGGCCATGCAGGTAGGAACCGAGAACGGCCCCGTCTGGTGATTGCGCGCCTTCCGGTTGTTCGTTTACGGTGAAAAGAGGGTTGGCGCGGTCCGGCCCGTCGGTGCGGCCAATGTGGATTTCGTAGCCATCGACCGCCATGTTGCTTTGCAGATGTGTGGCGGTGATGCGGGTCAGCGATTTTTGCGGTGTCATCACGGTGTTCACATCCAACAGGCCAAGACCATCCGAGATACCCGCCGGACCCTCAATACCTTCGGGGTCGTCAATCGTGTGGCCCAGCATCTGATAACCGCCGCAGATGCCTAAGATCATCCCACCGCGCCGTTTATGGGCCATGAGATCAATGTCCCAGCCTTGCGCGCGCAGGAATGCGAGATCACCGCGCGTGGATTTGCTGCCCGGAATGATCACCAGCGTGGCATCGCCGGGGATTGGTTTGCCGGGGGGGACCATCTCCACCGTCAGGCCCGGTTCCGCGCGGAGGGGGTCGAGATCGTCGAAATTCGCGATGCGGGAGAGTTGGAGGCAGACGATCTTTGTCGGCCCGTGGTGAAAAGTGCGCAGTACGTCCGAACTGTCCTCGGCGGGCAGGCGGCCCGCATCGGCGAACCACGGCGCGACACCGAATCCGCGCCATCCCGTGCGTTCTTCGATCAGGCGGTAGCCGTCATCAAACAGCGAAGCATCGCCGCGAAACTTGTTGATAATAAAACCTTTTATATACGCCGCATCACGCGGATCGATCACCGCTTGCGTCCCCACGACCTGCGCGATCACCCCGCCGCGATCAATGTCCCCGACCAGCACAACGGGCGTATCGGTGGCTTCGGCAAAGCCCATATTGGCGATGTCTCCGGCGCGCAGATTGACTTCCGCCGGACTGCCCGCCCCCTCGATCAGCACCAGATCGGCTTGGGCGGAGATGGTTTGGAACGAGTCCAACACGCTCGCCATCAGACGCGGCTTCAGCGCGCCATAGTCCCGCGCCGTCGCATGACACAGCCGCTGTCCCTGCACCACAACCTGAGAGCCGCGCTCGGTCTCCGGTTTCAGGAGGACGGGGTTCATGTGGACGGTGCTGGGCACGCGCGCCGCCAGCGCCTGCAACGCCTGCGCCCGCCCGATCTCGCCCCCGTCTTCGGTGACGGCGGCGTTATTGGACATGTTTTGCGGCTTGAAAGGCATGACCTTGATGCCGCGATTTGCATAGGCGCGCGCAAGCCCCGCCACCAGCATCGACTTGCCGACATTGGAGCCGCAGCCTTGGATCATAAGGCGGGGAGTCATGGGAGGGGTAGATCCACTGAAAGTGTTGTACCCTGCGAAGGCGGGATATCCATTTTGCCACTCGCTTTGACCGGGAATAGTGCGCCGCACGAGAAAGAAGCGCCTACTGATGCATAGATTCCCTGCTTTCGCAGGGAATGACAGATTTTTCTCGTCATGTCGCCTCGCCCTTAATCACCATCGGCAAGCCCGCGACCACGAACTCCACCCGATCCGCCACCGCCGCGATCCGCTGGTTGAGCCGCCCTTGCGCGTCGCGGAATTGGCGGGATAGTTTTTCCATTGGCACGAGACCCAGCCCGATTTCGTTGGATACGAGGATCACGCGCCCCTTTGCGCCCTCCAGCACGGTGATTAGCGCGTCGGTTGCGGCGTCCGCGTCTTTTTCATGGTGCGTCAGGTTGGAGAGCCAGAGTGTCAGGCAAT
>CALFAK010000178.1 GCA_937948985.1 uncultured Neomegalonema sp. | reverse complement strand
AATCGTCCGGCACACGATCTGGGTTGGCGACATTTATCGACACTCACCGCAAGGCCCAGAACCACCAGAAATTCCACCGGACCGCTTCAAACGAATGGCCGATGCACTTTGCTTCGCTGCCTGAATGTACAAAGTCGAGCTGAGAAGATGCTTCTCATCTGCTGCCTCAGTGTCTTATGAGTTCCGCGTTACAGTGATGTCGCGTTCAGGAGAGAGACAATGCAGCCGATGGACAGAATTCTTGAGACAGCGCGAAAAAAACCCGCGCGAATTGTTCTGCCTGAAGGTGAAGACCCAAGAATTGTCTCCGGCGCGTTGCGCGCCTTGCGCGATGGCATTGCTCAGCCTGTGCTGATCGGTCCGCGTGCCTCCGTTGATGCTCAGGTTAAGGAGGCGGGCGGCAATGTCGGGGAGATCGAGATTATCGACCCCGCCACTCACGACAAAACCGGACATTACGAGCACGCGTATCATAAATTGCGCGAGCATAAGGGGCTGAGCCTTGAGAATGCCAAGCGTGCAGTCGCCGACCCGCTGGTGTTTGCGGCCCTGATGGTGCGTGAAGGGGATGCGCAGGGTACGATTGGCGGTGCGGTCGCTACGACAGCGGCAACGGTACGCGCGGCGTTGCAGGTTATCGGGCGTGGGCCGGGGGTGAGCACGGTTTCGAGCTTCTTCCTGATGCTCATGAACCAAGAACATCACCCGAAGCAGGGTGCGATTATCTTTGCTGATTGCGGGTTGATCGTTGAGCCAAGCTCTGAGGAGCTGGCCCAAATCGCGCTGTCTTCCGCAGAGTCATTCAAAGCACTGCTCGGTGAGGACGCGCGTGTCGCGTTTCTGTCATTCTCCACGATGGGCAGCGCGCGGCACAAGCGGGTGGAGCATGTTGCGGAGGCGGTCTCACTGGCACGGGCGCAGAATGCTGATCTGGTGATGGATGGCGAGTTTCAGTTTGACTCGGCATTTGTGCCGGCGGTTGCGGCCTCAAAAGCCAAAGATTCTGCGATTCAAGGGGATGCGAATGTGTTTGTGTTCCCAAGCCTTGAAGCGGGGAATATCGGCTATAAAATTGCGCAGCGTATTGGCGGCGCTGGGGCGATCGGGCCGATCCTGCAAGGGCTGAACCGTCCGGCGAACGATCTGTCGCGCGGGTGCAGTGCCGATGATGTGTATAATCTGATCGCGGTAACTGGCGCGCAAGCTGCAAGCCTTTAGGGGACGCAGCCGCCGCATTCTTGCCCGTAATGCTTTCTAGCGTGCTGCATTGTCTGATGGAGCGCGTGATGAAAACCCGATCTTTTGCTTATGCCGCACTGGTAACACTGTCGCTCGGTGCACCCCATGCCGCCGCTGATGCGGGATGGGTGCATTCGGCCCCTAATGTCACGCTTGCAAAGCCTTGCGCACCCTCGGATGCGTGCCTGTTCAGTTGGACGATGGCGTCGCGGATGGGGCATATCCTGAAGTTCACGCAGGATCGCTATGGCAAGCGGGACCGGAACTGGACGTTGTTGGGGGTGGAATTCACAACGCGCGATGCGCCGCAGGTTTGGTATCCAAACTTCGGGGCGGGCAGCAATACCATTATCATTCAGCTGACGGAGAGCGCTGGCCGTGACGAAAAACAAGCGCTGTTCCAATTGGCGCATGAGGTGGTGCATCTGCTGTCACCAGCCGGACCGAGTGGTGTCGCGAGTGTGCTGGAGGAAGGGTTGGCGACCTATAATTCGATAGAGTATCTGCGCAATAACGGGTTTCAGATCCAGCCGGATTACATCAGCGCGGCAAGATATATGCGTGCTTACCAACTGTTGTTGCCATTAACGTCGCGGCCTGATTTCAAAAGCGGCATCCGCGCCTTGCGGGCATCGCGGCAAAGTCTGAGCCGGATCAGTGCCACCGATCTGATGCAAATTTATCCCGGATTACGATTTGTAGACGCACAAGCATTGGCTGCTCCCTTCTGAGATATCGGTCTTTGATTTCAGGCGCGGTCATGGTTAATCCTCTGACACAGGATGTTGTGGACATTCCGGTTGCCGGAGGAAATCAGTATGAAGTTCGACCCGTCTCTGCCGTGGCGCGACATAAAAGGTGAGGGTTTCAACGCCCTGATCGGTCCGATGCAATTCGCGCAAGTGGATGAAGCGGAATGGCGGTTTGCCTTGAAGCTGGAAGATCGGCATATGAATTCGGTCGGTGTGGCGCATGGCGGGTTGTTGATGAGCATCGCTGATACGGGGTTGGGGACGAGCGCGTTTACCGCTGCGGGATCAAAACCTGTTGCCACCATCGATTTCGAGTGTGATTTCCTCGCGCCGGGCAAAAACGGGCAGATGATCCACGGCATTGCAAAGGTGGTGCGCAAGGCGCGTGAATTTTTGTTCATGCAGGGCGACCTGTACGCTGACGAGCGTCATGTGCTGCGCGTAAGCGGGATTTGGGTGATCCGGTCCGGGGGTGGTAAGCCGTGAAGCATCTGCCGAAACTGTTCCGCAAAACCATCCGCAAGGGAACGCTGACGGTCACGGGACCGGAAGGTGAGGTTGAGACATTCGGCGGGGAGGAACCCGGTCCCGATGTGGCGATCCGTATTTCTGACCCCGCGTTTGACTGGAAGATATTTTTGAACCCTGAGATGAAAGCCGCCGAGGCGTTTATGGACGGGGTTCTGACGATCGAAAGTCCGGTCACACATGGCACGGGCGCGTGGGAGTTTATGGAGTTGTTCTTCCTTAACAAGCGCAATTTCGATCTGACGCCGAACCAGATTTTCTGGCGCGGTCTGGCGCGGGGGGTGCGGCGGCGGGCGCAGCATAATCCGATCAGCCGCTCGCGGGAGAATGTCGAGCATCACTATGATCTGGGCAATGATTTGTACCAGCGGTTCCTGTGCGATGATTTGCAATATTCCTGCGCCTATTTCGAGACCGGTGACGAGACGCTGGACGAGGCGCAGACGGCCAAGAAGCGCCGGATTGCGGCGAAGTTGAACCTGAAACCGGGGCAACGGGTGTTGGACATCGGCTGTGGTTGGGGCGGGATGGCGCTGTATCTGGCCCATGCGGAAGATGTGCATGTGACAGGAGTGACGCTGTCTAAAGAGCAGCTCGCGGTGGCGCAGGCGCGGGCGAAAGCGTTGGGTGTTGAGGATCGGGTGACGTTCGAGCTGCGCGATTATCGGGATGTGACGGAGACCTTTGACCGTGTTGTTTCTGTCGGGATGCTGGAGCATGTGGGCATCACGCAATTGACGACGTATTATCTGAAAGTGCGGGATTTTCTGGCTCCGGGTGGTGTGGCGCTGATCCATTCGATTTCGACGAAAGCGCCCCCAGGCGTGACCTCGCCTTTTCTGCGCAAATATATCTTCCCCGGCGGCTATGCACCGTCTCTGTCAGAAGCGGCGGAGTCTTTGGAGAAATCGGGGCTGTGGCTGACCGATTGCGAGATTTGGCGGGTGCATTATGCCGAAACCCTGCTGCATTGGCGCAAGCGGTTTGAAGCGGATCGGGCGGCGATTGAGGGCATGTATGACGAACGCTTCGGGCGGATGTGGGAGTTTTATCTCGCCGTCTGCGAAGGCGCGTTCCGCTATGGGGCCAGCAATGTGTTCCAGATGCAGTTATGCCGCGAGCGTGATGATGTGCCGCTGACGCGGGGCTATATCGCGGATGCAGAGGCGGCTTTGCGGGAGAAAGAGGCCGGATTTATGGACCGGGTGCTGGCGTCGACGGGAGCGGCTTTGGGGTGAGAGGCCTTTGGATTTCCGGCATGTCTTTATGGCTTTTGATGTTAAGTTTTATCGTTGACCACAGTCACCTCCGGATTTGTTCCGAAGGCGCAGTTCTGCCTCATTCAGGCGCGCTGATCTCTATCGCTTTACCATCCCGTACCGCTGTGTAGAAGCACGAGCGGCGGTTGGTGTGGCAGGCGGGGCCGATTTGATCGACCAGCAGCAGCAGGCAATCGCGATCGCAGTCGTAGCGCAGCTCGATCAGGTTTTGCACATGACCTGACGTATCGCCCTTACGCCAGAAAGCTTGGCGGGAGCGGGACCAGTAGACCACCCTGCCCTGTTTAAGCGTCTCGGTAATACTGTCGGCATTCATCCATGCGAGCATAAGGACTTCGCCGCTGTCATGTTGTTGGGCGATGGCGGGGATCAGGCCGCGATCATCGAATTTCAGCGTGGTTACGTCGAAGGTCATAAGGCGCTCCATGTGGCATATGCGGCGGTCATTCATGCGTGACTTTGCGAATAGCCGATTTTGAGCTATATATCGCTGGTAATCGTGAGGGCGGACACATGGCTGAATCAGCGGATCTCATCAATCTTTATTCCAAGCGCATTCTGGCGCTGGCTGCTGACGTGCCGCACGCGGAGCGTTTGGTGGAACCGCAAGCGTCTTCGACAAAGCGTTCGCCTTTATGCGGGTCTACTGTGACGGTGGATGTGCGTGTCGAGCGCGGGCAAATTGCCGATTTCGGACAGGATGTGAAAGCCTGTGCGCTGGGGCAAGCGTCGGCTGCGATACTGGCGGAACATGTGATCGGATCGCGGGTTGAAATGGTTCGTGAGGGGCGCGAGGCGCTTTATGCAATGCTCAAGCAGGGCGCGGATGCGCCGGAGGGGCTTTGGTCGGGACTGGAAGTGCTGACCCCTGCCAAGGACTACAAAAACCGCCATGCGTCAATCATGCTGGCATGGGACGCCACGTTGGAGGCCGCCGATTCAATCGGGGCGAGTGCGTGCGCGGACGGGTGAAGCCCGCTTGAATAAAAGTCAGACAATTAGACTTGTGAAAACCACAGACCTGTTTCACACTCACTTTACGTAAAAAAAACACGTGAGGGAGACGATGATGTCTGACAATGAGAAAGCCTGTTGCGGTGGTCCCGGTTATGCCTCGCCTGCCGAAGCGATGAAAGCACCGCGTGAGAAGCTGCTGTATACGGTGGCGCTATACACAGGGACCGGGATTGAGAAGCCGGACTATCTGGCGACCGTTGACGTGGACCCGGACAGCCCGACATATTCCTCCGTCATCCATCGGTGCGAGACGCCCAATATCGGGGACGAGTTGCACCACTCAGGGTGGAATGCGTGCTCCAGTTGTCATGGGGATGACAGCAAATCGCGGCGGTATATTATTCTGCCGGGCGTGCGGACGTCGAACCTCAACATCTATGACACGGCGGATGCGAAAAACCCCGTGCTGCATAAGGTGATCTCCGGTGAGGAGATAAAAGAAAAGACCAATTTGTCCGCGCCGCACACGGTGCATTGTCTGGGTGCGGATATCATCATCTCGATGCTGGGCGATGCGGATGGCAATGCGCCGGGCGGCTTCCTGCATATCAATGAGGATTTCGAGATTGTGGGAAGGTGGGAAAATGACATCACCGGAATGAACTACAACTACGATTTCTGGTATCAGCCTCGCCACAATATGATGGTCAGCTCTGAATGGGCCGCGCCGAATACGTTTATGCCGGGCTTTGATCTGGATGATGTGGGTGCGGGTAAATACGGGCAGTCGATCCACTTCTGGGACTTTGAGGGCAAAAAGATCGTCAAAAGCATCGATATGGGTGCGGAAGGGATGATTCCGCTGGAAGTGCGGGGGCTGCATAATCCCGAGTCGAACGAGGGGCTGTTCGCGGCCACGTTGTCCTCGAATGTGTTCCGTTGGTGGAAGACGGATGACGGGGATTTTGAGATCGAGAAGGTTATCGACATCCCGACGATTGACGTTGAAGGCTTTCCGGTACCGATGCCGTCGCTGATCACGGATATCCTGATCTCGATGGATGATAAGTATCTGTACTTCGCGAACTGGCTGCATGGTGATCTGCGGCAATACGATATTTCGGACATCAAGAACCCGAAGATGACGGGGCAGGTCTGGCTGGGTGGCTTGCTTGGCAAAGCGCCCGAAGTGAACGGGGTCGCGGTGCAGGGCGCGCCGCAGATGATCCAGCTGTCGCTGGACGGCAAGCGGTTGTTTGTGACCACGTCGCTGTTCTCGACATGGGATAACCAGTTCTACCCTGACATGAAGGATAAGGGCGGGCAGATGTATATCGTCAATTGTGACACCGAAAACGGCGGTATGAGCATTGAGCCGAATTTCGTGGTCGATTTCGGCAAGGAACCGAACGGCCCGAGCCGTTGCCACGAGATGCGTTATCCCGGCGGGGATGTCACCTCTGACATCTGGATGTGAGGATGTGCTGTTGCGGCGGGGGAGACCTCGCCAAGGCGGTGGCGGATGGTGACATAAAACCGTCCGCGCCGTCTTTAAGGCGGATGCTGGCGTATCTGAAGCGGCTGCTGCGCCTTGGCTGAGGATGTTCCGGCGACCTATCGCGTGACCCTGCGCAATCGGGGGGACGCGGTGATTGAGGTCGGTGCGGATGAGCCAATCTATGATGCAGCATTGGCGGCGGGGTATCAGCTGCCGATTGCCTGTGCCTATGGCGGATGCATCACCTGTGCGGCGCGGATGATCGCTGGCAAGGTGCGCCAGCCGAAGGGGACGGCGCTGAACAGGCGGCAGTCTCAGGCGGGATATATCCTGCTATGCGTGGCGCGGCCCAAGGAGGATTGCGTGATTGAGGTCGGGGTGGAGAGCCACGGGGATCTGTACCAAAATCCGTTTGCGGTGAAACGCGGGTGAATACCGCTCTCGTACAAAGTCTTGGCGTATAACTTGAAATGTTCACACCAATAGACTTTGATTGTCCGAATATGGGACAAGTGAGCGAGGAATTTAAGATGCCTATGCGTTTCAGTGTTGAACGAGTGATACGCTCATCCCGATTTAATACGCGCGGTTGGATTGCCGGCAGCGCGGTTGTTTTTGCCTTTGTCAGTCTTTCCGCCATTGCTCAAAGTACATCAGAATTCATTGATCCGCTCGAAGAGCAGCGGATTAAGGTGCAAACGCAGCAAGAGGCTGCGGATCGGGGTGAGGCACGGCAGACGCCTGCACCGCGCGCCCCTGCCGTTGAAAGACGCGTAGAGCAGAATTCACCCGAAGCGGCATTGCAACGGTTAGAGGGTAATGCGAATTCGGGGCCGACTTTCCTGGATAAAGTGCGCAAAGCGTTTCGTGATATTGCTGCGCAATTCGGCCTCACAACGGGTGCCTTGGCCGGGCTTCTGACACTCGCACTCGCCGGTTTGGCCGCTTTGATAGGGTGGACGTTGTTTCGCGGCAAGCGTCGGCGCGTCAAGGATACACCGGAACAAGACATCTATCATGATGGTATCGGTTCCAACCGCCGCCGGATGCTGGGCGAAGGTCTGCCCGCCGCAAAAGTGGATGTTTATGACGACGTGGATGATGACGAAATTTTTGAAGAGACGATGCCGCAGGGCTTTGACGATATTTACGTTGAAGAAGCGCGCCAAACTCCCGCATTCGGCAAGCGCTCCAAGCAAGCCGAGACGCCGAAATCCAACAATCCTAAAGAATGGAAGAAGCCGAGCCTTGATCGGTTGAAAGCATCGATCAAGGCTGACTGGGCGGCGAATAAAGCGGAAAAGAAAGCCGCCGCTGAAGATGATTGGGACGTGGGTGATGATAACACGCCGGAGACATCATTCTTCAATCCGGGCAAAGCGCCCGTCGGGAAAACCAGTGATCCCGCCGATATGCCGTTGACCGAAGTTGTCGATGGTTGGGATGACTGGGACCGGAATGCCAAGCCGGATGATGATGTTTGGGGCGCGCCCGCCGAAAGCGCGGCACCGGAAAAAACCGACGAACCACGCGATGATGCGCTGAAGCGGATCAGGGCGCTGCGGGATTCGTTGCGCGCCTCGTGAGGCGCGATCAACCTGATCGTGAATAATACCAACTGCCTTTTGTGGTGACTCTTGAAAACATCCCCTTCCCCGCACTTGATGCGGGGTTTTTTTGCTGCGGAGTACGCTGCTCAAACAGACCTTTCTGATCGGATCGCGCTTATATGTCCGGGTGGATGGCCACCCGTGAGACTCCGGGCTATGAAGCCCCGTGATCGGCTCGGGAGCATCCACATTGGATCATCACCCGAACAGTTGCATGGGCTGTTGTGGCAGACCCGCACAGACAGGAGCCACCTTCTCTCGCTTCCGCCATGATTGAATTCTGAGGACAAGACTTGTTGGTTGATGGATTCCGTGCCTTCGCACGGAATGACAACACGATCACGCGTTTTGTCAGATGCGCGCAGACGTGAATAATATACAAATATTATCTATCGCGTTCACATTGGCGTGAGTTTTGCCAGCTAATATGTCGAAAGACGTTTAACGCCGCCGGCAACGGGGTTTGGCCAACGGCTGATGGTGTGCTTCGCGGGTGATGCGGGAACTGTGATTTGATGATGCGTATGCGTCATCGGTTTGACGCGGTTAGAGCGGGTCTATGTCACCCGCTTGGCGCTGTTCTGTGAATCTTGCGGCGAAGGCATTCAGTTGCTGTGCTGCGATGGCGTCTCGAAGGCCAGCCATAAGGCGTTGATAATACCGCAGATTATGCCATGTGAGAAGCATGGATGCGATAATCTCCTGTGACTTGTGTGTGTGGTGTAAATACGCCCTGGAGTAGTCTGTACAACACGGACAATCGCATGTCTCGTCAACCGGGCGGGGGTCTTCGGCGTGGCGGGCGTTGCGGATGTTGATGCTGCCGCGGGGTGTAAATGCCTGTCCGGTGCGCCCTGAGCGTGTGGGCATGACGCAGTCAAACATGTCAATTCCGCGCAAAACCGCGCCTACGATGTCCTCCGGCTTGCCGACACCCATCAGATAGCGCGGCTTGTCTTGCGGTAGGTGAGCGACGCAGTGGTCGAGGGTTGAGAACATCAGTTCTTGCCCTTCGCCAACCGCAAGGCCGCCAACCGCGTAGCCGTCAAAACCGATTTTAGTAAGAGATTCAGCGCTTTCCTCGCGTAAGTCAGCATGTACACCGCCTTGCTGGATGCCGAAAAGGGCATGACCGGGCCTGTCACCGAAGGCTTTTCGGGAGCGTTCGGCCCATCTCATCGACAGGCGCATGGAGGTTTCGGCCTCGTCACGGGTGCAGGGAAATGGGGTGCATTCGTCGAAACACATGACAATATCCGAGCCGAGCTGGCGCTGGATTTCCATTGAAGTTTCGGGGCTTAGCAGGTGTTTTGAACCATCGATGTGAGAAGCGAACGTGACGCCATCCTCGGTCAATTTGCGCAGTTTGCTGAGGGACATGACCTGAAAACCACCCGAATCCGTGAGGATGGGGCGGTCCCAGTTCATGAAGCCGTGCAACCCGCCGAGCCGCTCAATACGGGGTGCGCCGGGGCGAAGCATGAGGTGATAGGTGTTTCCGAGCAGGATATCCGCCCCTGTCGCACGCACACTGCCGGGCAGCATCGCCTTGACAGTCGCCGCTGTGCCGACGGGCATGAACGCCGGCGTGCGGATGTCACCGCGTGGCGTATGCAGCGCGCCTGTTCGGGCATTGCCGTCGGTTTGAGTCAGGCTGAAGCGGATATGGGTCATGCCTGTGTTCCGTTTAGTGGGATAAATTGCTTTAACATCAGCATTCCAGCGCTGATTTCACAGTCTCAAAAACATCCTGCCCCGCGCCATAGAGCATTTGCGGTTCAACGCTGTCGACACGGGGGGCACCGTATTCGCGCAAGATTAGCGAAACCTCGTAAGCCTTTGATTTTGGGGCACCCACGGTAACCGTGGCATCTTCTAACGCGATGAGGGATGCGCCGAGGGGGTCGAGGGCGGCATTCAGGGAATCGCGGTTTGCATCCGCGATTGCACAGCGCAAAACAACGCGGTTTTGTGCGGCTTCACGGGCCTCAACACGTTCAATAAGAGTTTGGAGGGTTTTGAGAGCCAGGGCGCTCCATTGTGCGGATTTGCTGGCGCGGAGCTGTGCTTCAGAACGCAGGATCGGGCGTTCACCGATAACTTTCAGATGGTTAGCGCGTAATGTTTCACCGCTGGACGTAATATCAACGACGATTTCGGCGGCACCGCTGGCTGGGGCGCCTTCAGTTGCGCCATCGCTGGGGGCGAGGCGGTAATTGGCCAAGCCGACTTGCCGGAAATAAGCGCGGGTGAGGTTGAGGTATTTCGTTGCGACACGCATGGGAAAGCCGTGTAAAACCCGGAATGCTGCGGCCGCATCGTCAAGATCGGCCATCGTTTCCACATCGATCCAGCTTTGCGGGACGGCGATGACGAGGTCGGCCCGGCCGTAGCCCAAGGCGCGGATGAGGACAGTGGCGTCAGCGGCTTGCTTCTCGCAAATCAGGTCTTCGCCTGTGACGCCCAAATGCGCGGCACCGCCGGCCAATGCCCCGGGGATTTCTCCGGCTTGCATGAAGGCGATCTCAACGCCGTCAATCCCGCGCGCCTCAGCAGCATAGGCGCGGGCGTTGCCTGTTTTACGGATGTGCAGACCTGCGGCGGCAAAGTAGCCTAGCGTGTCGTCAAGCAGACGGCCCTTTGAGGGCAAAGCGAGCCGGATGGTCATACGCCGCTCCTGCGGTTTGTGATATCGAGCAGTGTCTCAGGGCGAATGGCGGCACCGAATGCGCTTTGTGCAGCGACGAACGGGGTGTTGAAGACACGGGCGGCGGCGGATAACATCGCGTCATAGCGCCCTCCCCCGGCCAATTGCGCGGCCCTGTGGCCTTTGTCATCCGCAAGTTTTGCGTCGTAGAACTCGAAAACGAAGCCATCATAATATTCGAGATTACGCCCGAAATCGCCCTCGAATGGCAACGCATCCACGTCAATATCATGCGCGTCGAGCGCGGCAAGGCGGCGCTCGAACTGATCAAGTGCCGCATCGATTGATAAGGAGGCAGTCTGAGCAATCTCTTTCAATTGAATCAATGCACTGGCGCAGGATGTTTTCAACAGCGTAACGGCCTCAATCGCGGTGACAAGTTCGCTGGAAAGCGGATGTGCGCGGGCATCTTCCGCCTGTTCGAGGAAACGGGCAGCGATTTCATCATGGGTGCGCAGACCGACATGGGTCGTGTTTGAGAGCGCAAGCATGTGCGAAACGGCGGCTTTCGCCTGATCGGTTTGAAGGCCGCCGACTGCCTTGAGAAAAGCGATGCGGCCCTGATCCTGTGTGCCCTCAGAGGAAAGCTCGTGCAGCAGGGTGCGAAACCGTTCGGGACGCCAGATATGGCGCTTGAGCCTGGCGCGCCAGCGTTCCGGAATGGGGGCGGCATCAAGCATTGAGAAGATAATGCCGAGATCGCCTGTGACGACACGCACGTCGGCACAACCCGCTTGATTTATAATGCGCGCAACGGCGGCAAAGACGTCCGCCTCATCCGACACCGCGTCATCACCGCCGAACCACTCGCAACCGACTTGGCGGAACTGTGCCGCGCGGTTTTCGCCTTGTGTGGGATGGCGGAAAACCGGACCGCTGGCGGCGTATTTGGCCTGTGTGGCCGTTGCGGCCCGGCCTAAGTGGAGGCGGCACAGGGACAGGGTCAGATCGGGGCGCAAGCACAGCGCCCCCGCATCGCCGCCCTCAAAAACAAAGGCGCGGGAGCGGATATCTTCGCCGTAGAGGTTGAGAAGGTTCTCGGCGGAAAGGATTTGGCCGGGATCGACAATTTGCGCACCGCAATCCTCGAATACCGCGAGCGCAAGCTCGGTCAAGGCATCAAGCCGCGCTAAATCCTCACCGGACCAGTCTTTTGATGCGACAAGCATTAGCTTTGTGTCCGTGCGAGACGGTCAAGAATGGAATGAACCACTTGATCTTGTTGGATTTCTTGTTGGGCAGGTTGGGCCTTCCATTCCTCGTTGGATTCGATCTCTGCCGCCAGTTCCGCGCCGAGTTTGAGATCTTTGATCTGGACCACGCCGCGTTCGCGTTCATCGCCACCGATAATAACGGCCAAAGGTGAGGCGCGTTTATCGGCGTATTTCAATTGCTTGCCCATGTTTGTTCCGCCGCCCATGTAGACTTCCGCGCGGACACCCGCTTTGCGTAAATCAGCGCAGAGGGATTGGTAATGTGCCATTTGATCCCGTTCGAGAGCGAGGATTACGACGGGGCCGTCAACTGTTTCAGACGCGCCCACATTGCGGGATTCCAATGCGGCCAACAAGCGGTCGACACCGATAGAGACGCCCGTTGCGGGGGTGCGTTGTCCGGTGAAGCGCATGACAAGGTCGTCATAGCGCCCGCCGCCCGCAACGGAGCCGAATTGACGTTTCTCGCCCTTTTCATCAACGATTTCAAAGGTTAATTCTGCCTCGTAAACAGGGCCGGTATAGTAAGCCAAACCGCGCACGACGGAGGGGTCGATTTTGGCGACAGGGGCGCGGTAGTTTTGCGCCTCAAGCAGCATCGCGATCTCTTCGAGTTCGTTCACGCCTTCTGCGCCTTGCTCGGATGTGCCGATCAATTCGCGCAGGCGGGCGCAGGTTTTCGCACCGTCTTCGCGTTCCGCAGAGACAAAACCCATGATGATATCGATTTGTTCAGCACCGAGAAGTGCGCCCTTGGTGAAGTCGCCGCTTTCATCCAAACGACCCTCGCCCAGCAATGCCCGAACGCCGCCCTCGCCAAGACGGTCGAGTTTATCGATGGCGCGCAGGGCGATCCCGCGACGGGATGCGGTGGCCTCGTCGTCGTCACCATCGCCTGACAGAAGACCCGTGGTTTCCAAAACGCCGTTGAGAACTTTGCGATTATTGATGCGGATGGCAAAGTCGCCCGGCGCGATTCCCGCCGCCTGTAGAGCATCAGCGAGCATAGCGCAGATTTCGGCGTCCGCCGCAACGGTGGACGTGCCCACGGTATCCGCGTCGCACTGCCAGAACTGCCGGTAACGGCCCGGCCCGGGTTTCTCGTTACGCCATACCGGACCCATCGCGTAGCGGCGGTAGGGGGATGGCAGCTCGTTCCGGTACTGGGCAGCGACACGGGCGAGCGGAGCGGTCATGTCGTAACGGAGCGCGACCCAGCTTTCATCATCGTCCTGAAAGCCGAATACACCGCCCATAGGCCGATCCACATCGGGCAGGAACTTGCCGAGCGCCTCCACGTATTCAAGCGCGGGGGTTTCCAGCGGATCGAAGCCATAGCGATGATAGACATCTGCGATGCGGGAGAGCATTTGGTTGCGGATGATGACTTCCTGGCCAAAGCTGTCGCGCAATCCGCGTGGGAGAACCGCTTTTGGACGGGGGGCTTTTTTGAGTTTCTTAGCCATTTCGGCATTCTCGTTTGTCTTGGGCGAAGCGCTTGTATCAGGCGCGTTGCCGGAATTTTCTTATGATGACGAAAGCGCCGCTTTGACTTGCTTGCCAACGGCGCCGAAATCCAATTGCCCCAGATGGTCCGCGCGCAGCTTTGCCATCACGGCACCCATGTCTTTGAGTGAAGACGCTTCCGTGGATTTGATCGCCGCCTCAACCGCAGCGGCTGTTTCCTCGGCGGTCATGGGCTTTGGCAGGAACTCGCGGATGATTTCAATCTCTCCACGTTCGCGCTCGCAGAGTTCTACACGGCCACTGCTCTCATAGAGATTGGCGGATTCTTCCCGTTGTTTGATCATTTTTTGGAACAGGGCCATCATATCGGCATCGCTGACGCCGCCCCCCTCTTCCGCTCCGCGTGCAGCGATGTCACGCTCGGTCAGTGCAGCGC
This sequence comes from uncultured Neomegalonema sp., assembly GCA_937948985.1. Taxonomy (GTDB): domain Bacteria; phylum Pseudomonadota; class Alphaproteobacteria; order Rhodobacterales; family Rhodobacteraceae; genus JAHDDY01. The sequence goes on along the minus strand of CALFAK010000178.1, from coordinate 8,763 downwards.
GGATGAGGCGCATGGTGGACAGTCGCAGCGGATCCCTCGATTTTAATGCCGCTTTGAACGCAGCGTCTACCTTGTCGCGCATATCCGTCTCCTTGATTTCAGCACTCTTTAACGGGCATTCGCGCAAAGGAAAACCGGGTTTGCAAAGATTAGCTTTTCGTTTAGAGAAACCCGCGAACTCATCTCCGATCAAAGGACCGTCACGATGTCCACTCTCACAACGTCAGCGCCCGGCTCTGATGAGCTTTTAACACGCAAAACAACCGCCTGTATTGCGTTGAGCAACGGGCAGGTATTCCGGGGTCAGGGATTTGGTGCTGTCGGGGAAGCGGTTGGCGAGTTGTGCTTTAACACCGCGATGACGGGTTATCAGGAAGTGATGACCGATCCTTCCTATAGCGGGCAGATCGTTGCATTCACTTTCCCGCATATCGGCAACACGGGCACGACACCGGAGGACGAGGAATCAGCATCCCCTGTCGCGTTGGGGATGGTAACGCGGATGGACCCGACCGCGCCTTCAAACTGGCGGGCGGCGGCGGATTTGGATGCATGGATGAAGGGGGCGAACCGGATCGGGGTTGCGGGAATTGACACGCGCCGGATTACGCGGCTGGTGCGCGAGTTGGGGATGCCTCATGCGGTGATCTGCCATGCGCCGGACGGAAATATCGATGCCGACGCCCTGATCGCCAAAGCGCGCGGCTGGAACGGTATTGAAGGGGCGGACCTTGCGGCTGAGGTGACGTGCGAAACGCCCTACGCGTGGGATGAAGCGCAATGGCAGTGGCCGGAGGGTTATACGAAAAGCGGGACGGCAAAGCACAAGGTTGTTGCGATTGATTTTGGCGCGAAACGCAACATCCTGCGGTGCTTGGTCGATGTCGGGTGTGAGGTGACAGTGGTTCCGGCGGATACGGATGCCGAGACGATCCTGGCGATGGAACCCGATGGTGTTTTTCTGACCAATGGTCCTGGCGATCCGGCGGCGACAGGTGCGTATGCGGTGCCGACCATCCGCAAATTAATTGAGGCGCAAAAGCCGATATTCGGGGTGTGTTTGGGGCATCAACTGCTGGCATTGGCACTGGGCGGCACGACGAGCAAGATGAAGTTCGGGCATCATGGCGCCAACCATCCTGTGAAAGACCTTGATACGGGTAAGGTTGAGATCACCTCTATGAATCACGGTTTCACCGTTGATGCGGACTCACTGTCTGATGATGTTGTGCAGAGCCATGTGTCATTATTCGATGGCACAAATTGTGGTCTGCGAGTGAATGGTAAACCGATTTTCTCCGTACAATATCACCCTGAGGCCAGTCCCGGTCCGAAGGACAGCTTTTACCTGTTTGAACGGTTTGCGGCCAGTATGACTGCGTAACGTTTCATTTTGGGTCATAAATACAACATACACGTTTCAGTTATCACCATAATGCTACAAATAATTGACCGATAGCGAGTAACACCTCTGAATGACACTCCTTAGGGGAGTGTTGTTTTGGCAGAGCATGAGAAAGACGAAGGCGTTGGCGAAACCGCAGATGCGAAGCCTTTTCGCCTTCTCGCCGCTGATGAGCGCCCTGTTATCACGGTTGCGCAAGCGCGTTTTTTGTTCGGGAAGTTTGCGCCCGACCCTGCGTTAACAGAAGATGCCTTTTTGGACATTTGTTGTCGTCATTTGGTGATCCCTTACGCGCAGAAAGACGGGATGATCACGCTTGCCGCCGTTTCACATTCAGACGGACTGACCGCCATCAGAGAACTGCCCGACGTTTTGGCGATTGCGGATATCGTGATTGTGCCTAAAGCGGCGATGATGAGGTATTTGCACAAACGGTTTGGACGATTACTGACGGCGCAGGCTGTTGACGGGCTATACAAAACGAAGCCTTTATTCTCTGCACGCACACCCATGCCTTTTTCAACGAAGGCCAGTGCTGCGGTGTTGGGTGCGAGCTTTGTGGGCGCGATTTTCAGTGGTGCGAATGGGTTTTTCGTCTTTTGGACATTGGTGACACTCTATTTGCTCGCGACCACTTTCTTGCGGTTTATTTTGGTATTGTCCGCGCTCAAAAGCCGCAAACACGCGCCTGCCTTGATGCCAGGCAGGTTACCCGTTGTGACGGTTTTAATCGCCGTTTATCGGGAGGCAGACAGCTTGCCCGCATTGTTGCAAGCACTTGAGCGGCTGAGGTATCCGAAGCAGCAGCTTGATGTGAAAATTTTAGTTGAGGCGGATGATCTGGCTACGCGGCGGGAGCTGAAAGCATTACCTGTTTTCTCGTGGTGTGAGACGATTGTGGTCCCGCCAAGCATTCCGCGCACAAAACCGAAAGCGTTGAACTACGCCCTGCCCTTCGCACGCGGTGAGATTGTCGGTATTTTTGATGCCGAGGATTGCCCGGAACCGGATCAGATTACGGATGCGGTGCGGACGCTGCACAATGCGCCCGCTCATGTAATCTGTGCACAGGCGCGGTTAAGCCATTATAACCCCGATGAGAGCGCGCTGACACGCTGTGTCGCGTTGGAATATGCGATGTGGTTTGATGCGCTGTTGCTGGGTCTTAGCCGTTTGGGACTGCCTGTGCCTCTGGGCGGGACTTCGCTTTATATCAAGACGCGGGAATTACGCGCGCTGGGTGGTTGGGATCCTGACAATGTGACTGAAGATGCCGATCTTGGTCTGCGCCTTGCCCGTGCAGGCTATCAGGCGACGGTGTTTGATTCGACGACATACGAGGAAGCCACGACCCGCGTTGGCATGTGGATCCGGCAAAGGTCGCGCTGGATCAAAGGGTTCATGGTGACCTGGGCCGTGCATATGCGTCATCCGGGGCGTTTATTCGCGGAATTGGGTGTATTACCTGCGCTGGCGATCAATGTGATGCTTTTGGACGGCTTTGTAGCGTTTCTGGTGCAACCGGTTTTCTTCGCGATGATTGTCGCTTGGCTGTTGGGGTTTTCGGTTCCTGTGTTCGGAGGTGGGGATTCGACGATTGTGATGGCGGTGGTCAGTGTTTTGGTTTCAGGGCAGGTCATTATCATCGGCGCGGCATTGGTGACGGCATTCAGGCGGTTTGGCGGTAAGGTTGCGTTGTTCGCGCCTCTGCTGAGTATCTATTGGATGATGGGGGGAATCGCGGCGATGCTGGCGGCTTCGCAATTGTTCGGGCGGAGCCGATTCTGGGATAAGACCCCGCATTGCGTCAGCCCGATTGCACGCAGCAGACGCGAAGAAGCGATCGAGACACTACGGGATTCGATTTAGGCTTGCGCCAAGATGCGGCATCGCACAAAACGCGCTATGTCCAGCACACAGCACACAGCACCTAAAATCGGTATGGTCAGCCTCGGTTGTCCCAAAGCCCTCGTCGATTCAGAACGCATCCTCACGCGGTTGCGCGCGGAAGGGTATCAGTTTTCGCCCGATTACGATGGCGCGGATGCGGTGATCGTGAATACATGCGGATTCTTGGACAGCGCCAAAGCCGAGAGCCTTGAGGCGATTGGTGAGGCTGTGCGTGAGAACGGCAAGGTCATTGTCACGGGGTGCATGGGGGCGGAAGCGCAGTCAATTACAGACGTGCATCCTGCGGTTCTGGCCGTTACAGGACCACAGCAATATGAGCAGGTGATGGATGCGGTTCATACCGCCGTGCCGCCGCGCCCCGATCCCCATGTCGATCTGATCCCCGCCCCCCGTGAAGGTCAAGGCGTGCGCCTGACGCCGCGCCATTTCGCCTATCTGAAGATTTCGGAAGGGTGCAATCACGCCTGTAAGTTCTGCATCATACCGTCGATGCGCGGAAAGCTGGTTTCGCGCCCTGTTCATGCGGTGCTGCGCGAGGCGGAGCGACTGGTCGAATCGGGCGTGAAAGAGTTGCTTGTGATCTCTCAGGATACATCCGCATATGGTGTTGATGTGGGTTACAAGGCCGAGGAATGGCGGGGTAAATCGTATCGGACCGACCTGCACGATCTGTGTGAGGGATTGGGAACACTGGGGGTTTGGGTACGGCTGCACTACGTCTATCCGTACCCGTCGGTGGATAAGGTTATCCCGTTGATGGCGGCGGGCAAAATCCTTCCGTACTTGGATATTCCGTTCCAGCACGCATCACCTAAAGTACTCCGGTCGATGCGACGCCCGGCAAATCAGGAGAAAACGCAGGACCGGATTGCGGCGTGGCGGGCGGTTTGTCCTGAGTTGACGATTCGCTCGACGTTTATCGTGGGGTTTCCGGGCGAGACGGAAGAAGATTTCCAAATGCTGCTCGATTGGTTGACCGAAGTGCAGTTGGATCGGGTCGGGTGTTTTAAATATGAGAATGTTGATGGTGCGGCGGCGAATGATCTGCCGGATCATGTACCTGACAATGTGAAGCAAGAGCGGTGGGAACGGTTGATGACGCATCAGCAGGCCATCAGCGAGGCGCGACTTGAAGCGAAAGTTGGCCGCCGCATGAGTGTGTTGATCGATTCTATCGACGAAGAAGGTGCCGAGGGACGTTCCAGTGCGGATGCGCCGGAAATTGATGGCAGTGTGTTCATCGACGAAGATTTCGAGTCGCTGTCGCCCGGTGACATGATCGAAGTTATCATTGATGAGAGTGGTGAGCACGACCTTTGGGGCAAACGCGCCTGATAAGGTGTTATGTTCGCCCGTAGCGGTGGAGTTCTGCGCCGTGGGTGCGGAACCAGTCCCGATGATGCTTATAATCGGGGCATAGATGTTCGACATGTGCCCAAAAGCGGGCGCTGTGGTTCATTTCGCGCAGGTGGGCGACCTCATGGGCGGCGAGGTAATCCAAGGCTTCGTCAGGCGCGAGGATGACACGCCACGAATAGGACAGCGCCCCTGCGCTGGAGCACGACCCCCAGCGGCTGCGCGTGTCTTTTACGGATAGTTTGGAGAATGTGACGCCGAGCGCCGCCGCGTGGGCTGTGCTGCGCTCGTAGAGGCGCATACGGGCCTGTTCACGTAACCAGCGCTCCAACACACGCGGCAGGGCATCATCGGAGGCAGCGACGCGGATTTCGCCATTTTCGACGCGCACGCCCCGACCTGTGCGCGAGGCAACACAATGATCTTGGCCCCGAAACGGGATTGTCATGCCGAACCGGAACGGTTCGGCGTCAGGGGCGGCATTGACGCGTTTTGACAGCCAATTTCGATGCGCATCGACGAAGTCGCGTGCTTCGGCGAATGGCATGTCGGGCGGCATGCTGAGCGTCGCCCGGCCCGTGACGCGGCTGACCGTGAGAGTCGCCCGCTTGGCGCGCGGGTTTCGCAGGACTTTGACGGGGGTGGAAACCCCGTCGACATCAAAGCTTTCAGGTAGCTTTGGCATCCGTGCCTTTACGGTGTTCAGCGATGAAAGCGGAAACTTTCGGGTGAATATCCGCCCGCCAGCGCGAGCCGTTGAAGACGCCGTAATGGCCCACATCAGGATGCGTGTAAGCCTGTTTTTTATCTTCCGCCAGCTTGTTACAAAGCGTGTGGGTGATATGCGTTTGGCCTTCACCCGTGATGTCATCACGCCCGCCTTCGATGGTCATAATCGCAACATCAGTGATGTGATCGAGATCAACGAGGCGGTCTTTAACGACCATTTCGCCCTTTGGCAGCAATTGACGTTGGAAAACCATATCGATGGTTTGCAGATAGAATTCCGCCGTCAGGTCCATCACCGCGAGATATTCGTCATAGAATTTCCGGTGCGCTTCCTCCGCATCGCCGTCGCCTTTGACGAGGTTGTCGAACTGATTCACGGCGGCGGTCATGTGACGGTCCATGTTCATCGACATGAAGCCGCTGAGTTGAAGGAAGCCGGGATAAACACGTCGCATGACGCCGGGATGAGGCATCGGAACGAGTGAAATCATGTTGGTCTCAAACCATGACAGCGACCGCTCATCCGCGAGTTCGGTTGGCTTTGTCGGGCTGACACGGGTATCAATCGGGCTGCCCATCAGGATCAGCGCGGCAGGGCGGCAGGGGTCGTTGTCCTCGGCCATCAGCGCGGTCGCGGCAAGCGCGGGCACGCCGGGCTGGCAAACGCCCATGATTGTGGTGCCCGGACCCATGTGCTGAAGGAATTCAACGAGGTACATGACGTAGTCTTCAAGGTTGAATTCGCCCTCGGTCAGCGGGACATTGCGCGCATCAACCCAATCGGTGACGTAGACATCGTGCGTCTCTAACATCGACATCACGGTACCACGGACCAGCGTGGCGAAATGGCCGGACATTGGCGCGATGATCAGGACTTTAGGGTCTTTACCCTCAATACATCCCTCACCGTAGCGGCGGAAATGCAGCAGATTGCAGAATGGTTTGCTAAGGGTGATTTCCTCACGCACTGCACAGGGTTTGCCGTGTGCGGCCAGTATGTCGATATTGAACTCCGGTTTGCCGTAACGCTCCGTTGCCTTATCGAACATCTCGAACGCGGCGCCCATTGTGCGGGCGCTGAAAGAGCCTGCCCACGGGTTTCTGGGGTCGTTCAAAGCCGTTTGTCCGGCTTTGATCGCCTGACGCCAAGGGGCGATCGTGGCGTGTGTCCATTCATAAGCGTGGTAGAGCATCTTCAAATCCGATCATTCATCAAGAATGTTAACTGTAGCACAGGTTTTGGTTAGAACCCTTAATTCACCTACATATAGCGCTATATGGTGCAGTGCAACAAATCTGTCCTTTTAACAGCGAGGCTTTGACACGCGGCCCACTCTGTGGCAAGCGACCGCGCTGATACCACGAGAGGAATCGTTGAGATGGTCAAACCAGAATGGGGCGTGAAACGCCTGTGCCAGGGCTGCTCGGTCCGTTTCTATGACTTGGGCAAGACACCGATCATCTGCCCGAGCTGTGAAGCGGAGTATGATCTGACCGCTGCGCTGAAACCGCGCCGGGGCAAGGCTGCGGCGGCAACCAAAGAGAAGAAGCCGGCAAAAGCGGCGGTTATCGAGGATGATGACGAAGATTTGGTCGAAGTCACATCTGAAGATGATGATGACGGCGAAATCGAGATTGATGACGATACCGTTGTACTGGAAGACGACGAAGAGCCGGCGAAGCCCGTTATCAAGACATCAGATGAAGATGACGAAGATGATGACGCCGCCTTCGTGGCGGATGATGCCCTGCTCGACGATGATGACGACGATGATGATGACGTTGAGCAAGACGATGATATCACCGTTGTTCAAGATGATGATGATGACGAAATCGGTGTCAAAATCGTCAAGGATGACGACGAGATCTGATCCGTCAAATAATGACAGATTTTATGAGGGGGAAGCGCGGTTTTTTCTTGAACCCGCATCCTTCCCCGCATAGGAAGCATTTCACCGATTTGGTTACGGGGCCTTAGCTCAGCTGGGAGAGCGCCTGCATGGCATGCAGGAGGTCAGCGGTTCGATCCCGCTAGGCTCCACCATTTTCCAAAAATTTCGCAATCAAGGCACGGTAAAGCTGTTGGGGCTTTTTTCCGTGGACAGAGTTGAACTGCCGGATGCGTTTTTGAACGATTATGATCCGGCAAGCGACCCGTCCAATGCGGGGATTCGGGCAGCGTTGAATGTTTACGACCGCTACGACCTGTACCTTGATCAATTCAATTATTCCGTTCTGGCATCACACCTTGGCGAAGCGCTGTGGGGTGGCGCAGGTGCTGTCGCAATTCGCCGCGCAGTCAGGCACGAGCGTGGTGATGGACTTTGGCGGTGGTGATGTGTTGACGCTGGGCAGCATCGCGGTTGCCGCGTTGGAGGATGATATTTTGTTGGTGTGAGATAGGCGGAGATCAAGGTTGACCGCCCTGCCCTTTCCTTTTATCCCGAAAATCGCAGCGATTTGATAGCCAGATTGCGGGCTGCGTGGGGGATGGCCTCCGAACCAAAACCGCTAAAGAGGAGGCTTTGATGACTGATTCCCTGCACCCGCGCACCCGTATGATCCACGCCGGAACCGACCGTCGGGGTTTTGGTGAGATGTCCGAGGCGCTGTATCTGACCCAAGGGTTCGCGTATGAGAACGCCGAAATGGCGGAGGCGCGGTTTGACGGGTCTGATCCCGGATTTGTCTACGCACGCTACGGCAATCCGACCGTGGCGATGTTTGAGGAACGGCTGGCGGCGCTGGAGGGGGCCGAGGCTTGCTTTGCGATGGCATCAGGCATGGCGGCGTGTAACGCGGCGATGTTCGGCCAGCTGAAGGCGGGCGATCATGTTGTGGCCGCAAGGGCGCTGTTCGGGTCTTGCCATTATATAATCGACAGCCTGCTGCCGCGCTTTGGCGTTGAGACGACGCTGGTGGATGGCGGCGACATGGACGCGTGGCGGGCGGCGATGCGGGCGGAGACGAAGATTTGTTTCCTCGAAAGCCCGTCTAATCCGACGCTGGAGATTATTGATATTTCAGCGGTTGCTGAGATCGCTCATGCGGGCGGGGCGTTGTTGGTGGTGGACAACGTGTTCTCGACGCCAGTGTTTCAGCGGCCCTTGGAGCTGGGCGCGGATATGGTGATGTATTCGACGACCAAGCATATCGACGGTCAGGGGCGGTGTCTGGGCGGGGCTTTGTTGGGGTCTGCCGAGCTGATCCGGGGGCCGATCCTCGAATATATGAAGCATACCGGCGGGGCGCTGTCGCCGTTCAATGCGTGGGTGATGCTAAAAGGCTTGGAGACGCTGGACCTGCGCTGCCGGGCGATGGCGGATAGTGCGGAGGCGGTGGCGCGGCATCTGGGCGGGTGT
>CALFAK010000177.1 GCA_937948985.1 uncultured Neomegalonema sp. | reverse complement strand
CCCCACTGACCGCGCATGTCGCTATCTTCGGGGACTTTGGCATCGAGTGCGGGTTCGGGGGGCGGGATGTGGCAATCATCGGCCTTGCCCACGATCACATGGCGCAGGGTATCCCACTCGTTCCAGCTTTTGACTTCGGTTTTATCGGCAGACCAGCTCATAACGCCCCCATTTAAAAAACAGCATAGGAGCCAGCAATCTTTGGAAATTCAAGGTCTAATTGGACCCTCTCAAGCGTTAAAAACGACCATTTTCACTGTCGGTCCCAATAAGGTTTCGGGCCGTATTTTTATTTCAGGAAATCGATGAAGGTGCCGGGCGGGCGGACATTCCGTGCTTTCCGATAAAAGACGGGCAGCTGATTTGCCAATACCCAGATCATCCGCAACTTGTCCAACCGTCCGGCCACTCGTCGCAACAAGACGCACCGCTTCGCGCCGAAAATCATCCGTAAATCACGTCTCGCTCGTTTCGTCATTAGGATCTCCATAGCTTCTCAAGCTAGATGAAGCCCCTCCACTTTCCCCGGGCAAGACCACCTGCTTCCAGCCCGTTATCATGGAAATCACGAGATTTTCGCGTTTCCACAGGGCATAGAACAGGATTGCCGCAAGGTGCGTGGCGACGAGAAAAAGAACCACGCGCGATGACCAATAGTGCCACGCGGTCATTTTCAAAACCATGCCGGAATCAAGATACGTTGCCAGCGGCCCTTCCGAGAACAGGGCGTCATCTTCAGAGCAAAGCCCGGTAATCACCTGAACCGCCAGCGCGAGCAGCATGGCGATGACCGATGCGGAGCCGAGGGGATTGTGGCCCGCAACACCGCTTGGCTCGCGTCGCAGGACTTTCATAACGTAGGAACCCATCCCGCGCAGGGACCGGAAAAGGTTGGAAAACCGTGCGTGTTCGGGGCCGACAAAACCGTAGACCATGCGAAACAGCAGCAATACGCCCGTCGCATAGCCGAAATAGAAATGCAGGTTCACATTGGAAAAGCTGCGGAACTCGCCGAGATACAGACCCGTGAGAACGCTGCCTGCCAATGCCCAATGAAACAGGCGGATTGGCAGGCCCCAGATTTTCCGGCGGATCAGGGTATTGCGCCCTGCCCCGCTGTCTTCAGACGCCAATCTTAGAATTCCTTGGCGCGGTAATTGTCGTGACATCCTTTGCAGGATGCGCCCAGCGCACCGATATTGCCGAGCAACGCATCAAGCCCGCCGCCGACATTTGCCGCCATATTCGCGGAGGCCGCTTTGAATGCCTCCTGCTTTTCAAGAATTGCGGGATAGGTTTCCCATGCGACAGGCAACGCGCGGGTCTTGCCGGGCTTTGATGCGTTGTCCGAGCCTTGCGGCCACATCGATCCGGTATTCATATCCGCGAGCGCTTTGAGGTTGTCTGCAAAGGTTTGCGCTTGCGCGGCATCATAGGCGATATCGCCCTTGGCCATGCCAAACAGCATCCCGGCATTGTGTTTGACGACCTGATAATAACCGCGACGGGCATCGATCGCATCATCGGCGGCGTCAGCGCTTACAAATGTGGGCGCAAAGCACGCCGCGAGTGCGGTAACGGCGACAAATTTCTGTAAGCGCATCATGTTCTCCAATCCTATTGTCTGTGTCTTATGATGTAAGAGAATAAGATTGGTGGACAGTTTGTCACATCACATTTCGGGTTTATCACGCTGTGTCAGGCTGCGATGCGCGCCGATCAGCAGAAAATAGAGGATCGATAGCGCGATCACGATCTTCGATGCGCCCGCAGGCTCCGGCGATGTTGCCACAGCAGCGATCAATGCCAAGCTGCCTAAACCGGCGACCGCGAGATTTGTCCTTCTCAAACGCTCAACGCGGAAAGGGTGGACAAACTTCATCGGCACAAATGTGGCCAGCGAAAGCGCAAAGATGATTACCAGCGATACAATCGGCGTCGGCTCAAAGACATAGAATCCGAACACAACCAGGTTCCAAAGCGCCGGAAAGCCTCGGAAATAATTGTCGTAGGTTTTGTGGCGCAGGTCGGAGAAATGGTATTGCGAACTCATCAAAATCGCGATGGCGGCGGGGGTTGCCCAGCCCTCCGGCACAAGACCGAACCACCAGATGTAGTAAGCGGGAATGATGACGTAGGTGAAATAATCGACGATATTGTCGATCGTTGCGCCGTCAACATCGGGCAGATGCTCAGTGACCTTGAACTTACGGGCGAGCGAGCCATCGACACCATCGATGATCAGGGCCACAATCAGCCACCAGATCGCGTCTTTAGGGTTGTTATTGGTGATGTTCAGCAATGCCAGAAACCCGCAAACGGCCCCGCTCATTGTGAATACATGCACACACCATGCGCGAAGCTGGTCTCTCGTCATGGCAATCACCTCTCAATAAAACCCGCCCGTGAAAACGTCTGGCGCTCACTATAGTCGAACTTATAAGCCGAATTCCAGCATCATCACATTAACGATTGATGAATTGCCGGATTAACCTGCGCAAATGCGCTTAAGTGAGCCGCTCGTATCCCAATTTTTGCATGTGGGGTGAGCATTTATCCTCGATCAATGCCAGCGTTTCATTATCGAGATAATCACTGAATCCGCCCACTTTTCCGCGCCGTACAAAGCTGTTCTTGGCATTGCCGCTTTGTTGTTTGACTTTTTTTATATCATGCTGCCCCACAACACGCGTGATTTCAGCCGGATCGACATCCATGCCGAGGCCGTCGAACACTTTAGCAAGTTCGGCAGCCGGATCACTGCGCAACGCCTCATAGCTGGTGTGCACAGCGTTCGGGTCATCCGCCCATTGTTGCGCGAATTGCGCCCATGTGAAACGCGGGGTGGTGGGATTGCGGAAATGCTGCTCAACAAAGCGCGGCATGTTCGCTTTGACATCATCGTAATCCGCGAAATCAAATTCCGCACGGGTACGGTCAACGGCGACCTGATTGAACGGATAATCCTCGTGAACGAAAAAAACGTGGTGGTAGAGTGAGACCATCACATCACGCGGATCACGCCAGACGATCACCCGCTTCTTGATGGGATAGGATTTGAGAGTGTGGTGCTTGATGATCGCTTTACTGACTGTCGGGATGCGGTTGTCCTGAAAGGTCAGGCCTGTGATATCGCGCATCATCCGGCACATCCAGGTGCCGCCCGATTTCGGAAACTCGTTCACAAGTACAGCCTTGCCGGTAACCCACGGCGCTTTCATAAAGGCTTCACGGGCGACGCTGCGCACGGCGATGAAGGCGTAATTGTTGGGAAACTCAAACTTATCTAACACAGCGACTCTTTCGATTAGAGCGATTTCGCGCGAAGTGAGCAAACTTCGCGACTCGGAAATCGCGACAAACAAAGACATACAGCACTTTTGATGAACCACATATCAATTGAAAACGCTCTACTCCGGTTCTCGGCAATAGAACCATTTCAATCGACAGTTACCGTCCGATTGTCAAGTTACGGGGCGACAGGCGAAATCGATATTTGCTGACTCTTACCCGCCAGACGGGTTCCGCCCTTAATATTACCTGAAAAATCACAGTTCTGCCAACCAACCCTGGCCTGAGTGGCGAACATGCCAAGTGCCTGATACCCAGTACCGGTGTTGCCCATAACACAATTGTAAAGTGCGATATCGTCGGCTTGCTGTATCAATGCGCCCGCTCCCGTTCCGGCAACATTACCTCCATTGAGCCAATTGTCTTGAGCGCGGCAATTAACGAGTGCAATTTTTTCAGTACGATAAGTCGCCTGAACATAACTTCTGCGACCGTTTGAAAATATTTCATCACCAATTTCCAGACGACCCCTGACACCGCGGTTGATATAGACGCGGTTCCCTTCGATTTTCTGTAGCCAGCCTTCATAGCGCGTATTTGATGTGAACCGTTCGCCTTCACTAAACCCCGAGGCGTCCATTACGTCAGCGACGATGAAACCGCTGCCGATGTTATACCCATGCCCGTCGGCCGTGTTCGCAACGCAATCACGCAGCACACCGTTAGCGCACAGGCGTGCCACGGTGATGCCCACTTCTCCGCCATCAAGGCTGGTGGCGCGGGCGAGTTCAAAATTGCGAACACCATGCAGCGTGATCTGGTCAGCAGTCGAAGCATTAGTGCGCGAGTACGCGCCGCGAATGCCCTGCACAAAGATATCAGAGCCCAGGAAGCCCTCAACCATCGGCCCCCCGGTCCCGGATTTGATCCACAGGGGATAGATAGCATTCAAGGCGGGATTGGTAAGGCGGACATTACTGACCCGGATATTCCGCCCGGCCCGCTTGGGATGGGAGCCAAGCACGATACCATATTGCCAGTTGATGCCAACACAGCTGTCAACAGTGCAGTTCTCAACACCCGATCCTTGTATTAGGTTTTGGCATAGGCCTCTGCCGTCCAATAAAAAGCCCGATATGGTCACGCCACCCGCATTGCGCTCAATCTGAATAAGATTTTTGAGCTTGCCTTCAGCAAAAAACGCCGCACCTGGTTCACCGCGCAAAACAACGTTTGACGGCACTTTAAGCGTTGCGCGAAGCCCGGTTTGCCCGCTCACGTAAACTGTACCACCGCCGGATGCTGATGCACTGGCAATGCGTTGTTGCAAATCTCCATACGACTGCGCCCGCGCGCTGGACCCTGCGATTGCAAACGTGCTCGCTGTGGCACCGACAAGGAAATTACGACGCGGGATCAAGAGATCATCTTCACGAGTGGATTTGACGATTTTTTGCATGGTCGAACCATACCTCCAAGAATTTTGCACACCCAAGCATCACGGCAACAACGAACAGATAAGCACAGTCAATAAAAGCAGAAAAAGCTCCCGCCCCCAGCGAGCTATTGAAGATCAACACCAGTTTCGCAAGGATCATTGCAAGAAGCAGCAACCGGAATTCTGGCGGTACAGTGCTCATGACTACCTTTGAAAGCGCGGCAAAAATCAACGCGAAAATGAAAATCGCGACAATCGATCCCAACAATCCAAAACTGATAATAAGCTCGACATAAAACCCCGGAGTCACACCATTCGTGGACTCTCCATAAACTTTATCCGAGATATACGGCCCCATTTGCTTGTAACTAAACACACTCATAAACGGTGCCACGAGCCATGTCAGGAACGGCGCAAACTCACCGAATTCATTTTCTTCAAACCAATGCCCAATCTCACCAATCTTTGTAACATCAAACAAATAGCGCCCCTCAACCAGCCGCCCCAGTATGAACAATTCCACATTATCGACCAAACCTTCCAGCTTTGCCCCCATGCGCGAGATGGAAATCCACATGAGGGATCCCAAGCCGAGAAAAGCACCCAGAATATGCATTGGCCGGATTTTCAAGCCGGAGAATTTCGCCAATATATATATTTCAAAGAAGAAGCCGAACAGATAGCTGCGATTGGAGAGCAGCACGCTTGAGGCAAATAATATCACACCGAATAAGATCGCAAACGGAACCAAGAACCGCACTTTTGACCGCAAGAAAATCAGCAAAATCGAAATCAAAGCGCCGATCCGGGAGACATAGACGACCTTCATCATGACATAGATCATCGGGCTGCCGCTGATGTCCCGTTTTGTCGAGAGCGACTCGAGCAAAGACGTTGTGCCTATTGAAGCCACCAAGCCAATAAAGGCGCACATCGAAAGCAACAGCAAGACAATCAGCATCATCTCAACCTGACCTTCGCGGCCTTCAAAAGGCACTTCCCGAACGCCGGTCGTTTTGATTTGCGGGCACAGGCCCAAACGATCCGCCACGCAGAAGCCGACAACCAAAGCGGTGAGCATGATCGTGCCCATCGTCATGCCGATTGCCCATTTTTCCGTGTAATTACCATTGAAAAACCTGTCACGGCCACCGGCCACGTAGACAAGGTCGTGGTAGAAAAAGGCCAGCGCACCGCCCTTGAGATACAGGCTCATGCACGCCATAATAAACAAAATCACACAGGCAGAGCGCGCGTATACACCAATGCCGGGCCTAATTCGAATAAAGAATTCGAGCAGGATCACGCCCCATAATACGGCGAAGCCATACATTATTTGGGCGGAAATCCCCACGATCAGCGCGCCCCAGCGCTTTGATGTTCAATGCGCTGTTGTTTATTATGATCTATGGTTTGCCGCAATTCCAGCGGCTGGAAATCATCCGACATCCGATCATTCGTGCGATTACGCGCCGCACTGCCACTGACAGCCGATAGCAGGATGAACATTGCGCTGATGAGCAGCCCCATCAGGCCCGCTATACCCAAAACCAAAGTCGGATTCGGCTTCGTCGGGACGTTCGTGGTGGAAGGTTGCTGGAATACGATTGCGGAGAAATTTTTCTCATCAACCATCGTCTTGGTTTGCTCGCTGGACAGAATTGTCTGAACCAGACTGTCGCGAATCTCGGTATTATTGGAGCGTGCGACACGTTCTGAAAGAAGATCTATGCGTTCATCGGATATATTTGTGATGAAACTTTTGGTGCTCTGGTCGGCGATTTCATGCAGTTTTGTGAGAAGTTCCAGACCCGTTTCGCGATTTTTAAGCAAAACAGAGACGCGGTATTTACCAAAATCACGTTCTTCAATACTGATTTTGCGGCTCAGAAAACCATAGAGATTTGTCACATCCGGCTCGGCGACTTGCTGTGACGGAAAGTCGACAAGTTCAGCGATCGCGTTTTTAACATTGCCCGCAATTGACGCAGGGATAATCCATTCACCTTTCTCTGCGTCCCACCGGCTGGGGAAAAGCCGCTTCAAGAGGTCTTTGTCTTTATACAACTCGGCGGCTGTCGTTCTGGTTTTAAGATTTTGCAGGTAAATATTGAAGGGCGAGACGAAGGATTCACCGCCGCTTTGCAGCCCCAGCAACCGACGCGCGCCCAACAAAGACCCGGATATGGAGTTTTGGGATTCCGCCGAGCTGGCAACCTCCATATTGATTTCATATTTATAGCCAACGACGCGGAGATAAAGTCCAGCCAATATCAAACAGATAGAGACAAGGCATATAGTCAGAAAGAATCGTCTCACGTACGACATAACGGTTTCTCCGGTAACCCAAACTCGTCTGGATTTGCACAAGGCTGTTTCAATGGGTGTACGATTGCGAACAGGACCAAATTATGTCGCAATCTGACACCGAAACGCAGTATTATCACCCTTTAGGCCTTACGCTAGAAGAATGTCGCGGTGTGGGGACAATCACTACATGCCCCGTGGAGTCATTCGCGATCAACTTGGATAAGAATTCCCGCCAAGACTTGCGTGAATTCTGACACTCTATGGCTGAATCTGATCGCGGATGACCTCTAGACGAATGATGTGGTTCCTATTGCGGTCGTGAGATGCGCCCTGCCCCGCATCGATCTGCGGGACAGGAGAAATTATAACGGTCAGATCAGGACCGTATAAATCAGATCGAGTTCTCGTAGCTGCGCACCTGGCCCTTTTCGACCCAGCAGCGGAAATAGCTCGGTTTGCGTCCGCCGCTTGCGACTTCAGCGGTGCGGCGGCCAATGACCAGCCATGCGCCCTCGGTGGGACGTGCTGAGATAATTTCCGCGATACGGGCCTTTTTCGCGCCGGAGTTACGGGCGTCACGCAGAGATGTGCGGCTACAGGCGGCGACCGATTGAACGACCCAGTTTTTCACGCCCTTCTTATTCGGGGCAGGTTTTGCCACCTGCGCCAATGCGGCTTGGGCTTCACTCAGTTCCGCCTCAATCGCCTGACGTGACTGGCGCTCCTGTGCCACTTCTTTGCGCAGATCACGGATGGTGCGGCGCGATTCACGCAGACGTTCACGAAGGCGGTCGGGGTTGGCTTGCGCTTGCGCCTGTTGGGTTACGATTGTCACCTCAAAATCCGCGCTGCAGCCGGAGCCTGTCCAGATGCCATTCTCCTCAAAGCCCCATGTGTAGCCAAGGATACAGGGTGTTTCGCTGTTCACACGCACGATCCCGGCATTGACGATCTCGCCCCCGGCGGCGCATGAACTGCGCAATCCAACGCCGGATTGGCATTGCAAACGCTTCACTTCCTGATCTTGGGCAAAAGCGGCGGGGGCGCCCATTGCACCCATTGCGGTGAGCGCGGCGGCGAAAACGGTAAGCTGTTTCATTGATCTTCTCCCTACTTCAATTGAGAGGGATCGTGATCATAAATATTTACAAAGTCTATAAAATAGGAGGTAGTTTGCCCGTTGCGGCGGCAACAAATGCTTTGATCGCGCCCGTGTCTTTCTCTCCAGGTTGCGATTCCACCCCCGAAGACACGTCTACCATGCGCGCGCCCGTCAAAGTCACCGCATGAGCGACCGTTTCGGGTTTCAGCCCGCCCGCCAGCATCCACGGCACCGGAATCCGCCGATTGGCGAGCAAACGCCAGTCAAATGCAACGCCATTGCCACCGGGCAGGGGCGCACCCTCGACAGCTTTGGCATCGAACAGCAGAATATCTGCGACCCCGGCCATCTGCAGCGCCGCATCGACATCTTCCGTCTGTGCGACGGGCCATGCGAGGATCAGGGGCAAGCCTGTGCGCTTGCGGATTTCCTGCAACCGGGTGCGGTCATGGACTTTGTGGACCTGGATAAAATCAAGCGGCACTTGCGCCAATACCGCATCGAGCAGCGCATCGTCAGGTTCAACAAACAGCCCCACTTTGGCGATACCGGGGGGAACGTCGCCCGCCAGCGTGCGTGCGGTTTCGATGCTGATATTACGCGGTGAGGGGGGGAAAAACACAAACCCGACAAACCGCGCTCCGGCCTCAACCGCCGCCGTTACGGTTCCGGCAGTCGAGAGGCCGCAAATTTTAACGTCAGCCAAGGCTTCTTACTTCTCTTGTTTGCGGACACCGAGCAGGTAGTCGACTTCATCTTCGCGCTTAAACGGCGCTTTTGGCGGTGCGGAATAGTGACCGCTGGTCGCGCCCAGTAAATACCCGAAGAACAATCCGACAAGCGCGCTGACAAACATCACAACCCACAACGGCGATGTAACGATGTGCTGCGTATTGTGAGGGCCGCTGAAGAACGGGGCGAGGCTCACTTTGACAGGCCAGCGATTAAAGGTGAACACCGCACACATCGCCATGCCAACCAAAATCGATATCAGAATCGTGAGAAAGCGCATTGTTCACCCCTCATGGCATACCAGCGATTACGGTCAACAGCGATCAGATTGATCGTATAATGACATTACGCGCCATTATACCCATCATTCAGCCTTTCGCGCAATTCCTTGCCCGTTTTGAAAAACGGAACATGCTTTTTGGGAACCTGTACCGACTCGCCCGTGCGCGGGTTGCGGCCCGTGCGGCTGTCACGTTCTTTTATCGAGAATGCCCCGAAACCGCGCAATTCGACCCGATCACCTTCTGCGAGCGCGTCGGAAATCGTGTCAAAAATAGTCGAAACCACACGTTCCACATCGCGTTGATACAGGTGCGGATTCTCTTCCGACAGGATGGCAATCAACTCGGATTTAATCATTAGAACGTCCTCAGGCTTAATCGCGCAACGAAGCCAACATGTTAGGCAGCGTTAACTGTTTGTACATAACCGTCCCAGATCAGCGTGTCTATGTCCAGCCTTGAAGATGCGATTATCTGTAAATTGCCCATAACCCCGTTGAAAAAGTCTGACTAAGTGCCGCTGGATCAGGACGAAACCGGTCAACGGCGTGGATAAAGAGGTCCAACGGCCCCCTACCTTCGACCACAGGCTCGTACTCAACGACCTCCAGCGACTCATCAATATCGTATTCGGCGGTCAGCCAGGTGCGGGCCTCATCAAGATCACCGATCCCGTCGATCAAGCCAAGCTCCAGCGCCATGCGGCCCGTGTAAACGCCGCCATCGCGCACTTCGGCGATTACATTCTCACCAATCCCGCGCCGTTCGCGCACCAGATCAAGGAACCATTTGAAGGAATCATCCACCAGCTCCCGCTCCGCCGCGATCACATCCGCTGAGACAGGTTTAAAGGGCGTCGGTTCGGCTTTGAGTTTGCCGCTTTTGATCTCGACCATCTGCACGCCGATTTTTTCCATCAGCCCGTGCGCGTTCGGTGCCTGAAAGACCACCCCGATTGATCCGGTGATCGTGCTGCCGCGCGCGAATACCTGATCCGCCGCCAGCGCGGTGATATAGCCGCCCGACGCCGCAACATCGACCATCGTTGCGACCACAGGTTTGGACTCCGCCACCTCCCGCAGGGATTCGTAAAGCTCCTCGGACCCCGTGACCGTGCCGCCGGGACTGTTAATCCGTACCATCAGCGCCTTGATCTGGTCGTTCCCGGCGATGTCGCGCAGCAGTTTTTCCCGCTCAAGATCGCCCAAAATAACGCCCGACACATCATATCGTGCGATATGCGGCCCCATCTCAGGTTTAAAATCCTTTGCAATCACCGCAATCAGCGCCAGAACGGCAAGCACGGCAAAAATCCGCCACCGGAATCGAGAGCCGCGGAGCTTCTTACGCTGTTCGTATTCTTCGATCTGGTTCATGACGGGCGGCCTGTGTTGAAAACGCTATGCAAGGATTAAAGACATGCCAAAAGGTTACTGGATCGTGCACGTGGATGTCACGGACCCCGACAATTACCCGAAATATGTGGCATTAGACACCCCGGTTCTGGAACAATATGGCGGCGTCTTCCATGTTCGGGGCGGTCAGAACGAAGGGCCGGAGGGTCCGGTACGCTCGCGCCATGTTGTGATCGAGTTTGAAAGCTACGCCCGCGCCCTCGAATGCTACCACTCCGATGCGTATCAGGAGGCGGCCAAACTGCGTCAGGCTTATTCGGACTCCGAGATTGTTATTGCCGAGGGGGTTTGAAATTGAACGCTTTAATGACCGCCCCGCCCGCATGTGGCGTTTACAATCAGCTCTGTATGTAATGCGGGACTTTTCGTAAAATATGTGGGCTGCGTCTCCCATCAAAACCACCGGATATGAGCAAGAACATGCGCCAACCGACACCACAAAAATCGCTGGTCTGGCTGGCGTCTTATCCGAAATCCGGCAACACGTGGTTGCGGGCCTTCCTTGGCAATTATCTGTTCGAGGCCGACGGGCCGTTGCCGTTGGATGCATTGAAGCGCATCAGTTCGGGCGATTCCTCGCTGCCGCATTATCAGCAGGTCGCTGGCGGGCGGTACACGATGCTGACCGCGCCGCAACGCGCGCAAGTGCGTCAACAAGTGCTGCACCGTATCGCGGGGCAAGCGCCGGTTAATCTGGTCAAAACACACAGCGTCAACGCCAAGCGGGCCGGTCTGCCGCTGATCCCGCCGGAAGTGACCAAAACCGCGCTTTATGTGATCCGTGACCCGCTCGATATGCTGGTTTCTTACATGGATCACCTCGCGCAGACGCCTGAACAGGCCGCTGAATCGATTGCCGACCCTGAAAACCACGTCCCCACCAACGCCGCCACCGTAAAACAGATCTTGGGTTCATGGAGCGCGCATGTGGACGGTTGGACCCGTGCGAAAGCCTTCAAAGTCGAGACCTTGCGGTATGAGGATATGCGCGCTGATCCCGAAGCCACCTTCTCCCGCGCCCTTAAAGCCATTGGCGCGCCCATCGATAAGGCGCATCTGCTGCGCGCCATCGATTATGCCTCGTTCGAGACATTGAGCGCGATGGAGGCGCAAAACGGGTTTTCGGAACGTGCCGCGCATCAGGACCGATTCTTCCGTCAGGGCGGTTCCGGCCACGGCAAAACCACACTGCCCCAAGCTGTTATCGACAAAGTGATCAGTGATCACGGACGTACAATGCGCCATTTCGGGTACTTGTGAGCGCCCTCCTGTTGCTCAAAATGCGCAACCCGTGACCGCCTCACGTCGAATGCTTGCGCCGCTATGGGCGTCGATGTTACGAAATGTTGCGCGACTGGGAGCGCATGAAAAATACGTCGGGGGACTGCATGAGCGAACGCGCAAACAGCTATGATTACGAGGGGCTGCTGGCCTGTGGCCGGGCCGAGTTGTTTGGCGAGGGCAATGCCCAACTGCCCGCCCCGCCGATGCTGATGTTCGACCGGATCACGCATATCTCGGATGAGGGTGGCGCGCATGGCAAGGGTCAGGTTATCGCCGAACTCGATGTGAAACCGGACCTGTGGTTCTTCCAATGCCACTTCCTCGGCGACCCGGTCATGCCCGGTTGCCTCGGCCTTGATGCGTTGTGGCAGCTGACCGGATTCTATCTCGGCTGGCGTGGAATGCCGGGGCGTGGCCGTGCGTTTGGTGCGGGCGAGGTGAAATTCGCCGAGATGGTTACGCCGGAAGCAAAGCTGGTGCGCTATACCGTCGATATTAAGCGTGTGATCGACCGCAAATTGAAAATGGCGAGCGCCGACGGCACGATGGAAGTCGACGGCAAGCAAGCCTACACGGTCAAAGACATGCGCGTGGGTCTGTTCGGCGCTGACGCGGCCTGATAAAACTAAAAACAATAATAAGACTTAAGGGAGAATCGCCATGCGCCGTGTGGTCGTAACCGGAATGGGTATCGTATCGTCAATCGGCAGCGACGTTGACGCCGTGCGCGAGTCTCTGCGCGCGGGGAAATCGGGTATCAGTTTCTCCGAAGAACAAGCCGAACACGGTTTCCGCAGCCACGCGGCGGGCAGGCCCGATGTGGACATCACCGCTCTCGTGGACAAGCGGGTGCGGCGGTTTATGGGCGACGGCGCGGCGTGGAATTATATCGCCATGCAGCAGGCGATTGCCGATTCCGGCCTCAGCGAAGAAGAGGTCAGCGACGTGCGCACGGGCCTCGTGATGGGGTCCGGCGGCCCCTCGACCCGCAATCAGGTGGAGGCGGCAGACATTGTGCGCCGGACGGGCGCAACCAAGCGCATCGGGCCGTTTTTTGTGCCCCGTGCCATGTCCAGCACCAACTCCGCCACGCTGGCCACACCGTTCAAGATCAAGGGTGTGAACTACTCGATTTCGTCCGCCTGTTCGACCTCAGCCCACTGCATCGGCCACGGCGCGGAATTGATCCAGTTTGGCAAGCAAGACATCGTGTTTGCGGGCGGTGGTGAGGAGCTGGACTGGACACTCACCTGCCTTTTCGATGCGATGGGTGCGCTGTCATCCGGCTATAACGAGACGCCGGGCGTTGCCAGCCGTGCCTATGACAAGAACCGCGACGGCTTTGTCATCGCAGGGGGCGCGGGCACGGTGGTGTTGGAAGAATATGAACGCGCCAAAGCAAGGGGCGCGACCATCTATGGCGAGCTAACCGGATACGGTGCGAACTCGGACGGTTTCGACATGGTCGCCCCATCCGGCGAAGGCGCGGTCCGTTGCATGAACCTCGCGATGAGCACGCTGGAGGGCCGCAAGGTCAAGTACGTCAACACCCACGGAACCTCGACCCCGGTCGGCGATGCCCGCGAAATCCAAGCCCTGCGCGACACGTTCGGCGGTGACATCCCGCATCTGAGCAGCACCAAATCCCTCACCGGCCACTCGCTGGGCGCGACGGGTGTGCAGGAGGCAATCTATTGCCTGTTGATGATGCAAAACGATTTCGTAGCGGCTTCGGCCCATATCGACGAGATTGACCCCGACTTCGCCGACATGCCCATCGTCCGCGAGCGCATCGACGGGGCGGGTGTTGACACCGTCATGAGCAACAGCTTCGGATTTGGCGGGACGAATGCGACGCTGTGCTTCAGTAAGGTTTGAGGGCGCGGTCAGGTTTTGAAAAGCGCGACGTAGTCTTTGAATATGAACAGTCGATTGCGCTTTTGTCCGGTGATTTCGGTCAGTATGCCATACTCAACAAAATCGGCGATCAGTTTGGTCGCCGTGTTCGGCACAATTCCGATCAATTCTGATGTGGATTTCACATCAATAATCGGAGACGCATATAAATGTTTTATGAGTTTTTGAGCAGCGTTAACGCGCCTGATACCAAATTTAGGTAAAACGCTTGCCTCTATTCCGGCTTTCAAATCAAGAATTGACCGGAAAACACTTACGGCCGCATTCGCCGTTTCTTCCACGCCGATTAGGAAGAAGATCAACCATTCCCTCATATGGTCGCCCTGCCTGACTCCCATCAAATGATCGGTATAGGATGTCTTGTTGCGTTCGAAGTAATCAGAGAGATAAAGGGCAGGCTGTCGCAGCAAGTCAGTCGACGCAAGGTAAAGCGAAATCATCAACCTCCCCAAACGTCCGTTTCCGTCGAGAAAAGGATGAATGGTTTCAAATTGATAATGAGCGATAGCAATCCGGATAAGTGGCGGCACAAACAGCTCATCCTCATGGAGAAACCTCTCCATGTCGCTCATCAAGTCAGGCACATGCTCATGGTGAGGTGGCACGAAGACCGCGTTCTTGAGGCTCGTTCCGATCCAGTTTTGACTGATCCGGAAATCTCCAGGCATCTTGTTTTCACCGCGAACACCTTGCATTAGAATAGCATGGGCTTCGCGAAGCAAACGATTGGACAGAGGCAAAGTCTCCAATCGTTCAATCGCATGATTGATAGCTCTGATGTAATTCTGGACTTCTGACCAGTCATCTATCGCTTCGGGGTCAAGATCATCCTTATCCTTAAAAGCATCCTCAATACTGGTTTGTGTGCCTTCGATACGGCTCGATTGCGTTGCTTCTTTCGCAACATACATGCGTACAAAAAAGTCAATGTCTGGAACCAGTGCCGAGAAGGCGTTCAATTCGCCGAGTGCCCGGTCCGCCTGACCCAGCAATCTTTGAACTTCCGGATCTGCGATAACCCACGAATGGTTTATCTTAGATGGTACAAAACTTTTGTATTCATGCCGGGCTTCGACTCTACCCGCTTGATACTCGCTGAGGTCCATATCTCACAAACTGCCCTACTTTCTGCAATAAGAATTTTCTTATGTCAGAAAACCCCCATTTTTTGCAATAAGAAAATCCTTATGTCAGAAACACCCCCACTTTCTCCCATAAGATTTTTCTTAGGGGAGAAACGCACCCTTGGCCGCATCGCTATGCGGCGTGATGTTGGTGTGCATTAAATTTGCTTCCGGAAATTCAACCGGGAGGAGAGCGTTTTGTGGTTTTTTGGCACGCACGGCATCCGGAGCAATAGCGCTCTGGCACCGTTGCGGCTTCGGTTGAGCGGTTTTACGTGCTTTAGTGATTTCGGGTGCCGCAGTGATTTGAGGTGCTAAGCAATTGTTATTGAACATTAAATATACCCTCATCACCTTTAAGGAGAGTTAATTAACGTGCATCGCTATGGCGGGGTTTATGGGGGTTTCGCCGGATGTTTCACGTGAAACATTGCAGAACAAAACTAGAATATTGTAATTATTGCGGGTTTAGCGAGGATTTGGAGGGCCGCGCCGCCCGCGCTTTTGAAAGTCTGTTTCAGGGGCGCGGGCCGTTTTTAGTGTAGTCGTTTCGAGCGCTGTGCTTTGGTTTTATGGCCGGACGTTCATCAGAAAGGCGTCGATGACTGACGGGTCACTATCCGCACCCGCCGTGATGACCGCCGCAATCCGGTCGCCGCCGTCAATGAACTCAAAGCGACAGATCGGACGGGCCGCATCGCTGCACCCTTCAAGCTCTTCATAACCGCTGGTCAGCAGGGCTTGCTCGCTGTCTTTTATAATTCCGGTCCGGTCGGCGGCGTCGATGCTGCGCGGTTGCCAGCCCGCATCAACCATCGCCTGACGGGCCTCGGCGTAATTCATACCGCTGGTGACCGTGCCCAGAACCTCGGTCGAGCCTGCGGTTGCGGCGGCAGCCGATGTTTCAGTTTCAGTTTCAGTTTCAGTTTCCACAGCGGCGGGAGCAGTTTCTGAGGCAGTCTCCGCCGCCGCTTCAGTTGCGGTTTCCGGCGCGCTTTCAGACGGTGCCTCCGGCGCGGGTTCGGAGCGGGTGATGGTTAATTCCGGTGTTTCCTGGGTTTCCTGCGCGTCGGCGGCATTGACCGCTGCCTCGGTACGCTCGGTGAAACTTTGCGCTTCGCTCGAAGCGGGTTGCTCCGGTTCTTCTATAGGGGCGCGGACGGCGGTGGTCTCGCCGGAAAGCTGAGGGGTTGTCCTCAGCGTCGTATCACCGCCCAACCCCTGGTCGAGAGTAAGCTTATAAAGGCCAAAACCGACGCCTGCCGCAATCAAGAGACCGACCAAAAACCTGAAAAAAGACATCGTCACACTTCCTTGCCTATTGCATTGCAGCGTAATACGGCTCAACAGCCCAAACAGAAAGACTTTTTCGCATTCCGAGACAAGTAGCCCCACGCCTTATCCCAAACGGAGAAATTGCAATGGCCCGCTCAACCCGATCTGATGCTCTGATTGTAGCACTTGATGTGCCAAACGCGCTTGACGGCCTCGCGCTGGCCGAGAGGCTGGGCGATACGGTGGGTTTCTACAAGATCGGGCTGGGAATGCTCACGGGGGGCGGTCTAGCCTTGGCGAATGAGCTGAAAGAACTGGGAAAGCGCACGTTTATCGACCTCAAGCTGTTCGATATCGGGGCCACGGTGGAGGCGGCTGTGCGCGGGTTAACGCAGTTCGGGCATGATTTTTTAACGGTACATGGTGACCCGCATGTTGTGCGGGCGGCTGTTGCCGGGCGGGGGGATACGGGGCTGAAGATCCTCGCCGTGACCATTCTGACCTCACTGGATCGGGAAGATCTGGATGCGGGGTTGATCCGTGAAGGTGCTATTGCCGATTTGGTGGTGGAGCGGGCGCGGCTGGCGTTTATTGCCGGGGCCGACGGGGTAATCGCTTCCCCGCGTGAGGCGGCTGCGATACGGGCATTGCCGGAGGCGCAGGGGCGCTTGATCGTGACACCGGGTGTGCGCCCCGCCGGGGCGGCGCTGGGCGATCAGAAGCGGGTGGAGACGCCTGCGGCGGCGATTGCGGCCGGGGCGGATCATATCGTGGTGGGGCGTCCGATCTGGCAAGCGGGCGACCCGGCGGCGGCGGCGCGGGCGGTGTTGGCGGAAATCGGCGCTGTTTGAGAGACCCACAGCCTTGTTAAGATGCTGTAATCAAGCGATTTAATCCGCTGTTGAGGCTTTTCGTATACCAAATCTGTTGATGTGCGGCGTGACTCAGAATCACGCCTTCGACGACACGCAACAGGAAAATGTCATGTTCAGAAGTCTTTTTACGATTGATGGTCGGTTGGGGCGGTTGGACTATGCCAAGCTCACTTTTTTGTCGATGGTGATGCTGATTATCGGCGTATTCTCCATCACAATGCCGCTGGTGGCATCGCAATTGAGCGGCGGACAAACGCTGTCTGTGGGGCTGGGCGTGATCGCGGGCGTTCTGTTCGTAATCGTTGGTCTGTGGAGCGCGGTTGCCTGCTCGATCCGGCGGATGCGCGATATGGGGTATAATCCGCTCTGGCTGGGGCTTTGCTTTGTGCCGCTCAAAGAAGTGGCGGTTTTGGCGCTTTTCGGACTGACGATGGCGATGTCGTTTATGCCGGGGCGCGACGATGCGGATGACTATGGATCAAGCCCCCGCGCTACGGATTGATCACAAGCGGCCACACGGATATGTCCTGACGCATCAGTTTTTGCCGCAGGATACCCGATATGACCGATCCCGTTACGCTGACCGCAGATTTGCTGCGCTGTCCCTCCGTCACACCAGCGGAGGCGGGGGCGATCTCTCTGCTTGAGACGGTGTTGGGCCAAGCGGGGTTTGTTTGTACCCGCACGGACCGCAACGGCATTGCCAATCTGTATGCGCGATATGGCACGGCAGGCCCGGTTTTCGGCTTTAACGGCCATACGGATGTGGTTCCCCCCGGCGATAACTGGACAGTCGATCCTTTCGCGGCAGAGATACGGGACGGGAAAATCTGGGGGCGCGGGGCCGCCGATATGAAATCCGGTGTGGCCGCTTTTGCCTGTGCGGCGATTGATTTTGTAAAGGAAAATCCTGAGTTTCCCGGTTCTATCGCTATCCTGATCACCGGAGATGAGGAAGGCGATGCCAGGGACGGCACCGTTGCGATCCTGGATTGGATGACGGCAAACGGGGAAACGCTTGACTGCTGCATCGTCGGGGAACCGACCTGCCCGGATTTTATGGGACAGATGATGAAGGTCGGGCGGCGCGGGTCTATGACGCTGTACCTGACCGCGACGGGCAGCCAAGGCCATGCCGCCTATCCGCACCGTGCGCGCAACCCGTTGCCGCCGTTGATCGGGTTTCTCAAAAGCCTGTCAGCATGGCAACTGGATGAGGGGACGGCGCAGTTTGACCCGTCAACGCTGGCCATAACCACGGTTGATGTGGGCAATCCCGCGAATAACGTCATTCCGGGAGAGGCGCGGGCGACGGTGAATATCCGCTTCAATGATGCGCACAGCTCTGCCTCGCTGACCGAGACAATCTCGGCAATGCTGGCGCAGCACGAGATTGAAGGCGTGAAAATCGCTATGGATATCAAGGTGAGCGGTGAGAGTTTTGTGACCGCCCCCGGCCCGTTCACGCAGCTGGTGAGCGAATCTGTGCAGGCCGAAACCGGTGTATCGCCTGAGCATTCGACATCAGGCGGCACCTCAGATGCCCGGTTTGTGCGCAAAGTCTGTCCCGTCGTTGAATTCGGGCTGGTCGGGCAGACGATGCATAAGGCGGATGAGCATGTCGCCGTTGCAGACATTCACGCGCTGAAAAGGGTCTACGGCACGATAGTAAGCGCGTATTTCGACGGGTAGGCAGGTCGCCTACCCCATCTCCACCAGCAAATCCTTCGCGTCGACTTGAGAACCAACAGGCGCGACGACGCGGATGACTGTGCCGTCGAGTTCGGCATGGATCGCGGTTTCCATCTTCATCGCCTCCAGCGTCAGCAGCATATCGCCCGCTTTGACCGCCTGTCCGACCGTCACAGCGACACTGCCGACCACGCCCGGCATCGGGGCCGCAACGTGGTTCGCGTTATCAGGGTCCGCTTTCTCCGACCGCTGCGCACTGGCAGCAAAGCGCATGTCCTGCACGCGGATCACGCGCGGCTGGCCGTTCAGCTCGAAGAAGCACTTCACCTCGCCCTTCTCATCGGCCTCCGAAATCGCTTGCAGGCGGATCATCAGGCGCACGCCGGGGCGCAGGTCGACGGCGATCTCCTCGCGCGGCTCCATGCCATAGAAAAACGTCGGTGTCGGCAGCACCCGCACAGGGCCGTATTTCCGGCGGCGGCCCATGTAATCGAGATAGACTTTCGGGTACATAAGGTAGGAGTAGAGGTCTTCATCATCGACCCGCTGCCCTTCCATCTCGTCCATCGCTTCCGTGCGTGCGGCCTCCAGATCAACCGCCGGCAGATGCGCGCCGGGGCGTTCGGTCAGCGGTTCCGCGCCCTTCAACACCTTCGCCTGTAAGGCCGCAGGGAAGCCGCCATAGGGCTGGCCGACCTCACCCTTGAAGAACGTCACCACCGAGTCCGGGAAAGAAATATCGCGTTCAGGATCAAGCACATCCTCAGCCGTCAGGCCCGCCGAGACCATCGACAGCGCCATATCCCCGACCGTCTTCGCAATCGGTGTCACCTTGATCACATCACCGAACATCCGGTTCACGTCCGAATAGGTCCGCGCAATCTCGTGCCAGCGGTCCTCCATCCCCATCGAGCGCGCTTGCGCCCGCAGGTTTGTGACCTGCCCGCCGGGCATCTCGTGCAGATAAACCTCGGACGTACCCGCCCGCATATCGCTCTCAAATCCGGCATAAAGGCCGCGCACACCCTCCCAATAAGTCGAGATTTCGCGAACGACTTCAGGGTCCAGCCCCGTGTCACGCGGTTGATGGCGCAGCGCCTCGACCAGCGAGCCGAGGCACGGCTGCGAGGTCAGGCCGGAGAACGCATCCATCGCCGCGTCAACCGCATCCACGCCCGCCTCACCCGCCGCAAGGATTGAGGCGGAGGCAATGCCGCTGGTGTCGTGGGTGTGGAAGTGGATCGGGATGCTGATCTCGTTCTTGAGCGCCTCAACCAGCGCCTTGGCGGCGGCGGGTTTGACCAGCCCGCCCATATCCTTGATGCACAGGATATGCGCGCCCGCCGCCTCCAACTGCTTTGCCAGATCGACGTAGTAAGCGAGGGAATATTTCGACCGCGTCGGATCGTGAATATCGCCCGTATAGCAGATACACGCCTCGCAAATCTTGCCGCTTTCGATCACCGCATCCATGCAAACGCGCATGTTTTCGACCCAGTTGAGCGGGTCAAACACACGGAACAGGTCCATCCCTGACTCCGCCGCGCGGCTAACAAAGCCCTGTACCACATTGTCGGGATAGTTGGTGTAGCCGACCCCGTTCGACGCGCGCACAAGCATCTGCGTCAGCATATTCGGCATGGCTTCGCGCAGGTCGGACAGGCGCTTCCACGGGCATTCCTGCAAGAAACGGTACGCGACATCAAACGTCGCCCCGCCCCAGCACTCCATCGAGAACAGGCCCGGCAGGTTATGCGCATAACTCGGCGCGACCCCCAGCATATCAATCGAGCGCATTCGTGTGGCAAGCAAAGACTGGTGCCCGTCGCGCATGGTCGTGTCGGTAATCAGCAGGCGTTTCTGCGACAACATCCAGTCGGCCACCGCCTTCGCGCCCTTGCTGTCGAGCAGGATTTTCGGCGTGTCGTCGGGAAGCGTACCGGTGATGAATTTCGGCGCGCGGGGCGGGTGCGCCTCCGCTTCGGGGCGCGGACGGTCCATCACTTCGGGGTTCCCGTTCACGGTGATGTCGGCGATGAAGGTCAGCAGCTTGGTCGCCCGGTCGCGGCGCTTGGTGAATTCAAACAACTCCGGCGTCTTGTCGATAAACGTGGTCGTATAGCTGTAATCAAGGAAGGTCGGATGCTTCAGCAGGTTCTCTACAAACGCGATATTCGTGGCCACGCCCCTGATCCGGTATTCCCGCAACGCCCGATCCATCCGCAGGATCGCCTCTTCCGGCGTCGGCGCCCATGCCGTGACCTTCTCCAGCAGCGAGTCATAAAACCGCGTGATAACCGCCCCTGAATAGGCCGTCCCGCCATCCAGCCGGATGCCGAATCCGGTCGCCCCGCGATAGGCGGTGATCCGGCCATAATCGGGGATGAACTGGTTATGCGGGTCTTCGGTGGTAATCCGGCACTGCAAGGCATGACCACGCAGCTTTACAGCATCCTGAGACGCCGCCCCCGTCGCCTCGCCCAGCGTCGCCCCCTCGGTGATGCGGATTTGCGCCTTGACGATATCGATGCCTGTGACCTCTTCGGTCACAGTATGCTCGACCTGAATGCGGGGGTTCACTTCGATGAAGTAGAAATTGCCCGTGTCCATATCCATCAGGAACTCGACCGTCCCCGCGCATTGGTAATTGGCGTGGCGGGCGATGCGCAGGCCCAGATCGCAGATTTCGGCGCGTTGATCTTCGCTCAGATACGGCGCAGGCGCGCGCTCGACGACCTTTTGGTTGCGCCGCTGTACCGAGCAATCGCGTTCGTAGAGGTGATAGACATTGCCGTGATGATCGCCGAGGATTTGTACTTCCACATGGCGGGCGCGGATGATCATCTTCTCCAGATAGCCCTCGCCATTGCCGAACGCGGCCTCGGCCTCGCGGCGTCCCTCGCGGACTTTATCCTCAAGTTCACCTTCTTCATGGATAGGTCGCATCCCGCGACCGCCCCCGCCCCAACTGGCCTTGAGCATCAGCGGGTAGCCGACTTCGCCCGCTTCCTTGCGGATCGCATCCATATCATCGCCCAGCACTTCAGTGGCGGGGATGACGGGGACATCGGCAGCGATAGCGGCGCGGCGGGCGCTGGCCTTATCGCCCAGCATTCGCATGGTTTCAGCCTTTGGCCCGATAAAGGCGATGCCGTTGGCGGCGCAGGCATCGACCAGATCGGGGTTCTCGGACAGCAGGCCATAGCCGGGGTGGATCGCATCCGCGCCCGACTCCCGCGCCACGCGGATAACCTCATCAATCGACAAGTAGGCGGCGACCGGCCCCAAACCCTCGCCAACCTGATAGGA
Organism: uncultured Neomegalonema sp.; assembly: GCA_937948985.1. GTDB lineage: Bacteria > Pseudomonadota > Alphaproteobacteria > Rhodobacterales > Rhodobacteraceae > JAHDDY01. The sequence goes on along the minus strand of CALFAK010000177.1, from coordinate 16,462 downwards.
TTCATCCGCCTTAAAGCGGTGCAGGCTCAGCTTGTCCTCTTCAGCGTAGATTGCGACGGTTTGCTTGCCCAACTCATTGGCGGCACGCAGCACCCTGATGGCAATTTCGCCCCGGTTGGCGACAAGGATTTTCTGAAACACAGCCCGCACTCCTTACGTGAATGCGGCTTTCTAACGCTGTACGGCGGCAAGGCAAAGGGTTTAGCGGACCCGATATCCGGCAAAGACAGCATCCAGAACCGCATCCACCCGCGCGGGGACGCGCTCAAGATCAAGCTGCGCCAGCGCAAAAGGCATCCAGAAGGCGCGGGTTGCGTCCAGCAGGGTTTCGGCGGCGGCGGCGGGGTCGGCAATATGCCAAGCGCCGGATTCCGCACCCTCGCGCAGCAAGCGTTCAAACAGCCCGACCTTCCATTCCAGATGCACAGGCAAGATGCCGCTGTTGCTCTCGCAAATCATTTCAGCCAGTTCAACAAGGCGTGGGTTCTTGCGCAGTTCCTGGATCAATCCGCCGATACCGATGTGGAATACCGCCCGCAGCTTTTGCTCATGATCAAGGCCGGGCCTGTCGACGGCCATCTGCATCGCCAATTCGCTTTGGGACAGATACCAGCGCACAACCTCCTCGCCGATCGCCTGTTTGTTGCGGAAATAGCGATAAAGATTGCCCGACGACATGCCGACACGCTTGGCGATGTCACCAATATTGGTTTTGCCATAGCCAAACTCACAGAACAGCGCAGTCGCGTGTTCCATGATCTGGCATTCCGGCGAGCCGTCCTCGATATCCGACTTGGAGCCGCTCACCAGAACGCCGAGAATGTGATGCGCAACGAACTGTCATCGCGCAAATCGTCAAGGGGTGAGCGGTTGTCGGTGTTCACGAAAGCCAATCCTGTCAATTCCAGTTTGAACGATTCCCCGATCCGTCTTTCCGCTTCCAACCGCAACACCGTTTCGGCGGTGTCCGTATCGATGGCGGCGGTGAATAGGGCCGATGTGTCTTGCGCATCATTCAGTGCAAGCCGCGCGCCGATTACGGCGTCATGCTCCAAAAATGTCAGCGCGGTCTCATCGCGGCTGTCGTAGGCGTATTCAGCGATCAGGCCGAGATCTGCATTGGTCCCCGCGATGCCGTAAAGCGTGTGCTCGACCCCAGCGATGGCCGCGACATAGTCGTTTTTCTCGAAGGCGGCATCACGTTGGTCAAAGCGCCCGATCGCCTCCAGTTTCCACAACGTCGCGTTGCTGGTATACTGGCCATCAAGTCCGACCTGCGTGATCTCGCCATAGACAGGGCGCAACGTGAAGCCGGGGGTCAGACGAAACGCGGGATCGCGGCTGAGGCCGTGAAATACGTGCACGCCAGCGTCGATATCACCGTAGAATCCGGCAAGGCGCGCCGCGAAACTTGGTGTCCATTCTTCGGCGCCCGTCTCATAGCGCGCATCATCGCCATCGACGACAATCCCGCTGCGCAAGCGGCTTTCGGTGCCCAGGAATGTGCGTTCGCGGAAATAGGGGAAGTAGAATCCGCTGATCTGGCCGCTGAAATCACCCCAATCGACCAAGCGGCGCACGGCCACCATAGGCTGACCCAGCTTATCCTCGCCATCCGTACCCTCGACACCGTCGGTCTGATTGACGATATCGACGATCTGATCGGACTCTGTCTTGCCCCAAAACACGGTATCCGCGCCGATTGTGACATCGGTTTTACCGAAGCGCAGGTCGAGTTTCGCCTCGCGGAAGTCGAAATGCGTGCGTTCCCGATCCTGCGTGTCGATGCGCAGAAACGGTGTGATTGTGCCGATAACATCGGCACCGCCCAGTGCCCCGACTTCGTTCCATTCCAGCGTGCCCATAGGCTTGATCGCAAAGGAAACCTGTTGGTCCTCCTGCCCCGCAAACAGCGGGTCTTCCGGGAACAGCGTCAACTCAACGGACCCTTCGCCACGTAGTTCAGCGAAATCAGCGCCGAGTATCTCCTCCCCCGCAAGGGCGGGAAAGGTCATCGCACACAGGGCAGCGGTGAGGGCTTTTCTCATCCCGTTCACCGCGACAAACGGGGCAGGCGCTGGGCGTTGAAGTCGCCATCGCTCAGACCTGTGCCAAACTGATAGTTGGTGAACGACAGATCTGTCGATTTACCCGTCTGCTTATTTTCCATCCGCAACAGCGCGGGACGCCAGTATTTACCCAGGTATTGCTGATACCCGCTCGCCACCAGCGTCTTTTCCAGATCACCTCGACGGTTGTAAAAATCCACTTTTTGCTGGCGGAATTCCTGTGTATCCGTCCAGCCGATGCGTTTGGAATAGCCGGAACGCGCGTTTTTCGGATAGCTTTCAACCACGTGGCAAGTCAGCGACGGCTGACCCGGACAGGTTTCATCGCGCAGCCACTTATAGCTGTTATCCGCCACTTCCTGAGAGCCGAGATCCTCGAAAGAGAACTCCGACCCCACGAACTTGCCTGTGCGGTTCGACGAAGAGATCCGCTTCACACGCTTGATCGCAGGCAGGTAGAGCCATTGGTCATCATCGGCGGGTTCGATCTTCGAGTGCGTCATCGTCGCCGTGCCGTCAATATCACGCGGGGCAGAGAACACGATGATCGACCAGTCGCCATCGCCATTGGCCGAATCCCGCTCAAGGTTCATCCCGCGCCAGACACGACGGTTTTCCGTCCCGCGCGAATCGCGCAGGATCATCTCGCCATCGGACGTGAAATCCCCCCAACCCAGATCGCGGCGCTCCGCCTCTAACGCAATGGCCAGACCCTTTTCCTCAGCGGATTGCGCCTGTGCCGATAATGGCAGCATCGCGCCACCCAGACCGATTGCCAGTGCCAGCGTCGCCGCACCCGTCGCAACTTTACCCATGCTCATCGTCTGTTTCCTTTTATCAAGAGTTATCAGCAGCGCGGGCAGCAGAAGGAAATCCGCAAACAGCGCCAGAGAAATCGTCAAAGCGGTCAGTTTGGCCATATCGCCATTCACCGCGAAGCCCGATGTGGACAGGATCACGAACCCCGCAACGAGGCCGAAAGTGGTCACGAACAGGGCCATACCCACCTTATCGAAGGCGTGACGCACGGCATCTTCAGGCGATTTGCCCTGCGTCTTCCCTTCCTTGTATTTAGACAGGAAATGGACCGTGTCATCGACCACAATCCCCAGCGTCATCGCGATCACCACCGCAATCGCCAGCGTGACCGCGCCCACCGTGTAGCCCCAAATCCCGAATGCCATCGCGGCGGGGATCAGGTTCGGGATCAGGCTCAGCAGCCCCAGCTTCACATCGCGCAGGATCAGAAGCATCAGGAAGGAAATCGCCACCAGCGCCAGCACTGTGCCCGTCAGCATCGCCCGCACATCGCGGTAGGCGATCAGGTTGAAAACCTGGCTCATCCCCGTCGGCGCAATCGCAATCGCGGGCGCATTCGCCGCCAGCCAATCCTGTGCCTTGGCATCCAGCGCCAGCATTTGCTTGGTCGTCGCCTCCGCCATCGAGGCCGATATGCGCAGGGCCGAGCGGTCCACATTGATCTGATCGGTCAGGTCCATGCCGTAACCCAACGACAGCTCATAGAGAAACAGGAACTGCGCCGCCGATTGCTCGTCATCCGGCAACCGCATGTAAGCCGGATCATCGCCGTGCATGTTCATGTTCAGCCGCTGGATCGTATCCGTCATTGATCGCACATGCGTCACCTCAGGCTGCGCGCGCAGCCACTCCGTGAAGTCTTTCACGGATGTGAGATATTCAGGGTCATTGATCCCGTCCGACCGCCCCGCAGGCAGCGCGTATTCGAGGATATTCATCCCGCCGAGGTTTTTCTCGAAATAATCGGAATCGCGCCGGAACTCGTACCGCTCATCGAAATACCGGATGAAATCGTCTTCCAGCGCCAGCTTCGGGATACCCGACGCCATCGCAATGACAAAGAAACTCATCACCCACAACAGCGTCTTGCGCCAACTGATGACGAATTCCGCGATGGGGCGCATGAATTTATCCGTCGTCGCAGGCGTCGTGTGGCGCTTCATCGGCAACAGGGAAATCAGTGCGGGCAGGAAAGTGAGCGTTAAGAAAAGCGCACCCAATATGCCAATAGCAACAACATTGCCTAACTCTCGGAAGGGTGGCGAAATCGAGAAATTCAGGGCGAGAAACCCGATGGCAGTCGTCAGGCAGGCCACGGCAATCTCGCCGCCATGTTCAGCCAGTGCCACCCGCGCCCATTCCTTACGGTCCGGTGTTTCAACCATCGTTTGCCGCACACTCGCCAGCATGTGCACCACACTCGCGACGGCCAGCGTCATGATGATCAGCGGTGCCAGTACAGTCACAGAGTTGAGCGCCACACCGGACCAGCCCAGCGCACCCATGCCGATAATCGCAGACATCGCAATCACCGCAACCGTCATCAGCACGCCAAAGAACGAACGGAACGCCAGAAAAACAATCAGCAGAATCGCCAAAAACATCAACGGTGTCAGTGTTTTGCCGTCTTCTTGACCCGACAGCGCGAATTGGTTGTTGATCATGACCGATCCGGTCAGGCGTACCTCCAAACCCGGATTCGCGGCCCGCAGATCAGCGGCAAGCGCTTGGGTTTCGGCAACGATGTCGGGCACTTCGTTCGCCGGATCGACGCCCGGCAAGCGGAACATCACTTGCGTCGCGCTGTATTTGCCCGTCGGGTCGATCAGCGTATGCACCAGTTCGGGCCGTGAGAGCGCGATTTCCTCGGCGGCCTTGGCTTCCTCAACTGTGATCGCGGCGGGATCAGGGGCCAGATCGCGGACGATCATATCGTCATCGATGGCATAGGTGTGTTGGAAATTCGTCAGCGAATTGACGCTGCGCACATAGGGCAGCAGCCATGCTTTCTCGGTCAGTTCACCAATCGCTTGCAAAACATCAGGCTCGAAAACCTTCCCCTCGCGCGGGGTGATTACAACGATGAGGTTATCATCTTTCGCAAACTCAGCCTCGAACCGGTCCAGCGCCACGCGATCCGGATTTTCCTCGGCGAAGAACACCCGCGCGTCGGGGTTAAAGTGGATAAACTGGCCGCCATACCCGACGGCCATTGTCAGTGCGAGGCCCAACACGATCCACAGCCAGCGGGTTTTGACAATCCACCCCGCCAATCCGACCGTCGTTGATGCGTGTGTATTTTCGTGAGTCATTGCGGCCCCCGCCTTTGATTTGACTCAGACGGTAGACAATTTTTCTCCGCTGACAACTGAAAAATGAATATTTTTGTTTTTTTTCATTTCTCAGAGAGTGAATGAACTGGCCTGGTCCAACGATGCTCCACGTCCATCAGGCGTGAGCCATCGTCGAAAACTTCCATTTCCCGGCAGATTTCGACCAGACCCTCGCGGCGATAGAAACGCCGTGCGTGTTCATTCTTTTCGTATGCCCAGACAGTAATCCAATCGCGATCTGCCTTTGCCAAATCCAGCAGCGCCTTTTCCGAATCCGGCATTCCGCGCGGCAGGGGCGATGTACAGGACGCTGATATTGTCATCATGCCGGGCGCAGAAACCGACGATACTCCCGCCCGTTTCCACTACCCAAGCCGGGTCGGTTGTGAACTCTCCAGCCCAAAAACGGGTCAGTGGCTCAAGATCATAGATCGTGACCATCCAAGGTGTTTCCGCGCCCCAATCGCGGAAAATTCCGGCGCATACGCGGCGTCAGCAGGTTTAGCGGGGCGATACGTGCAGGTCACCTTTCCTGTCACGCCATTACCTTTTCACTGCCGAACGGCGCGTTCAGTATCAGTAGGCCGGACCCGGTCATACCGCCTTCACGCCCCCCATGTGGTGGGAATCGGACCTCATGACGCAGCGGTGAAGCGGAGGACAGCGCCCGCGCCAAACGCTCATGCCGTGCGGCCTTCAGGATCGGATACCAGATCATAATCGCCGCTTGCGGCCATTTTTGCGCCAGCTTTACCGCGAAGTCACCAATCTCATCATAATCGTCCTTGCGTTCATAGCTGGGATCGATCAACACCAAACCGCGTCTCGGGTCGGGGGGTGACAGCGCAAGCAACCCCTCACAGCCATCGCGCTTGTGAATCTCGACCACCTCCCCCGCCATAGCCTCTCGCAATTCAGCGTTTTCGGTCGGGTGCAGTTCCATCAGAACCATACGGTCCTGCGGCCGCAATAACGCCCGCGCCACAGCCGGAGAGCCGGGATAAGCGGTCGCGCCATAGCGGGCGCGGGTGGCGTCAATCGCGGTCCAGAACGGATGATCCCGGCGCTCCGCCTTGCCGATTCCCGCCTTCCATTCCCCAGTTTTCCGGGCCTGCTCACCGCCAAGGTTATACACCCCTCGACCCGCGTGACTTTCCATATACGTTATGGGTCGCGGTTTGCGGGTCAGCAGCGACAAAACCCCCGCCAGCGCAAAATGCTTGTGGATGTCGGCGGGACCACCCGCATGGTATCCGTGTTGATAAGACAGCATATGCCCTTATGGCGAAGAAACTTACCAAAAGCCACGCTCAGTTGACGCAACTTTCTTCTGGGACTGCGACACAGCCGATGGCTCGATTTTGAGCAACCCGTCAATGTCGAGTTTGCGTGCACGAAGATCGGATTTACTTCTCCTGCGAAGAGTTACGGTCTCCGCCCCCTCACGCAAAGCTGTCCGAAAAGCCTCGACGATTTTCCACTGTTCATTTCCAAACATCGCTTCAAGATCGGATGCATATTTATGAACCCAAAGCGCGGCGGCAGATGCTACCTGCGGCGCGGCATATGACGTGCCAGACGCAAAGCGCTCCGAACCAGATGCTTCATTCGCGTGAATCGGCTCAGAAGCACGTCCGTTTAAACGATAACTACCACGGTTGATCCGCTCAGCCTGCGCCCAAACGTCAACTTCATTGCTGTTGGAGTAACCCCATACCGGATAGTGATCATAGGTTTGTCCCGTTCGATTGAAGCCACCTGCTGTGATCGTTCTTGCGTAAGCGGCAGGATAAACAACACTGTCATTAACTTGTCCGGCTGCACAGACGATTATTTTCCCCGCTTCGTATGCCGCATCCACACTTTTTGCGACCACTTGTCCGAATCCGGCGCGCCCGCCTACGGCTCTCCTGGCTTCTTCAAGAATACCCAGCCAACCCGGATTTCCCATACTGATGCTCATTACTTTTACATTCGGCAATAAAGTTGCGTGGGAGATTGCTTTTGCAAGCGCATGAACGGATTGTTGTTCATTAAAGTGCGCCGCATCCCGTCTGCTGTTTAAGCCGCTATCCCTGAAAAGCGGGCCGTTCGCGATACGATAAGGTACAACCGTTACTCCTCTAGCGATACCAACCAAGCTACCGGGGCGGTCAGAAAGGATTACCGAAAGTGTTTTCACACCATGCGCAGGATATTCCAGAAAACCTGATAACATCGACGGACTGCGCGTCAGAGGTGACACGGGCAAGGCACCAAACTCACCGCCCGGATCAAAGAAATTCCGGCCTGTATGGAGCAGAATATTATTTGGCGCCGGGTCATTCCAATCATGCCAATTTAATGCGGGGTGGGGTGCAACCCCACTATCAAGATGTGCGATTTGAGTTTGATCAGATCCGGCAAGCGCCTCAACGGCGCGATCGTATCGGTGACTTGCGTTTAGCGTCAGGTTTTTGAAATAGCCATCGTTGGCATCAGGTGAGCGATCAAAATTTGGCATTGAATTTCTCCTCCACGAATTAAATTCATTCTGAAAACTGTCTTGCAGCGTAGTGAAATTAACGATTATTGCAATCAGAGAGTGCAGTTCCGATGAAAGCCTTCGCGCGCCTGTTGGAATCTCTCGTGATGACGCCCTCGCGTAACGCGAAGCTGACATTGCTGACGGGTTATTTCCGGCAACAACCCGACCCGGACAGGGGGTGGGCACTGGCCTGCATCGCGGGATCACTGGAACTGCGTAATGCCACCGGCTCGACTCTGCGCAAGATGGCCGAGGAGCGTGTGGACCCGGTCCTGTTCCGCATGTCCTACGATTATGTGGGTGATCTGGCCGAGACGGTGGCGCTGATCTGGCCCGCGCCGCAGACGCCACCCGGCATTGCGCAAAACACCACGCCCCTGCACCTGTCCGAAGTGGTCGAGACACTCAAATCCTGCACCCGTGCCCAAGCGGCTGACCATATCGCCGCATGGCTTGACCGTCTCAACCCCTCCGAAAGGCTGGCACTGCTCAAGCTGGCCACGGGCGGGTTGCGGGTCGGTGTGTCCGAGCGTCTTGCCAAAACCGCGCTGGCAGCGATGAGCGAAGAAGAGGGCACACTCGACCGGATCGAAGAGATGTGGCACGGGCTGGAGCCGCCCTATACCAGCCTGATGCAGTGGCTTGACGGCTCCCGCGCCGCCCCGCAAATTGACCTCACGCTGGCCTTCAGGCCGATGATGCTGGCGCACCCGCTCGACAACGGCCTTTACTCCGCCGACGAGCGCAAGGGCGGGCTGCACGAAACGGACGGGTCCGGCGACTGGACCGCCACCCGCATGGCCGAGCGCCTCAAACCCGCCGACTACGCCGCCGAATGGAAGTGGGACGGCATCCGCATCCAAGCCGTCAGCATGAACGGCGAACGCCGCCTCTACACCCGCATGGGCGAGGAAATCGGTGGCAGCTTCCCCGATGTCATCGCCAATATGGCCTTTGAAGGAGCCGCCGACGGCGAGTTGTTGGTTGTGCGCGATGGCGCGGTTGCGCCGTTCGCCGACCTGCAAAAGCGGCTGGGCCGCAAGTCACCGGGGGCCAAAACCCTGCGCGATTCCCCCGCCCATATCCGCCTTTACGACCTGCTGCATGACGGCGAAACCGACATCCGCCCCCTGCAATTCACCGACCGCCGCGCGCGGTTGGAAGCATGGTTCGCGGACCAACCCGTCCTCGGCGGTGTCGATGTCTCGCCCCTGATCCCCTTCACCGACTGGCCCGAACTCGCCGCCATCCGCGCCACCGCCCGCGAGGCCGAGCAGGAAGGGCTGATGCTCAAACGCCGCGATTCTGCCTATGTCGGCGGGCGTCCCACCGGGCCTTGGTGGAAGTGGAAGCGCGATCCCCTCAGCGCCGATTGCGTGATGATGTACGCCCAGCGCGGCCACGGGCGGCGCTCCAGCTTCTATTCCGACTACACCTTCGGCGCATGGCGCGACGGGCCGGAAGGGCGGGAGCTTACCCCTGTCGGCAAAGCCTATTCCGGCTTCACCGATGCCGAACTCAAGCGCCTCGACAAATGGGTCCGTGACCACACCACAGACCGCTACGGCCCCGTCCGCGCCGTCGAATTCGCGCTAGTGCTGGAGATCAGCTTTGACGCCGTGCAGCGTTCCGCCCGCCACAAATCAGGCATCGCCATGCGCTTTCCCCGCATCAAACGCATCCGCTGGGACAAGCCCGCCCACGAAGCGGACAGGCTAAGCACACTGGAGGGGATGATCGCGGGCTAGGAATGTTCATGCCAATCAAATCCATTCTGCCCCGCACAAGAAAATGAGCTTGTCAGTGCAGCCCGCGTGGCATTTCTTCGCTTAATTCGCGCTCCGCAACGACCCGCTCACCCTCATACGCAGTTGTCTTACGCCACAGGGTGAAGTGGGTGGCGGTGGCGGTCATGCGGTTTTCGGTGACGATGCGCGTTGACCAACCTGGCCGCTCGAAGGTGAATTCCCATTGTGACCAGTGATCCGCGCTGAGCGGATCATCGGGGTGGATCGCGAAGCGCTGGCTGACGGTTGAGCCGTCAATCATACCGTGAGTCAGGTCTTCCGCTTTGCCGAAATCATCAAACGTTTCCAGCACCAGCGTCCCGTCCGGCTCAACACGCCGATCTGTGTGGCTGTCGGATTTGCGCAGGATTTTCGCGTCGCGCGTTGGATAATCACGCGGCGGAGCGGGCGACTGCGCGTCGATCTCCGCAGCGACCACGCGAACGGGCAAGGTCAGGGTACAATCCTCATGCAACGTCACGGTCGCGGCCTCCGGCGAAGGCCAGATTACGGGCCAATATCCGGTCGAGATCGCAAAGCGCAGCCTGTGCCCCGCCGCCACCCGATACCCGCACTCGTTCAGCGCGATGCTGGCGGTGTAGCGCTTACCCGGCTCCAACGGCACGGGTGTCTCGTGCCCGGCATGGTGGGTCAGGTTGAACGGGCGATAGCTGATCCGCACAGACTTACCGTCAGGCGCGACATCGCACAGGCGCAGGCAAACTTGCGCCACGGGCTTATCGACAGAGAACGACAACACCGCCTCCGCCCGTCCCAGCAACTCCATATCCTCGGGCAACGGCACGGTGTCAAAACACGCGGAATGAGCATCATCAATTGCCTGATCCGTGGCCAGCTCATTCTCGATCCGCATCCCGACACAGAAATAAGCTGACGCCGCACCGACAGTCTGCGGCGAGGCAATCGTGCGGGTGCCACTGCCCGCGCGCTCCGACAGCAGACCGTCATTCATATGCAGCGTCAGCGGTTTGACGTTGGGCGAAGGCCAATCCGCCTCTGCGACCCAACGCCCCGGACGATTGCGGTAATTGGCCGAGGGCGGGTCGTAATCGAGCATATAGGCCCGGTAATCAGGCAATGCCTCCGCGCCATTATCGATGCCCTTCAACCAGCGGTCAAACCAGCGCAGCACCTCGCCATGAAAATCCGCCGGATTGGTGCGCGCGATGTGGGGGTATTTGTGCTCCCACGGCCCCATCAGGGCTTTGACAGGCGCGTTGAGATTGGCGGTCAGCGCAGCGGGTGCGTTGATATAAGCATCGGTCCAACCGCCAATAGCCAGCGTCGCCGCCTCTATCGCGCTCCAATCCTCGCAGACCGAACCATGCTTCCAGAACGCATCGCGCGTGGAATGGCGCAGCCAGTCGGCGGCGCAAAACGGCAGCGTCTCAATCCGCTCCAGCCACCGCTCACGCCAGTCATCGCGCAAAGCCGGGTCCGGCGGACGGGTCTGGTAGGCGTGCATCTGGCCGGACCAGTTGAAATTATCCGTCAGCAGCGCGCCGCCCATGTAATGAATATCATCCGCATAGCGATCCACCGTTGAGCACACCGTGACGATGGATTTCAGCGCGGGCGGACGGCGGAAGGCCAGTTGCAAGCCGTTAAAGCCGCCCCAGCTGATCCCGATCATACCAATGTTGCCATCGCACCAGTCTTGCGCGGCGATCCATGCCAGGACCGCCTCACCGTCGCTGAGTTCCTGCTCTGAATATTCGTCGTCAAACACGCCATCGGAATCCCCCGTTCCGGCAATATCGACGCGGATGCAGGCATAGCCCTCGCGCGCGAATACGGGATGCGTGGTCGCATCACGCGGGGCCGTCCCGTCGCGCTTGCGGTAGGGCAGATACTCGAGGATCGTCGGCGCCGGGCCTTGCGGTTTGGCCCCCGGCAACCAAGCCGCCGCCGCCAACCGCCGCCCGTCGGGTAGCGGTATCCAGAGATTTTCAACGAACCGGATGGGATTGGTCATGGGATGCCTCGCAAAAGCTAAGGCCCGACGGTGCGAAACACTGCCGTGAATGTCAAACAGCGTTATACCGGTGTCAGGATCGCGTAAATCCGGCGAGTGCACCCACGATTGCTGTAAAGGCTTCGCGGGCGCGATCTGAGCTGTGCCGTGCGACCAGGTATCCGTGCGGCAATCCCGGTTCAATGATGGCGGAAGCTGAGACGCCGACGGCGCGCAGCTTTTCGGCAAAAGCTGTCGCATCATCGCGCAGCGGATCTTCAGCGGCAGCGAAGGCAACGCACGTGGCCACCCCCGCAAGATCATCGGCCAGCAACGGCGTTGCGCGGGGGTCTGTGTCGGACAATCCGGCTTCGGCCCGAAGCAGCATCACTTCAGATGCGGTGAGAAGCTCTGCCTCGGCTTTCTCAGCATAGGACGGCAGGGCAAGGGCTTGGCCGCCAAGTTCAGGGTAGATCAGCACTTGGCCTTTGATGCGGTCGGTCTCGCGCAGGGTAATGGCGGTGGCGGCGGCAAGGTTGGCCCCGGCAGAATCGCCAATCAGCACGATAGGCCCATCCACGGACAGCGCCTTTGCCGCATTCAGTGCGTCATCATGGGCCGCAGGGAACAAATGCTCCGGCGCGAGGCGGTACTCAAGGGCGGTCAGGGTACATCCGGCGCGCACGGCCAGCTCGGCGCAGATGGTATCATGGCTATCGAGATTACCCAGATTATAGCCGCCACCGTGAAAGAACAGCGCCTGCCCCTGCGGCGCGTCGGGTTGATAACGACGCGATGGGCACCCGGCGAGCGTTAGCTCAGTTATGCTGAGGCCCGCGGGACGTGATGGTGACAGCTTGGCACGGCTGTAATTATATGCGGACCGAATCGCCTCAATACCCGATTCTGAAGTCCCGGCGTAGGCGTTTATCTTTTCAATAAAGGCACGGATTTGCGGATCGAATGGCATGAATTTGTCACTTGTTGTATGAGTAAAAAAGGGGAACAAAGATTATTTTCGGATAATACATGTATTAAAAGTTGTCAGTGAAGAAAAGATCGGTTATCGAAGATTGTACGGTGATCATGAATCATCAACATCAAGCAGGGAGGTTGAATTAAATGATATTTTATACCGCCCTCGCATGGCACAATCCGGCAATTAAATCCATTTTTGGAAATTGTCGCTAACGGCGAACATTCTGTTCGCCCGTCCACAGCAAATCTAACACTATCTGCCTGATTTGCATTGGAAGAACCCCAAGTCCGCACGTGTTTTCAGGTTGTGGGCTTACCCTCTAGTTCATCAGCGTATTTTCTGCTGATTCAATCAACCCTTAACACAGCTTTTTGCATTTCTTCGCATCGTGAAAAGCATTGCGTCATGTTGTGACTGATTAAATCGAGGTTTCGATTGTCACTTTATTGTGTCAGCGACCATTTCTGACGGCTTTATACTGGGAGGATACTATCATGAGCCGCCATAGTAATAGTCCTGAACGGAATTTGGAGATGATGTGCGGCTGCGCATCACGCCCCACACGCATGATGTTGGTCTCGGTCAGGCCCGCGTCGATTTTCAACAAAGCAAGTGCCGATTACCAGTGTTCGATTTGCGGCGGCGTCAAACGCGCGACGTTCATTCCGGGTTTCTTGTCTGCGGGCCGGATAGACATCAGCGTCATACGCCCATCGCGGCGCAGACGGCGGCGTTAACAGCTTCGCATAACCCGGCATGAAAAAGCCCTCCCCGCGTGCGCAGGGAGGGCTGATCCGGTTATCGGTAACGGTGACTTCCGCCGCCATTATCGCTCTCGTCCCGATAATCCGGAACAGCATCTCCGCTGAAACCGGACCTACAGAACAAGTCCGAAGGTCATGGCTTTACGCGAACCACCAGCGCTCAGCAAAGCGCTCGCCGTCCATCGCCCAGTTGGAAGCCATGCTTTCCTCGTGGCCGACTTTTTCCGAAATCGCGAAGACGTATTGCGCGAACATCGGAACAATGGTGCCTCCATCGTCACGAACGAGGCCTTGCATTTCCGCGTACATTTCTTCGCGCTTGGCTTCATCCAGCTCGGAACGCGCTTCGAGAAGAAGCGTGTCGAAGCGGTCATTGGCCCAGTATGCGTCATTCCAATTCACGCCGCTCTTGTAAGCGGTGGAGAACATCCAGTCGCACGTCGGACGGCCACCCCAGTAACACGCACAGAATGGCTCGGCCATCCAGACGTTTGACCAGTAACCATCATTCGGCACACGCTCGACTTTAAGATCGATGCCCGCTTCTTTAGCGCTTTCAGAGAACAGAACCGCCGCATCAACCGCACCGGCAAACGCCGCGTCAGCAGATTTCAGCGAGATTTTCAGACCTTCCATGCCCGCCTTTTTCAGGTGGAACTTGGATTTATCCGGATCAAAGCTGCGTTGCTCCAGATCCGTTGCGAAGAACGGCTGACCGCGTCCGATCGGGTGATCATTACCGACGGAGCCATAGCCCTGAAGGATTTTCTCAACCATCACATCACGATCAATCGCGTGCTTGAGGGCGAGGCGCACATTCACATCGTTGAACGGCGCAGCGCGGGTGTCCATGACAAAAGTATAGTGCTGCGTCCCTTCGGTGGTCAGAACCTTGAGGCCACGCTTGCGCTTGAGCAGGTTGACGGTTTTCAGTTCAACACGGTCGATAACATCGACCTCACCCGTGACGAGCGCATTGGTGCGGGCAACCGGATCGACGATGGCAAGCAGCTCAACCGCTTCAAAGTGGCCACGGCCTTTTTTCCAGTAATTGTCGTTGCGGGTGAATTTGGCCCGAACGCCCGGCTCAAAGCTGTCGAGCTTATATGCACCGGCACCGATACCGTTGGACCAGTCGACTTTACCGTCTGCTGCCGGGCCGATTGGCAGGTGATAATCGCTGAGGATGAACGGGAAGTCGGCATTGCCCGCGCTCAACGTGAAGACAACAGCGTCGTCGCCTTTCGCTGTCAGGTCTTCAATCGGCTCAACCAGCACTTTTGCCGCCGATTTGGAGTCTTCACCACGGTGGTGGTTGATCGAGGCAATCACATCTGCCGCCGTGACCTTGTCACCATTGTGGAACTCGGCACTGCGGATTTTAAAGGTCCATTCCTTCGCATCCGGCGATGCTTCCCAGCTTTCAGCCAATTCACCGACCAGCGAGCCATCAGGAGCCACTTCGGTCAAATAGTTGTGAAGCGTATGCGTGAAGGCCAGCATGAAACCGTTCTCGTGGTTTGCCGGATCGTACGAATCGGTCGTCTGACCGTGGGCCTTACCAACGCGCAAGGTGCCGCCCGATTTTGGAGCGGCAAACGCGCCTCCAGCGGACATGGCAAGCGCCGCAGCACCACCATATTGCATAGCCTCGCGGCGGTTGATCTCAAGAAGGCTCATTCTTTTCTCCCGTTTTTTGACCGCAAAACTGATCGCGGCTTTATCATTTACGCGACGTAATTTTCGTCAGGACGCCGCCGATGTAAACCCTTGTATCGGAAAAACTGTTCCTGTGCAGCCATTTGAAGAAATTCCGCTTTGTCAGGCTATCGGCTCGCGTTAGCCCTGTGTGACGCTTACAAGGAGATCACCATGAGCCGCCCTTACCGCATTGACGGTCTACAATACGCCAACTGGTCGCCGGAGATTTTCCGGCAAATGCGCGAGGGCGCGGTCGATGCGGTGCATGTGACCATCGCTTATCACGAGAACTTCCGCGAGACGGTGTTGAATATCGAGCAATGGAACCGCTGGTTCGAGTTACATGACGATCTGATCATGATGGGTCGTTCCGGGGATGATGTGCGCCGCGCGCGGGAGACGAACCGGACGGCGATTTTCTTCGGCTTCCAGAACCCATCCCCGATTGAGGATGACATCGGGCTGGTTGAGATCGTCCACACGCTGGGCGGGCGGTTTATGCAGTTGACCTATAACAACCAATCGCTGCTGGCGACGGGCTGTTATGAGACCGATGATACGGGCCTGACCCGTATGGGCCGCGAAGTGGTGGCGGAGATGAACCGCGTCGGCCTCGTGGTGGATATGAGTCATTCGGGCGAACGCTCGACACTGGAGGCGATTGAGCATTCCGCGCGGCCCATCGCGATTACCCATGCGAATGCAGCGTCTTGGCAACCCGCGTTGCGCAACAAGTCGGATGATGTGCTGCGGGCGCTGGGCGAGAGCGGCGGGATGCTGGGCTTTTCAATGTATCCGCACCACCTGAAAGGCAAATCGGACTGCACGTTAGACAGCTTTTGCGGGATGATCGCCACAACCGCTGAACTGATGGGTGCGGAACGGTTGGGGATCGGGTCTGATTTGTGTCAGGATCAACCGGACAGCGTGGTCGAGTGGATGCGCGTGGGGCGGTGGACCAAAAAGATCGATTACGGCGAAGGCTCGGCCAGCGATGCCGGATTCCCGCCGATGCCATCATGGTTTGCCGATAACCGCGATTTCGGCAACATCGAAGCGGGCTTGAGGGCCGTGGGCTTCTCGGACAGCGAAACCGCCGGGATTATGGGCGAAAACTGGCTGCGGTTTTTCGATGAGAGCTTCGGGGGACGGTGATTTAGGTTCAGGACTCATAGCCAGAATATGATTGTAGCAGCGAGAGCGATGGCGCTTTTGAAAGTGTGGGCGCATCGGTCGTATCTGGTTGCGACGCGCCTCCAGTCCTTTAGCCTGCCGAACATGCGTTCGATGCCGTTGCGCTGTTTGTAGATTGCGGTGTCATATACGATGGTTGTCTTGCGGTTTTTGCGCCCGGGAATGCAGGGGACGATATCGCGGTTTTTCAGTGCCTCGCGAAGGGCATCGCTGTCATAGCCGCGATCTGCGATGAGCGTTCCGGTCTTTGGCAGACCGTCGATGAGACTGTCTGCCCCGCGATAATCACTGGTCTGTCCCTCGGTCAGGTGCAG
>CALFAK010000176.1 GCA_937948985.1 uncultured Neomegalonema sp. | reverse complement strand
GCGCCGGTGAAGTTACCATCACCATCCCAGTCAATCCAAGCTTGCAGATATCCACCTGCGCCGCTTACGCTCACTGGAAACGTTACGGAAGTCTGACCCACGCCCATAAGCGGCAGCGTGACGCCATCTTCGTCGCCACCTAGAATATCAGCATCATCTCCATCCGCATTAGGCTGCGCCTGAGTCGCCGTTTCCGAGTCGATTGCCGACCCCAGATAAAGCCCTCCCACTTCTGGAATCACCCCAAGTCCTGATGGGTTAGCCTGCTCCCAATACGCGTGTACGGGGTCGCCGTATCCTGGCGCATCGCCATAATCACACGGTAGCAGCAAGCCAAATGCAACAGCCGACCCTTGGTCGGGGCGCACAATAGATATCGAAGTCTGAGTTGTTCCTTGGGACAAAAGTAATGGGATATGGGTTGGTTCGAACGTGCCATCCAAAAGGACTGTCTGCGTGCCGATTCCACTAACGGTGTAACCATCACCCTCAAGGTTTTCGATCACTTCCCACGGACCGCCATTTGTAACGGCTGTCGTGTTTTCCACATCTCCTATCTTGCTGGCTTCGGCATCAAAGAAGAAAATATCAGGGTCGCGGTTTACACCATTGACGGTCATCGACCAGTCTATCGTAAACGACATATCTCGATTTTGCGTGTGGAAGGCTTCGCCTAAATCTGGACCATTATAGTTCAGGTGCGCTGGTGCGCCGACCCATGTATTCATATCCCGCACGTCGAAATTACTCTGACGGACAACAACATTGCTGAATGTGGCAGTCAGTGTTCCAGTTCGGCATCCGGGCAGATCGAAATTTACAACATCACCATCGTACAGTTCATTTGTGCTGCCGATTGCAGAGCTCGCCCAATCCAACAGTCCAACGCTACCATGATGCCGGCCCGTTCCACTGCTGTTCGAATAATTGATAACACCGTCAGAGACGCGAGGCGTTGTTTGCGCCGAAGCTTGTCCGCCAGGAACCACTGATGTAAGAAAAGCGATCAGTGTGGCACGTATCAAAGCCCCGGTTCGATACGTCTTCTCGGCCTTATCCCTACACGGATGCATTATTATCCTGCTTTCGATGTTACGTTTGGCAGTGGAAAAGCCCTGACAAACCGAAGAAAACGTAGATTTTAGGAGAGAAGCAACGAAAACTGACATCGTCGAAACCTTTGTAATTAGACGATGTTGTATAACTCCTTTCGCTTAATGAAAAATAAATCCAAGTCTTTATTTATCAGTTAGATGACGGCGTTCCAGGGGTCTGCTCCGGCTCAGTGCTAAATGACACCCAAAGCTTTGAGGACGCGCTTTCCGTTTTCGCGTAATTGGTATACGCCGGATATTCCGGCGTATACCACACATTATTTCAAGAGGCCCGCCATGCGCATTTCATCAACTCTATATTTCACCACCGCACTCTCTGCCTTCCTGCTGCTGACGGGCTGCACACCCACAACGGGCGAACGCGGGGCGCAAACAATCGCCAAATCGGATATTGCAGCGCCACCGCCGCCAGCACCTCCCGCTCCAGTTCCGGTTTACGTTGCACCTGCCCCTTCACCTGTCGTCGGATATGTTGCTCCACAATCCAAAATCGCGGCCTACATCCCACCTCCTCCTCCTGTCGTTCAAAACCGCGAACAGTTCGAGGATTTCGACACAAACCCCGTCAAATCGGTGCAAACCGATCCCGTCTCGACCTTCTCGATTGACGTGGACACGGCCTCTTATTCCCTCATGCGCTCCTCGCTGAATCGCGGCCAACTGCCCGTGAAAGACGCCGTGCGGGTCGAGGAACTCATCAACTATTTTCCCTATGACTACCCCGCCCCGGCCAACGCCGCCGAACCCTTCCGCACCACCGTCACCGTCACCTCCACACCGTGGAACGCGGCGACCAAGCTGATGCATATCGGGATCAAGGGCTACACCCCGCCCGCGACAGCGCGCCCGAACTCGAACCTCGTTTTCCTGATCGACACCTCCGGCTCCATGCGCGCGCAGAACAAGCTGCCGCTGCTGGTTTCCAGCTTCAAACTCATGCTCGATACGCTGGACGCGGACGACACCGTCGCCATCGTCACCTATGCGGGCAGTGCGGGGACCGTACTCGAACCCACCCCCGCCAGCCAACGCGCAACAATCTCGGAGGCACTTGACCGCCTCAGCGCCGGCGGCTCCACGGCGGGCGCGGCGGGCCTGCAACTGGCCTATAACAAAGCCCGCGAAAGCTACGACCCCAACGCCATAAACCGCGTCCTCCTCGCCACCGATGGCGACTTCAACGTCGGCTTCTCCTCCCCCGACGCGATGAAAGATTTCGTTGAAAGACAGCGTCAGTCCGGCGTGTTCCTCTCGGTGCTGGGCTTCGGGCGCGGCAATTATAACGACGCCCTCATGCAAGCCCTCGCCCAAAACGGCAACGGCGTCGCCGCCTATATCGACACCCTGTCCGAGGCCCGCAAAGTGCTGGCGGACGAGTCCGGCAGCGCGCTGATCCCGATTGCAAGCGATGTGAAAATCCAAGTCGAGTTCAACCCCGCCCAAATCAGCGAATACCGCCTGATCGGCTACGAAACCCGCGCCCTTAACCGCGAGGATTTCAACGATGACAAGGTCGATGCGGGCGACATCAACTCCGGCCACACGGTTACAGCGATTTACGAGATCACCCCCAAAGGCTCCCCCGCGCAGCTGATCGACGACCTGCGCTACGCCGCCCCCGCAATCGCGACACCCGCACCATCAGGCGAATACGCGTTCGTGAAAATCCGGCACAAGAAGCCGGGCACAGCAGTCAGCGAACTCCACACCCGCCCCGTAACATCGACGGATGAACTGCCCGGCCTCTCCGGCGCACCCATCGACACACGCTTCGCCACAGCCGTCGCCGCCTTCGGCCAAATACTGCGCGGCCAGTCGCAACTGACCGATTACGGCTACGACGCGGTGATTGATCTGGCCAGCGGCGCACGCGGGGAAGACCCTTACGGCTACCGCGCCGAGTTTGTCACACTGGTTCGCCTTGCCAAATCACTGGATGACGCCCGCTAACGCCCTATTTGCCGGGTCATGCAAGACAACACGCCCCAGCCCGCCGCCTCCGCATGGCCCGCCACCCGCACTGAAGGGCTGGCCCGTATCGCCGCCTTCACCCCGCATATGGGCCACGATTACGCCAGCCGGCGCAACTATGATCTGGGGCCGGACAAGCGCGGCAATGTCTCGGTCCTCTCGCCCTATATCCGGCGGCGGCTCATCACTGAAGAGGAGGCCGTGCGCGCGGCGCTGTCCGCCCATTCGCCCGCTGAGGCAGAAAAATACGTGCAGGAAATCTTCTGGCGCACTTACTGGAAAGGCTGGCTGGAACGCCGCCCGTCCGTCTGGGCCGACTACGTCCGTGGCCGCGATGCCGCCCTCACCACACAAGACCGCCGCCTCTCAAAAGCCGTCACCGCCGCGGAGGAGGGCCGCACGGGGATTGACTGCTTCGACGCATGGGCGGAGGAGCTGGTCGGGACGGGCTACCTGCACAATCACGCCCGCATGTGGTTCGCCTCGATCTGGATCTTCACGCTGCAATTGCCGTGGCAATCGGGGGCCGATTTCTTCCTGCGCCACCTGCTCGATGGTGATCCCGCCTCGAACACACTGGGCTGGCGCTGGGTTGCGGGGCTGCACACGAAGGGCAAGCACTACGCGGCGCAGGGCTGGAACGTGGCGAAATTCACCAGCCAACGCTTTCACCCCGCCGATTTGAACGAGACGGCGGAGCCGCTGGAGGAAGCCTTCGATCCCGGCGCGGCCCGGCCGACCCGCTCCTTCATGCCCCCCGATCCGGCGCGTCCGGCGGTGCTGCTGATTACCGAGGAAGATTGCCACCCCGAAACGCTCAATCTTCCCACTCTCAACGGCGCGGCAACCCTGCAACTCAGCGCCGAACGCTCGCCCCTGCCCGTTTCCGGAAGTGTCACCCGCTTCGACCGCGCGGCACTCGCCGATGCGGCGACGCGGATTGCGGCGATTTCGGGCGAAGTCACTGCGCTCAACGCCCCGCGCCCCCGCGATCTGGCCGATTGGGCCACCCGGGCGGGGGCCACCCAGATCGTCACATCCTTCATCCCGCAAGGCCCGGTCCGCGATTGGCTGAATACCGCCGCTCCGGCACTGGCGGAGGCGGGCATGACGCTGACAGAAATCCAACGGGAATGGGATACGGCGGTCTGGCCCTTCGCCACGGCGGGCTTCTTCAAGGTGAAGAAGAAAATCCCGCATCTCATTGAGGATTTAAACCTCGCACCTTAACCTGCCCGCATGACGTTTTACACCATCGACCATCAGCACACCGCCGAAACCGAGGCCAAAGGCTCGCGCTTTATCGCGGTTTTGGTCCCGATGGAGCAGTTCGATGACACACTCGCCGCCCTGCGTGTCAGCCACCGCAAAGCCTCTCACCACGTCACCGCCACGCGCCGGATGGGCGCGCAAGGGGTCGAGGATCACGCCAGCGACGACGGCGAACCCGCCGGAACTTCAGGGATACCCTCGCTCAAAGTGCTGATCGGGGCGGGATTGGTCGATGCCGGGGCCATCGTCGTGCGCTATTTCGGCGGCACAAAATTGGGCACAGGCGGCCTCGCGCGGGCCTATTCCGGCGCAGTCGCGGCGGCGCTGGCCGAAGCAAACCCCCGTCCCTGGCACCGCATCAGCACCCGCGAACTGACCTGCGGTTTCGCCGACAGCTCGGCCATAGAGGCCCAAATCTCCCGCGCGGGTATCACCGTGTTGGCGCGCGATTTCACCGAAAACGGCGTCCACCTGCGCATCGAAGGACCGGAAGCACTGGTCGAAGCGATATCAGTCTGACTCACACCCCAACTCCCCGCTCACCGTCGGCAAGCGGGTCATTCTAATAGTAGTTACCCGTAAATTAAAACCAAAACACTGCAAACACGCCACACGCGATCAAGTTGATCGCACATCGCCAAAATAAACGTTATGCACGTCACAAAACATAAACGGGAGAGACGACATGAAACTGATCTGGAGTTCCGCATCGCCATTCGCGCGCAAGGCGCTGTTTCTGGCGCATGAGCTTGGGCTGGGCGATAAGATTGAGACCGTGGTCGGCACGGGAACACCGATGGCACCCAACGCAAGCGTCACCGCCTCCAACCCGCTGTCAAAGCTGCCGACGCTCATCACGGATGCGGGCGTGTCGATCTTCGACAGCGCGGTGATCTGCCAATACCTCATCGCCAAGGCGCCGGGCCAGTCGATGCTGGCCGATACGGGGGATGCGCGCTGGGCCAGCCTGACGTTGGAAGCGATGGCCGATGGCATGTGCGATGCGGCAATCCTGATGCGCTATGAGGTCGCCTTGCGCCCCGAAGCGCAACAATCCCCCGAATGGCTCGCCGCGCAGGAGGTCAAAATCGACGGCGCGCTCGATGCGTTGGAGGGCCACTGGGCCGCGCATCTGTCCGGCCCTGCTGATCTGGGTCAAGTCGCGATCTGCTGCGCGCTCGGCTATCTCGACCTGCGCTTCCCCGACAAAGACTGGCGCGCCGGACGCCCCGGCCTCGCCGCGTGGTACACCCGCTTCTCCACCCGCGCCGCCGCCATCGCGACGAACCCGTCGGCTTAACAAAACCTCTGCCCCGCACCCCGATGCGGGGCCTTTGGCATCATGCGCTATGCTGAAAATGACCCCGCATCGGGTGCGGGGAAGGGGTGGTTTTACAGGCCGTAAGCCTTACTTCCTTCCCGAAACCGATGGAGCCGCCCATGACTGACAACACCACCCTCGCCGCCGGGAAAACAGCGCAACACCTGCGTCATGCGGTCGAGTCCATCGACGCGACCTTTGGCGCGGGCCATGCCGCCGCCAATCCGGCCCTTGTCGCGGCATTCCTGCAATCGGCCTCCATCGAAACCGCCATCCTCTCCGGCGAGGCAAGTGTCGAAGTGTTGGAGGCCCGCATCGAACGTGCTACCGAACGCGTATGCAAAGCGATGGAAAACCTCCGCCCCCGGATATTCGGATAAGTCTGACCCACCCATGATCCGCATTTCACCGAATATATCCCTTGAGGACAGCGAGATTGAGGAGCGCTTTGTGCGCGCCTCCGGTCCCGGCGGTCAGAATGTGAATAAAGTGTCCAGCGCCGTGCAGCTGCGCTTTGATGCCGCCAACTCGCCAAACCTGCCCGACCGCGTAAAGCGCAAACTGCGCGGCATCGCGGGCAGCCGGATGACCCAAGCGGGCGAAATCCTGATCCAGGCCGACCGCTATCGCACTCAGGCCCGCAACCGCGACGACGCGCTCAGCCGCCTGATCGAGATGATCCGTGAGGCCGAGCACGTCCCCAAATTCCGCGTCGCAACCCGCCCCACCCTCGCCTCAAAACGGCGTCGTCTGGATGGCAAAACCAAGCGCGGCACCGTTAAATCGGGACGCAAAAAGCCGGATCTCTCAAAGGATTGAGTTTTCAGACGCTTTGAACACCGGGCGCTGAAACAGTCACGCCAGCAAAGGCCGGCGTCCGGTCCCGCCTCACCCGCTTCAGGGTTTCTGCGCGGTAATTTGGGCCGACGACGCCGCATCGATCCGCGCCGCGCCGCGTCCGCCACTGTCAATCAGGCCGCGCGCCTCAAAAAACACATGCGCCGCCGGATGCAAGGGCGCGATCAGGCCCGCATGAGTCATTTGATCAGGCCGTAACCCGCTCAGCGCGTAATGCTGTTGCCGGAACTGCGGAAAATCATCAAAAATCGCACGCAGAACCGCCCAAACCGCCGCGTCAGGCTGATCCGCCATCGTCACCAGCGTTGCCGCCGTGCCGATGGTGATCGTCGGTTGCGGCACATCCGCGTATAGACCGCCCGGAATCTGCACTTCCTGCAAATATTCCGTGTTGCGCACCATGTCGGCGATCACCGCCTGGGGCAACGTGATCAGGTTCACCCCGCACGCCTCCGCCAGATTGGCAACGGATACCGCCGGATACCCGATCATCAGCATCATCGCATCAATCTCGCCGGAGCACAGCATTTGCCCTGCGTCCCGGTCCGAGGCTTCCGAGACAGCGTAAAAATCCCGGTGCGTCATACCCGCCGTATCCAGCACTTTCTCAAAAGTCCGGCGACTGCCCGAATCCTGCTCGCCAATATTGATGCGCTTGCCGCGCAGATCGTCAAAACCCTTCACCGACCCGTCATTGCGCACAATAATCGTCAGCGCCTCCGAATGCAGCGAGGCGACGGATCGCAGTTCGGGATAGGGGCTGTTGATGATATCGGTTGATCCGAAAAACGCTTCATGATGCACATCCGATTGCACCAGCGCAAAATCGGTTTCGGCCAGCCGCAGCGCGTAGATGTTGTCAATCGAGCCTACGCTCTCCAACACACCACAATTCATATCCGCCGCACTGTTGATGCTCCGGCAGATTGAGCCGCCGACCGGATAATACACCCCGCCCTTAGACCCCGTTCCGATCAGGATGTCTTGCGCGTGCGCTGTCGACGCTGAAAATGCCAACAGCGCGCCAATACAAAACCCGGATATCTGTCTAAGTCTCATCCACCTAACCATCCAAGGCAATCATAAGATCTCGCGCCAAAACATCATTGTAAGTCAGAGAGTTTAGTTAACGTTCTGCAAAAACATTACATTGTCCAGTAAATTAAACTGTAACAGGCCAAACCTTAATGCTTGCCTTAACCGTCTGTGTCCTTTGCATCAGCATATCGTGATCCAGCAACCCGCCTTGCGTGTCGATCTGAGCGATGACCGACGCTGCGTTGTGCGTCGCCGCGCGCATCGCGTCCCCCGATGATGCGCCGCCCGCGCTCATACTGGCGAATGTGCTGGCATAAGCATCCCCCGCCCCGGCGGTTCCGGCAATGGTAATCGGGATGGTTCCGCAATGGGTGATGTCCCGCACGGTCCCCGCAAACGCCCCGTTGCCACCATCCGTGACCAGCACAATCTTTGGTCCACAGGCGTTCAGCGCCCGCATAAACGCGGAAAGACTCATCTGAAACCCGCCCGCTTCTAGTCCCCGCACAGCCAGCTCCTGGGCGGGATCATCGGTTTCCAAAACCGGCCCGTCCCCGGCGTAACCTTGGCCGATCAGCCCCGGCACCAACTGCGCCGCCTCAACACGGTTGATCGTCAGCAGATCGATATTGCGCAGGTTCTCGAAAAACGGCTGCGCGCGGGAGGAAAGCTGCCTGATGCCCGGATTACACGCCACAAAAGCCCCGCCATCGCGTGCTTTTTTCAGGATTGACGGAAATCTGTCAGCGGAATCGTTCGACAGGCCAGTCACATAAACAAGGTCACGCGCAAAGGCTGCATCGGGCAAATCCTCTTCCCGCAGCAACGTATTCGCCCCCCGTGCCGTGAAAATCGCCGCATTGCGGTCATGCGAGGAAATCAGCACCGATGCCCCTGTCGCCATCTCATCAGTGCGGGCGACAAAATCCGCGCTCACCCCTTCTTCATCCAGCCGCGCGAGCACTTTCTCCGCGCTCAGATCACTGCCCAGCTTGACCAGCGTCGCCACATCATTGCCCAGCCGCGCCATTGAAACGGCGGCGTTCACCGCACCGCCACCGATGAACGGATCAATCGATTGCGCCTCCACCTTGCGGCCCCCTTCGACCAGCAGATAGGCGGCGTCGGCGTTGGTCATGGTCATTTGTTCGATGCGCGCCGGGTCGATTTGCACGATGGTGTCAATCATCGCACCGCCCACGGTCAAAACGCTCAAAGGTTTGGTACTGTTATCATTCAGAGGTTGTGTGCCACTCAAGTCAGTCTCCGATACGTCGTTATGGCGGTCCTAATTAAGCCAGATTGCTCCCGTAAGGACATCTTTACAATAGCGTACAGAATGATGACGGTATGCTGAACATTAATGGAGAAACATAATGCGTCGCACCCTAGTTGCCCTTGCGCTTGGCCTCATCGTTGCCAGCCCCGCTTACGCCGCCGATGTGTTCGGCCTGTGGAAAACCGAAAACCAGAACGCCATTGTCGAAGTCTCCCCTTGCGGCGACAGCGCATGTGGAAAGATCGTTTGGCTTGCCGAACCTAACCGCGCGGACGGCAGTGCCAAACTCGATCAGAACAACCCTGACGCCGCCTTGCAAAGTCGCCCGATCTGCGGTTTGCCGATGATTGGAGATTTCACCAATGAGGGCGACGAATGGACCGGCGGCTTCATCTACGATCCCGAAAGCGGCGACACCTACAAATCCAAAATGCGCCTAACCAGCGAGGGCAACCTCTATGTGCGCGGTTATGTCGGCATACCGCTGCTCGGCAAATCACAAGTGTGGACCTCCGTTGCGGATAACCAAGGCGGCTGCTGAGGTATCAAAATTTAGCGCTGGATTGCAATGTGTCAGCGCTAAATTCAGATCACAACAGTCATCGTCGAAATTCTTCCACGCGTGTCCGGCAGTATGCCGATGTTATAAAGCTTTGTCTTACCGCGACTTGATCGCGGTATACATTGCTCCACGCGCCTTGCACGATGGACCCCGCAAACAAATCGCGGGGTGACTTCCGGTACTGCCGGACACTCGTCGGACTTGTTCCGATGATCCGGTTCCGGTGGTTATGCTGACACCCTCACAAAACCTTCCCCGGATTCATTATCCCATGCGGATCAAACACCCGTTTGATCTCCCGCATCAGGCGCAGTTTTTCAGGATCGCCATGCTTGGCAAGGCTCGCCCTTTTGTCTGTGCCGATCCCGTGCTCCGCCGAAAACGACCCGCCCATATCCTTCAATCCGCCATAGACCGCATCGGCAATATCCGCCTTGCGCGCGTCGGATACGGGTTTCCCGCTGCCAACCGTGTAATGCAAATTGCCGTCGCCCAGATGCCCCATCACCCAGATGCCAATCTCAGGGTCCAGCGCATTCAGCCGCGCCTCAACATCCTGAACAACCGCATCAATCCGCCCCAATGGCACCGAAATATCAAACCACGAGCAATGCGGCACGACGTTATCGACGATGAAGCTCTCCTCGCGGATACGCCAGATATCCCGACGCTCCCGTTCGTTTTTCGCCACCACCGCATCAATCATCGCCCCCGCGATCACCGGATCGTCAAACAGCGCATGAACCGCCTCACCGGGCGCACCATCACGCGTTGCCAATTCCAGCAGCAGATACGCGGGCGCATCACAAAATCCCAATGCCGCCGACAGCCCGATCTCTCCGGCCACCTTGGTCGCGTAGTTGCGCCACATGATCTCCGAATGCAGCAAATCCAGCGCCCGCGCGCCTTTACACGCGCTCACAATCTTCAACGCATCCGCCGCATTCGCGCATCCGATCAGCAGCGTCACAGCAGATTCCACCGCCGGAGCCAACCGCAAAACCGCCCGCGTGACAACGCCAAGCGTCCCCTCGGCCCCGCAGAAAAGCTGTTTCAGATCATACCCCTCATTGCATTTGGGCACTTCAGTCATATCATCAAGCACCGCTCCGCTCGCCAGCACCGCCTCCAACCCCAGCACACGATTGCGCATCGACCCGTTCCGGAATGCCTCCATCCCGCCCGCATTCGTCGAGATCATGCCGCCAATGGTCGCCGTCCCCCGCGCGCCCAGATCGATGCCAACGCTCAGGCCATGCGCATTCGCTGCTTCCTCAACGGTTTGCAGCGTCACCCCCGCTTGCACAACCGCCGTTCCCGCCAGCGGGTCAAGCCGCTCAATCGCGCTCATCCGGCGCAGATCAAGCACCACATTCCCCGCGTCCGATGCCGCCCCACCGGACAACCCCGTGCGCCCGCCCTGCGGAACAATCGCCACTCCGTGCCGCCCGCAAACGCCCACAATCCGCGCCACCTCATCCGTCGTCGCCGGATGCACCGCCAGATCAGCGGCCAGATTGTCAGGATGAAACCCCGGATCAAGCCCGTCCAACGCCGCCCGGCCCGCCACAAACTTCGCCCCTGCCACGGCGGCCAATTCAGCGCGCAGCGCCTCAACATCCGAATTCATCATCCCGCCTTGCCAGAAACCCCTACCATTTGCGAGACTGTCCCAACCCGTCCCCGCAGAGCAAGGCCGTTATCATGCAATTCCCCTCCGTACCGCCCTACGCCTCGCGGCGTTCGACAGTGATGGCTGACAACATGGTGGCCAGCTCCCAACCGCTCGCCACGCAAGCCGGATTGGCAATGTTGACACAGGGCGGTAATGCGGTCGATGCCGCTTTGGCCACGGCGATTGCCCTCACAATCTTGGAGCCGACGGGCAACGGCATCGGCTCGGACGGCTTCGCAATACTCTGGGACGGTTCCCACCTCCACGGCCTCAACGCCTCAGGCCGCTCCCCCGCCGGATGGACGCCGGAACGCTTTGCGGGTCGCGAGATTATGCCCGAACGCGGCTGGGATTCCGTCACGGTCCCCGGCGCGGTCGGCGGTTGGGTGGCACTGTCGGAGAAATTCGGCCAACTCCCCTTCGATGACGTTTTCCAACCTGCCATCCGCTATGCCGAGCAGGGTTTTGCCGTCTCTCCCGTCATCGGCACCCTCTGGGGCAATGGCGCGGCGCAGCTGTCGGGGCAACCCGGCTTTGCCGATCATTTCATGCCCGATGGCCGCGCGCCCGCCGCCGGAGAGCGCTTCCTCAACCCCGACGCCGCCGCAACCCTGCGCCTGATAGCCGAAACGGGAGGGGAGGCTTTCTATCGCGGTGAACTGGCCGGGCGCATCGCCGCAGACGCCACCCGCCACGGCGCAGCTCTGACAGCGGACGATATGGCCGCCAACGCCCCCGACTGGTGCGGAACAATCGAAAAATCCTTCGACGATGTCGAGCTTCACGAAATCCCGCCGAACGGGCAAGGCATCGCCGCGTGCATGGCGCTGGGGATGTTGACCCACAGTCCCATACGCGACCTGCACCCCGAAGACCCTCAAGCCCTTCATTTGATGTGGGAGGCGATGAAACTCGCCTTCGCAGACGCCCACGCCTACGTCGCTGACGAGGCGTTCATGGGCGATATCAGCGCGCTAGACCTGCTCGATGACGCCTACCTAGCCCGCCGCGCCGCCCTGATCGATCCGACCCGCGCGCAGAGCTTCGGCCCCGGTGCACCGAAAAAAGGCGGCACAATCTGCCTCGCCACAGCCGATTCCAACGGCATGATGGTGTCCTACATCCAGTCAAATTATGCCGGATTCGGCTCCGGCGTCGTTGTTCCGGGCACCGGCATCCATCTGCAAAACCGGGGCGAGGGCTTCACGCTTGAGGCAGGCCACCCCAACGAGGTCGCCCCCTCAAAACGCCCGTTCCACACGATCATTCCCGGCTTTTTGACCAGCAAAGGCCAACCCCGCATGGCGTTCGGCTTCATGGGCGGCCCGATGCAGGCGCAGGGCCACGTGCAAATGCTGCTCCGCACGCAAATCTGGGGACAGGACGTTCAAACCGCAATAGACGGCCCCCGCTGGCGTGTCACAGAAGGGTTGGGTGTTGCGTGCGAGACGGCAATGCCCGACCGCGCCCTCGGCATATTATCCGATATGGGCCACCAAATCAGCTTGGAGACGCCCGATAACGCTTTCGGCTTCGGCGGCGCACAGCTTATCCACCGCCTGGACAGCGGCGGCTACGCGGGCGGTTCAGACCCCCGCAAAGACGGCTGCGCGGCGGGGTTTTAGGCGGGGCAGTAAGGCACGCTTTTTCTCCCTCTCCCTTTGGGAGAGGGCAGGTGAGGGTCTTTTACCCCCCCAGGAACAACGCCCCCACATTCGGATTGGCCAGCAGTTCATCTCCCGCTCCGGCAATCGCCACCTCACCCGATACCAGCACATAGCCGATATCCGCGAATTCCAGCCCCTTCTTCGCGTTCTGCTCGACCATGATGATGGTCTTCCCGTCGCGGTGTTGCAGGTCGTGCAAAATCTCGAACACCATGTCGATAAAGCGCGGTTCCAAGCCAATCGACGGCTCGTCCACCAGCAGAACCTCAGGGTTCATCACCAGCGCACGGCTGATCTCCAGCAACCGCCGCTCCCCTCCCGACAGCACTTTCGCGAGGTGCTTACGCCGCGCGGCGAGGCGGGGGTATTTGTCGAAGACCATCTCGGCGGATTTCTTCGCTTCCGCCGGTTGGTCCTTCAAAAACCCGCCCATCCAAAGGTTTTCCTCAACGGTCATGCCGGGAAACACCGATTTATCCTGCAAGATGTACGCGATCCCCGCTTCGGACAGCTTTTCGCTGGGCGTCAGGGCCGTCACATCGCGCTTGTCCGCGCCGTCACCGATGCGGATTTTGCCGGAGAAGATGTTCGTGAACCCGAAGATCGAGTGCAGCACGGTCGATTTGCCCGCCCCGTTCGGCCCGATCAGGCACAGCGATTGCCCTTTGCCCACGCGCAGATCCACATCATGCAAGATCTCCATCTTGCCATAACCCGCCCGCAAATTCTCAATAGAAACAAAGGCATCACCGCCGACCAACGCGGACAGTTTGTCCGGCGAAGTCCCCTCGGCAATCGCCGCAACCTGCCGCGTGACCTCCTCGACCGAGATAACCGTCTCGACACCGCCGGAGCCATAGCCGCTGACGCCCTTTTTGCTCTCATCACTCATCAGTGCGCTCCCAGATAGGCATCGACGACCGTTTGGTCATTCTGGATTTGATCCGGTGTGCCCGACGCCAGCATTTGCCCGTGGGCGAGGCAGTAAATTTTGTCCGCCATATTCATAATCACGCGCATATTGTGCTCGATGATGAACAATGTGATGCCAAACTCGGTATTCGCCCGCTTCAACCGCTCAATCAGGCCGTTGATCAGCGTCGGGTTAATCCCCGCCGTCGGTTCATCCAGCAACAGAACCGTCGGCTCGTTCATCAACGCCATCGCAAATTCAAGCAGCTTTTGCTGCCCGAATGACAACGAGCCGGACCGCAGATACCGCTTCTCATACAGCCCGACAAAATCGAGCATCTGCTCGGCCTTATCCCGATCCGCGCGCGAGTTCTTGGAAAACGCGTCCCAAAAGCTCATTTTGCGGTGGGGCAGCGAGATCAGCATGTTCTCGACGCAGTTCATCTCGCCATAGATGCGGGTTTGCTGGAACGTGCGCAGCATTCCCAGCCGCGCGATTTCCTGCACGGGCAGCTTTGAAATCTCCGCGCCCTGATACTTGATCGAGCCGTTATCGATGGGGTGATAGCCGACGATGGAGTTGAACAACGTCGTCTTGCCAGACCCGTTCGGCCCGATCAGGCCGGTAATCCCGCCCTTCTCCACCGTCATCGAAATATCCGTATTCGCTTTGACGCCGCCATA
>CALFAK010000175.1 GCA_937948985.1 uncultured Neomegalonema sp. | reverse complement strand
GCCTGCCCAAAACCCGCTCCGGCAAAATCATGCGCCGCATCCTGCGCAAGATCGCCGAGAACGATGTCGGCTCGCTTGGCGATACCTCGACACTGGCAGAGCCGGAAGTGGTCGATAACCTGATCGCGAACAGGGCGGGGTAGTTAACAAAATCCTCGCTACATGGTAGAACCCCGCCCGGGACGGCGGGGTTTTTTTTAAGGATAACAACATGGCACTGGATGAAAAAGATTTCGAGCGCATCAACGCTTTGATTGATCAGCGTGCGGGGGACTGGCGCTCAGAGGCAAAAAATGCCGCCCGTGTTGAGGCTAGGAGTGAAGTGAAAGCCGTGGATGAACGGGTAGCCAAGCGCAACACGATATTCGGTGTTGGCGTAGGAGCGGTGATACTGGCTTTGGCTGGTGGGGCTTACAAAACCTTTCACTCTACAGTTGGCAGTGTCGCCGACACTGCTTTGAGAAATGCAGTAAGTGAAGCAAGAGAAGCTGCTTCCGATATAGCAATAAACATGTTCGAACCCGGTTCCAAGCTGCTTGAGGTCCAAAAAGATCTGATCAACGGAATCGTTGATGGCCGAACAAAAATGGCTGGTGCCCTTTCTGAAACAGAAAAGGCCCAGAAGTCCGCTAATGAAGCGGCTAGCGCAGTCGAAAAACTCAAAAACAGAATTGAAATGATCATCATCGATGCCCAAACCTCCGCCTCCGGCGCTGAAAAGCAGAATGCGAAGCTGCAAACAGAGATTGAAGATTCTGAGAAGTTGGTAGTAGATTTGAGAAATGCTCTTGAGGCTGCAAGAGGCGCTACTGAGCGATTTCAGGCAGAGGCGAGGCAGTTTGAAAAGGCGAGCGCACAACTTGACGAAGCCAGGCAACTGCTCGATCTGATTTCGGACAAGAATTCACCACTTGGCGAAGTAGCGGCAAAGATAGTTGAGGTTGCGATCGATAATGAAGAAATACAACGTCAGATCGCATCTGCCGCTAAGTTTCCTCGCGATGCAGTTGTTGCCTTTGGTCCTCGTGGCGAAGGTGTGCCGATATGCCCTGAAGGTTGGAGTGTTTTTGATCGGGCAGAAGGTAGATTCATCATTGGGGCACAGGAAAAAATCTACGACGTTGGTATGACTGGTGGCTCAGCACAAGTAAAACTGACCGAAGCGCAGATGCCGAGGCACGAACATGAAGTTACTTGGGTAGGGCATCATACAATCAGCTTGAACAATTCTACCACTAACGTACCAGGTGATAACAGATACCGTTTGCCGTTTTCCCGTGATGGCAGAGCGGGCAATAATATGATCGCTAAATCGAAAGATGAGGCTGCTCAACCCCACCCAAACATGCCCCCCTACATCGCCCTCTATTTCTGCAAAAAAGACTGATCCCCTTGTGGCAGTGTGCAGCACTGACACGCGCACGACAAAAACAAGCGTAGCGCCGTTGAATCCCTAAGGGAGGGCGCTTAGCATCCCTCCCAAGGTCAGGCGCTTTGCTCACATTGCAAAAAATGATCTTCGCTTCCCCACACCCCGCCCACACGCTATACCATCCCCATGACAACACCCTTCCCCCACCGCCATCTCCTCGGCATTGAGGAGCTTTCGCCGCAGGACATCACGGCGATTCTTGACCATGCCGACACCTGCGTCACCCTCAACCGCGCGACCCGCAAGAAGCGGGATGTGCTCAAGGGGCTGACCCAGATCAACATGTTCTTTGAATCCTCCACCCGCACGCAGGCCAGCTTCGAGCTGGCGGGAAAGCGGCTGGGCGCGGATGTGATGAACATGTCGGTCAAATCCTCCAGCGTGAATAAAGGCGAGACGCTGATCGACACGGCCATGACGCTCAACGCCATGCACCCCGATATTCTGGTGGTCAGGCACGGCGAGAGCGGGGCCGTCAATTTGCTGGCGCAAAAGGTCAACTGCGCGGTTATCAACGCGGGCGACGGACGGCGCGAGCATCCGACCCAGGCCCTGCTCGATGCCCTCACCATCCGCCGCCGCAAGGGCCGCCTGCATCGCCTCAACGTCGCGATTTGCGGGGATATTTTGCACAGCCGCGTGGCCCGCTCGAACATCCACCTTCTCAACAAAATGGAGAACCGCGTCCGCGTCATCGGCCCGCCCACCCTGCTCCCCGCCGGGATTGAACGCTTGGGCTGCGAAGTGTTTGACGACATGCGCGCGGGGCTGGAGGGGTGCGATGTTGTGATGATGCTGCGGCTCCAGCAGGAACGTATGAGCGGCGGTTTCATCCCCTCCCACCGCGAATACTTCCACCGCTACGGGTTGGACGAAGACAAGCTTTCCGCCGCCAAAGACGACGTGATCGTCATGCACCCCGGCCCCATGAACAGGGGCGTCGAAATCGACTCAGACCTCGCCGACGACCTCAACCGCTCGGTGATCCAGGAACAGGTCGAAATGGGCGTCGCCGTGCGCATGGCCGTGCTCGAAATGCTGGCCCAGAATGTGCCTGAGGCGATGGAGAGTGCGTAACAGTGAAATGATTATTTGCCACTTCCAATAAAAAACGCCCGCGACTTGTGCGGGCGTAAAGTTTTAAGGGGAGGAAGAAGCAATGAGGACAAGACTACGCCGCAAATATTGTGAAAGTCTGAATCGATTACCACCATGTTGTATATATTACATCGGCACTGGTCCCACCCCGCCGGATCGCCTATATATGAATCAATAAGGCTTCGGCCCGATGGAGAATATTGATGACAGAAGCAACAGCGGCGGCTGAACCAAAACCGGGTGAGCCGATCATTCGCGAATCCTCCGAGGATCATCCCAAATACGAGGAGATCGTCGAAGCAATCCGCAGCGTTTACGATCCTGAAATCCCTGTGAATATATTCGATCTGGGGCTGATCTACTCGATCCGCATCGATGGTGAGAACGCGGTTGAGGTTGATATGACGCTGACCGCACCGGGTTGCCCTGTGGCGGGCGAGATGCCGGGCTGGGTCGCGGATGCCGTGGAGCCGCTGCCGGGGATCAAGCAGGTTGATGTGCAACTTGTATGGGAACCGCCGTGGGATATGGGCCGATTGTCCGACGAGGCGCGGCTTGAATTGGGCTTTATGTAGGGAGTTTGGGCGATGTTTGGTGTTCCTGACGGCAAGGCTTTGCTGACGATCTCTCCAAAGGCTGTCGCGCAATTGCACAAACTGATGCAGCGCAGCGATGACCCGGTCTATGCCCTGCGCATCGGCGTCAAAAAGGGCGGCTGCGCGGGCATGGAATACACGATGGACTACGCCAGCGAAGCCTCACCCGGCGACGAAATGGTCGAGCAGGACGGCGCGCGCGTTCTCATCGCGCCGCTGGCCGTGATGTTCATGATCGGCACCGAAATCGACTACGAAACGGGATTGCTGGAATCCGGCTTCAAGTTCCGCAACCCGAACGTTTCCGAGGCGTGCGGCTGTGGCGAGTCGGTCAAATTCGACATTCCGGCCAACGCTTAAATTATTGATACAATTGAAAATTGGAGAACGAGCATGAGTGCTGCGCGGCGTATGATGGTGGCTGGCAATTGGAAAATGAACGGCAATACCGCCTCCATGACCGAATTGCAGGCAATGATGGATGGCGTTGGCGACACGCCCGCCGTTGACGTTCTGATATGCCCACCCTTCCCGCTGATCGGGCGCTTTTCCGGCGCTTCCGAAGGGCGTGGCATCGGCATCGGCGCGCAGGATTGCCATTTTAACAAAAGCGGCGCACATACGGGCGATGTCTCAGCCGCATTGCTCGCTGATGTCGGCGCGAAAGCTGTCATCGTCGGCCATTCCGAACGCCGCGCCGACCACACCGAAGTCGATGATCTGGTCCAAGCAAAAGCGCAAGCCGCACTCGATGCCGGATTAACCGCCATCGTCTGCGTCGGCGAAACCGAGGCCGAGCGCGATGCGGGCGAAGCTGAAGCGGTTGTTCTGGCACAGCTTTCCGGCTCGCTACCTGCCAGCGGTGTCGAGCATGTCGTCGTCGCTTACGAGCCGGTATGGGCCATCGGCACGGGCAGGGTTCCAAGCATTGAAGACATCACCACCATGCACGCCGCAATCCGCCGGGCGGTGGTCGATCATTACGGCGACGCGGGCAATGGTGTGCGGCTGCTCTACGGTGGATCAGTCAAACCCGGCAACGCGGCCGAAATCTTCGCGATTGAAGATGTCGATGGCGGCCTGATCGGCGGGGCAAGTCTGAAAGCCGACGATTTCTTGGGCATCGTCAACGCGGGCATCGCACAAGTCTAAATCGGAACATTACAAATAACGCTCACAAAAAAAGCCCTCCCCGTTTTCACGGAGAGGGCTTTTCATTGAGTGATCAGGGATCATGAATCACTTCAAGGGGCGCCGATTTATCAGGCGGCAACTTTACAAAGCTCTTTCGCTTGCGCGATCCAGTCCGCCGCGCTGTAACGTGTCATGCGCACATCATGACTTTCCAGCAGGCTTTCAAGCTTGGCCACCGGCATATCGGCAATATCGGCATAACGGCGTATTCCCGCATCCTTCAGCTTACGCATGGTCGATGGCCCGACCCCGTTGATTACGCTCAGATCGTCATGGATAGAGACGGTTTCGCTCGCCGTTTCAGCGATCACATCTTCCGCTTCAGGCTCAATCGCTTCAACAGCGACAGGCTTGGCAGGCTGCGGTGCGGGCGTTGCTTTCACGGGTTTCGCCGCCGCTTGCGCTTTTGCTGCAGCGGGCTTTTTGGCTTTCTTGGGCGTTGGTTTCTTCGTCGCAAGAGGTGCGAACACGCTTTCCAGCCCTTCCGTCGTTATCACGGCCAGCTTTGCGTTCATGGAAAACAACGGACCAAGAGGTGTCTTCGCGGTGGCATCAGCCAGCGTGGTCAGATTGTCAGCGTGAATACGGCCAAGGGAGGCGGCAAGCTCAACAGCTCGCGCACCCGTTTCTTCGATAAATGTCGTGTTCATTGCAAAACTCCAATGTTGCGTTGCAGCATAAATAGATATTATGCTGCACTGCGTCAAGGGTGCTGCGATTGCAAGTGTCTTTTCTGATGTGTGTGATTTTGCGCGTTTTCTTCATCATAATGATCTGAAAGACGTTGTAATGCGATCTTCAGAACGATTTTTCCCGACCGCGCCGACCAATCCATCGCTTGCTCAACGGCCTCCAATCCTTCCAGAAAACAACATGTGCGCAGTGCAGCATCGGCAAGGCCGGGGCCGAGCACGTCAAGAGCTTCCATCACCCGTTCCCGCGCGAACTCCGCCCCCTCATCCGGCGCATTATCGATCAGTGTCCGCGTTTTTTTGGCCTTTCCGGCAGTTAAAAACCGTCGCCAATCCTGCGTGACCGATGGCCCGAGATGCGCGCGCTCAAAATCCGCACGCAAGCGCTCGCCCGCTTCGACCTCCTCCTCCGACAAAAATGGCCGTCCCTGCGCGTCCTTGCGCTTTGAAAGCCAACCGATCGGCGATTCCCCCAAATTGACTTTAATCCGCTCCGGCTTGGCATTCGGCGTCGGACGGAACAGCTTTTCAGCCTCCATAAACTTCGCTTTATGACGATCTGCGGCGGTCTGCGGTCTTTTCACACGGCGTCGCGGTGGCAACGGATTCGTGCCAACCGCATGATAGCGAACACCGCGTTCGGAGCGGGACAATTCCTTAAGAAAACCGATCTTCACAAGCGCGGTGATATCAGTGCGCTCAATGCGCTCGATAAGATGAGAAACCCCGCGATCCATGCGAAAAACCCCGCCCATGGGTTCAGAAAAGCACAAAAACACAATTGTCCGGTCGG
The DNA here is from genome assembly GCA_937948985.1 of uncultured Neomegalonema sp. Lineage (GTDB taxonomy): Bacteria > Pseudomonadota > Alphaproteobacteria > Rhodobacterales > Rhodobacteraceae > JAHDDY01. The sequence continues at coordinate 12,856 of CALFAK010000175.1, read as the reverse complement.
TCTTTAACATCCCGCGTAAACGGGGAAGGCGATCCTGCAAACTGCGCTTAGCGGAGGAGATGGGTGCGATCGTCATGAATGCCTCTTTCTGTTCATAATTTGTCTATATAAAATAGAACATAAATGGAACTTATGCAAAGCATTATTTGTGATATACGGAGGAAATTTTGCGGGCTGACCAAACGTCGCCAATGCCGCACCCGATCAGGCTTTATGATGAGTACCGACGGTGCCGACGAGGTATTTACGCTGGTTTTTACGATAATTTAGGTGCGCTGCATCCATAGTGCGGGGAATCAGGCGACGAGCGCCGTTCAGTAGGATTGGTGGCACACTATGAGTAATACAAGCCTTTTTCGCTGGCTTGCGGCATCAGGCATTGGCCTTATCGTCGGGTTATCCATTCTTGTGGCCCAATCGGGCGGCAACCGTGAGGCACTCGCATTATCACAATCCGCAAAGGCTTCCGGGATCGTTCAGGGCGGTGTCAGCGCAATTGGCGCCATCGACCAAGGACTGTCCGCCGCCAGCCTGTTAGTCGTATCCACTGCCACAGGCGGCGCTGAGGGCGAGCGGGGACGGTTTGCAAAGATCACACGCGATTTTTTCCAACGCACCAACGACGTTCACGCCTTCGCATTCTTCCGCAGCGCTCCCAGCCGTGAAATAGCTAACCAGATCGCGCAACCCGTCGCGGAAGGCGTGACAGAATTCCGCGCGGGCGGGCAAGTCTTCTACATGGCCGCCGCGCATGTCTCAACACCGAACGGCAACCGCGCAGGCTCGTTCCCGCTGATCGGCAATGGCGGCAAACTGCCGTTCGCTCTGGCTGCCGGGGATGAGATCCAACGTACGCTCGGCAATGCCATCGCAAAAAATGCCCCCGTGACCTCGGCCATGTTCGGCTGGGATGGCGGCGATGTGCGCGGCACACCGGGAATGCGTCTGGGTGATGCGGGCGCGCGGGCTTTCTGGCGCGTGTTGCCGGTGCAAACTTTCAACCCGGCCACGGGTCAGGAAATGCTGGTCGGCGCGGTTGCTGCACTGGTTGATGCGAAGAAGTTTCTCGGTGATATCGTTGTTGCCCCTGCCGAGATGACAGGCCCGATTGACTCGATCCGTCTGCCCGAAGGCAGCTTTGTGAGTGCAAACGGTGATCGCCGCGAAATCGGCATCCCGATGGGTGAGCAGGGCTTCAAAGTCAGCATTCCTTTCCAAAGCGCCGGAATGTTTTCATCGGGCCTAATCGCCAAAGTTTTATCACTGATCGCAGGTCTCGGTGCGGCGTTTGGTGTGATTTTGGTGACGCACAAAGAAAGCGAAGGCCGGGTCGCCTCAGAGCAGCGCTTGCTCAAGACCCACCGGAATTTCAAAAAACGCACAGCAGAGCTTAAACGCAGCGAGGAACGCTTCCGCCGCCTCGCAGAATCGACCAATGTTGTACCGTGGGCCGCCGACCTCAGCGATCAGCGCTTCACGTATATTGGGCCACAAATTGCCAAAATGACCGGATACCCGGTCAGTTCATGGCGTTCGGCGGGCTTTTGGGTTGGCCATGTTCACCCGGAAGATCGTCACCGGACTTTCGTGGATGGCTTCAAAAACCTCGACGATGGCGAATATGCGATGCTGGAATACCGCATTCGCAGCGCCGATGGCCAGATCATCCACATCCGCAACATGCTGACCATCGCCCCGCGTCAGGACGGTTCGCGGATCGCGCAAGGCTACATGCTCGACATTACCGAGATGAAAACCGCGCAAACGAAGCTCGACGACGCACGCCGTCAGGCGGAAGAAGCCAACAAAACAAAATCCGAGTTCCTCGCGAACATGAGCCACGAACTCCGTACACCGCTGAATGCCGTTATCGGGTTCGCCGAGGTCATGAAAGACGAGCTGTTCGGCCCGATTGGTGATCGCTATAAAGATTACGCCGAAAGCGTACACTCTTCAGGCAAGCACCTGCTCGACCTCATCAATGACGTCCTCGATCTGTCGAAAATCGAAGCCGGTAAGATCGAGCTGATCGAAGAAGAAACCGATGTCAGCTCAATGTTGTCAAAGTGCCGGACCGTCTTGCACGAGCGGGCCTCATCCGCAGGGCTGCATATCCGCCTCGAAATCCCCGCACCGCTCCCCAGCGTTGTGGTGGATGGCCGCCGGATCAAGCAGGTTATCCTCAATCTGATGTCCAACTCCGTCAAATTCACAATGCCCGGTGGCCGCATCACCTTGCGCAGCGAGTTACTGGCCCCCAGAGGCCTGCGGATTACCGTCAGCGATACGGGCATCGGTATGACCAAGGAGGAGATGGAGGTCGCGCTGGAGCAATTCGGCCAGATCGACAGCGAATTGTCCCGCAACCACAACGGCACCGGCCTTGGCCTGCCCATCACACGCTCTCTGGTCGAGCTGCATGGCGGCGATTTGGAGATCGAATCCCGCAAAGGCGTCGGCACCAGCGCCCATGTCTGGATCCCGATGAACCGGATCGTCAACCTCAACGGCGTAAAAACCGAAGAAGAAGAACAAAAGGCGGGTTAACAGACCTCCCGCCACACCGGATGCTTGACCATCACCTGCGCAAAGCGGGCTGAGTCGACAAAATCCGTCAGCCAACGTGATACGCGCGGCCAGTCCTGCGCGTAAAACCAATCGCGATCCACATGGGCGAATTGCCGGACAAAGGGCAGGATCGCATAATCCGCCAACCCCGCGTCCCTGCCCGCCAGAAAGCCCGTCTCCGCCAACATCCCGTCCAAAAGCCGTACATAAGCCGAAGCCGCCGCGCGAGCAGTGACCGGATCAGCGCCATCATAACGTTGCGCGTATTTGTAGCGGTCAAGATGCGGCTTGAAATCCTGCTGACAGGCCGCGATCAGCGGCAGCGCATCCCCGCCGCCAAGCCATCCTTCGGGATCATTGCGCCCCAAAGCCCACAGCATAATATCGAGGCTTTCCTCAATCACCACGCCATCCGGCAACACAATCACCGGAACCGTGCCTTTGGGCGAGGCATCCAGCATCGCTTTGGGCTTATCGCGAAGCAAAACCTCGCGATGCGCCACCGCAATTCCCGACGAAACAATCGCCAACCGCGCCCGCATCGCATAGGGACAACGCCTGAAACTATAGAGTATCGGGGCGTCAGACACAGAGACACCCTTCCCGTCCTGATCACAGGCGGTACGACAGGACGCGTCATTTATGGCCGGATTCGCGCTCATGGAACGGGCGGATCATGCAGGGCGTAAAGCGCCAGTTCATGACAATCGCTCAAAACCGCGTCTACCGGATGAACCTGCCGCGCCCGATGCCCCGGCGGGCGACCGGGCCGCATGGGCCTGTAGGCGCGCGTTCCAACCGCCGCAGCATCCCGCTTTGCTTGCCATCGGGCCAGTCTTCGTGCCTGTTTCGGCAAATCCTCAAGCGCGTTTTGCAACGCTTGCAGCCGTCTGTACATCTGCCCCGCATCGATCAAATCATCCGGCGTCACCTGTATTACCGCAGTGGAAACAGGCTCATCAACCCCGATAACCGTAATGCGCGGCTCGATCCTCGCGTAGCGTAAAGGCGTGTTTTGACTGAAATACTTCCGGCGATCGAACAGCGGAAAAGCGGGCACAACAGCGCCCTGCCCGCGCGGGATAGCAACGCCGGAAGCCCGCGTTTCCGGCGCATCCGGCACCCGCGCCTCAATACCTTTGACCAGCTTGTAGATTACGATCAGACGCCGCAGCGCCGACTCCGCAGGCCGCAAAACCCCGAAAACCGCTGACCGCACGTGACGGGGCAACGCCGCACCACCGCCGCCAACCATCGTCAGCAGCACAGCCAACACCCGCAGCAGTGCATCGCGGTTACGATCTATCGACAGCGTCCAGTCCATGTCGTCCTTTTCAAAAGCTACAAAAAAAGAACATTACAGGGTTAAAATACGGTACGTCAAGAGCCATTATGGTGCCAATGCGCGCCCGACAAAACCACTTCACTCAATAGCTCTTTAATCGACAGCAGCTCTCAATTCCACTCTCTTCCGGCTGGCGGGATGGCCCCGCAGCGACGTGCGGCGCAGGGTGAGAAATAACGATCAATCTTCAGGGCGTCGGTATCATGCCGATAAACACTCTCACTGCGGCGAAGACCATTGGCGCACACCGCACGCTCACCCCAAATCCACCTGCCGCGCGCCGACAATCTCATTGTTAAAGTTCACAATATCGGTCGCGGCATAGCGTTTTGCGGCGGGATGCGCGGGGTCCAGCGCGCCCAGATGGATCAAAAGCCCGGCACACAGCGCCTCGGCGGCGGCTGTGTTGCCATCATCGATTTTGAGGCAAAACCCCGTCTGCGCGGCGGTGATAATTCCGGTATACACCCCGTCCGCCCCGGTCTTGACCACCGCTCGCCCTTCCGTCGCCCCGATCAAGGCCGCGCATGCGCGCCCCTCTCCTGAGATCAGCAACGGATGGCTGCGCATCGCCTCGCGCAACTGGATCGCCGCCGCCGCACGCGCCTGTCCCAGCGACGACGGATTGGCAAACAACGCCATCGCCGCCGCCACGCCGTATATGCTGGCGGCAAAATTCGGTGCCGAGCATCCGTCAATCCCGTAAACCAGTGGGAAATCGCACCCCGTCATCTCGGCAAAAGCCCGCCCGATGGCGCTTTGCACCGGGGCGGCGGGATCAAGATACCTCTCCAACGGTGCATTCAGATGCCTGGACAACGCCAGAAACCCGGTATGTTTGCCCGAACAATTGTTCATAATCCGGCTGGCGGGAACATCCGCCTTGCGCAACGCCCGGTCGCGCGGCGGCTGTGGCCCGCACAGCAGATCACTCTCCGACAGATCCATCCCGGACAACCAGGCCGCCACCTTCTCCGTGTGCAGCGGCGCCCCCTGGTGCGAGGCACAAGCCAGCGCGAGATGTTCCGTGTTCAGGCCAAACGCCGCCGACGCCCCGCTTTCGATCAACGGCAACGCCTGAATCATCTTGATCGCCGAGCGTGGCAGTATCGGCGTGGCCACATCACCCCACTGCCCTATAATCCCTCCATCGACATTGACAATGGCCGCCGCCCCGCGATGGCGGTTCTCCAAAATCGGCCCTCTGGTGGTGGTCACGAGTACGGGATTTGCGCTGTTCAAAAATCTGACTCCTCACATGGAACAATCCCGCTCCTTACCGCGTTGTTCCCGCATGACCAAAGAAACAAATCAGAAAAACGAAACGCACAACAGCGAAGCCACCCGTGACGCCCGTCATGGGGGCAGCACCTCGCGTGACATGGGGTTGTTCATGGGGTTGAGCGTTGTTCTGGCCATTCTGGCGTTGCTGGGCTTTGCCGCAACGACCATCAACTGACGCGACGCGGCCTCCGCCGCGCTGCACCAATTTTACCGTGCATGTATCCCCTGCTATGTTATCACGAAAGCCCGTTCGGTTCGCGTGAGGCAATGCCGTGATACAACCATCCACAATCAAGCACCGCCGCAAAACGTCAGAATATACGCCGGTCTTTACGGGAATTCTGATCCAAGCTGACCGCGCATGATCCTCATCCCCGAAGCGTCACAACCCCTCATCGCATTGGCCATCCTCGCGGCCATGTTCGCCGGGTTTGTGTGGGAGCGTTTGCCCCATGACGTGATCGCGGTGGCGGGGGTTGCGGCCATGCTGGCGCTGGGCTTGTTGCAAACGGATGATTTTGTCGGCGTCTTTGCCAACGGCGCGCCCATCGCCATCGGCGCATTGTTCATCTTGTCCGGCGCATTGATCCGCACGGGCGCGTTGGAGCGGCTGGCAGAGATCGTCGTCGGCTCCGCCAAAACCGCCCCCGTCCTGACGCTCACCGTAACGGCAACCGGCGTACTCTTCACCTCGGCATTTCTGAACAACACCCCCGTGGTGATGATCATGATCCCCATCGTCCTGCAATTCGCCGTGGCAACCAAATGGCCCGCCTCTCAACTGCTGATCCCCCTGTCTTACGCCTCAATCTTAGGCGGCGGTTGCACCCTGATCGGCACGTCAACCAACCTGCTTGTGGATGGCGTCGCGGTCGCCAACGGGCTGGAGCACTTCTCAATTTTCGAGATCACCCCCATCGGCATCGGCGCGGCCATCGCGGGCATGGCCTTCATGACGCTCGCGGCGCCGTATTTGCTGCCCGACCAGAAAACGCTGGCCGAATACACCACCTCCCAACCCCGCAACCCGCGCTTTTTCACCGAAGTCGTCATCCCCCTCGACTCGCCGCTGGTCGATCAAAAAGCCCGCGAGGTGGCCCTCTTCAACAAAGGCGACACCCGTGTCATAGACGTGCTGCGCGGCGACGCGTCCCTGCGCCGCGATCTCAACGCCGTCATCCTGCAACCCGGCGACCGCGTCGTCCTGCGCATCACCGTGCAGGAAGTCCTCGACCTGCGCGCGTTGGGTCTGTCCGTCGCAGGCACAGTAGACGCGCTCTCCTCCACCGACGCTATCACGATGGAGGCACTGGTCCCCCCCGGATCACGCCTCGTGGGCCGCGTCCTCGGAAGGCTCAGGCTCCGCCGCCGTTACGGCGTCTACCCCCTCGCAGTTCACAGGCGCGGGGCGGGAATCGAGGCGCAACTCGACAACGTCCGCCTTGAAATCGGTGACACCCTGCTGTTGGAGGGCGCGCCCGAAGACATCCACCGCTTCATCGACGACGCGGGCCTCATCAACCTGACCCGCGACGAAAACCTCAAACCCGCCAAGCGCGCAATGGCCCCTTGGGCGATCGCGGTCATGCTCGGCGTTGTGCTGGCGGCGGGGTCAGGCATCATGCCCATCGTCGGCGCGGCGACCATCGGCGTGGCGATGATCATGCTGCTCGGCATCCTCGATCCGGAGGAAGCGTTCAGCTATGTCGACGCCCGTTTGCTGGCCCTCATCGTCGGAATGCTGGCGGTCGGGCAAGGCTTGCAAAGCGCGGGCGCCATCACCCTCATCATCAACGCCATCGTTCCGTATCTGGAGGCCGCCTCTCCCCTGATGGCCCTGATCGCGATCTTCGTCCTTACCAGCATCCTGACCGAGTTGGTCAGCAACAACGCCGTCGCCGTCATCCTGACCCCGCTCGCCATCGGCCTCGCGCAAACTCTGGGCTATGATCCGCGCCCGTTTGTGATAGCGGTAATGGCAGCGGCCAATGCCAGCTTCGCAACGCCGATAGGATACCAGACCAACATGCTGGTCTACGCGCCGGGGGGATATAAATTCGTGGATTACTTACGCTTGGGCGTGCCGCTGAAACTGGTGACAGGTACCGTCGCCCTGACCCTGATCGCCCTCCTGTGGCCACTGTGAGGGGTGGCAATGGCTGAAGGACTTCCCCCCGCCCCGCACCCGATGCGGGGTCGCTTTCTGTGCAACGCAACGCCGTATTCACTCAAAATATGTGCTACAATTGAAGAGTTTACGGTGTTGCCTGCGCATAAGCCTTCCTTTCACCACACCAGCTCCCCCAAATGACCCCCGCCACAACCAACACCACCAGCGGCGCGGACCGCCGCAAAGGTTATCTGATCACCATCCTTGGCGTGATCTGGCTTTCGCCCGATGCGCTGGTGCTGCGCCTGATCGATTCGCACGGGTTGGACATCGTCGGCTGGCGCGGGTTGCTGTCCTTCGTCACGCTGACAGGCTTCCTCCTCTGGCGTGACGGGCGCGCGATGCTGTCAAAGCTCCTTGCGGGGGGCATCCCGCTCATCATCCTCAGCTTCGCATACGCCCTCAATTCAGCATCCTTTGTTATGGCGCTGGGCGAGGCTCCGGCGGCGGATGTGCTGGTCATCCTCGCCGCCACGCCGATGTGTGCGGCGGTGTTGGGCTGGCTGCTGCTGAGGGAAATCCCCACCCGCAACACCATGATCGCCATCGTACTGGGCGCGCTGGGCGTGGCGATTACCACGGCGGGCGGCATATCGGCGGGGGCGAGCCTGGGGATGCTCTACGCGGTGATCACCACCCTGCTGCTTGCCGCACAATTCACCCTCCTGCGCCTGTGGCCGCAAGTCGACAACGTCGCCGCCGTGCAAGTCGGGTCAATCTGGATGGCCGCAATCGGTTTCGGACTGGCCGACCCGACGGCAATAGACGGGGTCAACATGGTCTGGATGGTCATTCTGGGCCTGTTCCTGACCCCCATCGCCTTCACGCTGGTCACCGTCGGCCCCCGCTACATAAGCGCCGCCGAGGTCAGCCTGCTGATGCTGCTCGAAACCGTGCTCGGCCCGCTATGGGTCTGGCTGGCACTGAGTGAAGCCCCCGGCCCCGCCGCGCTCGTGGGCGGGGCGGTGGTGATACTGGCCGTGGTGGTGTCGGCATCGGGGGCGTTCCGGGCGGGGCGGGGGTAGCAGGCATATCGCACCGGAGCCGCGCAAGCGGCGACACCCGACCGACCGCCCACGGGCGGGCGCTTGATCTGAACTCAAATATTTGTGAGGTTTGCAAAAGCCGATAATATCGTTCAGTGCATAGGCCGCTTCACCGCATACGAGAACACACCATGACCCAACCAACCTTCACCAAAAACATGGACGTTCTCACCCATGTCTTCGGCCCGTTCGCGGGCAAGAGTCTTCTAGACATCGGCTGTGGCCGTGGCGGGTTGCTGCGGGCGCTGGGCAAACGCGGTGCTGTCGTAACGGGTGTCGAACCCAATCCCAACCTCATCGCCAAAGCCACTCAAGCCGCCCCCGACGCCACCATCCACCAATCCGGCGGCGAGTCGCTGCCGTTCGATGATGGCACCTTTGACGGCGCGGTGATCATGAACGCCCTCCACCACGTCCCTGCCCCCCTCATGCGCCCCGCACTGGCCGAGGGGATGCGCGTCACCCGTCCGGGCGGCATCTTCCTCGTCATCGAACCTCTCGCACGCGGCGGTTATCAGGAAGTTTTCGCGCCCCTCGATGATGAAACAGAAATCCGCGCCGTGGCCCTCACCGCGCTGGAGGCCTTCATCACCGAAACGGGCGCACAGGTGATCCTTCACACCGAATACGACACGCTTCTGCACGAGGAAAGCGTCGAAGCCATGCTCTCGGCGGGCATCGCCATCGATCCGTCCCGCGCGGCAAAGGTCGAAGCGGTTAGAAAGGAAATAGAAACACTTTTTTCGCACCATGCACAGGAAACGGCGGATGGCTATCTGCTCGACCAACCCATGATCGCGGTTGCCTTGCAGAAATAACCCTACGCCGTGGCGGATTCAGAATGACCCGCAAACCCAGCGCGCGAGGATGCCATGCGAAACGCCTTGATCCTTCTGATACTCACCCCGTTCTATGTCGGCTGCGGCGGCGGCACATCCGAACCATCGGTATTGCGCAGCGTCGGCGCGGCGGTTGGCGTGATTGACCGCCACACCTGCGCCACCCCCGTCCCCAGCGGCAGCCCGGAACAAGTCGCCTGCCACAAGGCCGCCGCCGCCGCCTGCACCGAAGGCACGTCCCCCAGCCGCGTTGATTTCGTTCAGGAAACCACCGGACAATACAAAGGCCAGTTCGTCGTGCGCGGCTACGAGTGCGTTTGATCCGCACCCTCAACCGCCATAAACCAGCCTGACGCTCTCACGCTGCGCCACGTTGCCCGCAACACGCCCAACGTTCCCGAACGCATCCGGCGGCGGATGCCCCATATCGGGTGACAGCCACGTGGTCAGCATAAACAGATAGATATCGGCGGCACTGAATCGCGTACCCAGCACCCATTCATTGTTCCCAATCTGATCGTCAATAACGCCCCATGTCTCGCTCAGCCGCCTGATACCCCGCCGCTGCGCACTTGGCTCCTCCGCCGGGGTATCGGCAAAGCGGTCGGGATAATATGACAGCTGAAACGCCGTCTGCACCGCATTCGAGAAATACACCAGCGTCTGCAAATACAGCGCCCGCGCCGGATCATCCACCGCTGGAGCCAATTCCGCTCCGGGATGCCTGTCACCCAGAAATACCGTGATTGCAGCGCACTCATACATCGCCCCGCCTTTCCAAGACAGCACCGGAACCCACCCGTTCGGATTAATCGCCATCTGCGCCGCAGGGCGCGGCTTATCCCTGTCGATGGTCGTCTCGATCAGCTCATACGGTGCGCCGATTTCCTCCAGCATCACCCGTACCCCCATCGCCGCACTCCCCGGCGCGTAGAACAACTTATACATCGTGTCTTTCCTCCGGATACGCCACCACGCTGCGATGCGCCGGCGCGTCATGCAACGCCCAATAGCTGTCCTTGATCCGCCGCGTGATCGGCCCGGCGGCCCCGTCTCCAATCGCCCGCCCGTCCACCTCCGCCACAGGCATCACACCCCCGGCGGTGGAAGTGATAAACACCTCATCGGCCCCCGCCAGCGCGTCACGCGACAGCACCCCCGCCGCACAAGCGATCCCGCACCCGGCGCATATGTCAAAGATCGTCTGCCGCGTGATGCCCAACAGCACCCCGTAATCAGGCGTCGTAATCGCGCCATCCTTCACCGCGAACACGTTAAACCCCGGCCCCTCGGCAATATTCCCGTTCGCATCAAGCAAAACCGCCGTCTCCGCACCCCGCGCATAGGCGTCATACAACCCGCTCACGAGGTCGAGCCAATGGTAATTCTTCACCGTCGCATCCACCGAGACGGGCGAAATCCGCACCACCTCCGACACCGCCACGCGCAGCCCCCGTTCCATCTGCTCAGGGTTCGCGACCGAGCCGAACGGGATTGCAAAGGCGATAAAACGGTTCACCGCCTCCCTCGGATCACGGCTGAACGTCGGCGAAGTCCCGCGCGTGCAGATGAACTCCACATAGGATTCCCGCAAGCCCGACAGCGCCACACAATTATGCAAAATCTCCGCGACCTCATCCCGTGCGTAGGGGATCGTCATGTGCAGCTTTCCGATATTGCGAAAGAACCGGTCCAGATGCGCGTCCAGCCGGAAAAACGCCCCGCCCCACACATGCGCCACATCATAAGTCGCGTCAGAGTGCAGAAACCCGTAATCCAACACCGAAACCCGCGCCTCACGCATCGGCAGATACTGCCCGTCCATAAACGCGACACCGGGCGGATACGCCGCCGGATCAACATGCCTCTCACTCAGCGCCGGCAATCCGTCAGACATGAAGTATCCCGCCCAAAACAACCCCGCGCGCCAGTAACCGCTGCTCCCCCGCCAGCGTCTCGCCCACGGTATCGGCATAGTCAAACCGCCCCGCCTCCAGCGACAGAACAGACGCATCACCAACCGCGCCCACGGCCAGACTGCCCAGCTCAGGCCGCCCCAGCGCCAATGCCGCATTCCCCGTCGCCGCCCGGATCACCGCATCCAAGGGCATCCCCAGACACAGAAATTTCGACAACGTCGTCAGCAGGTCAAACGCAGGACCATCCACGCACAGCACATGCACATCCGATGAGATCGTATCGGGATAAAACCCCGCCGCCAGCGCCTTGCGCCCCACCTCAAACGCGAACGACCCCGCGCCGTGGCCCACATCGAAAAACACCCCCCGCTCCCGCGCGGCCAGCACTTCCGCCCTGATCCCCCCATCGGGCGTCAACGGCGTGTTCGGAAAGGGCCGGAAGCAATGCGTCAGCACATCCCCCGCCCGCAACCGCTCCACCACTTCGATATAGGAGGGCGGCGGCTCGTCGATATGCACCATCATCGGCAAGCCCGTCTCTTCGGCCACTTGCAGCGCAATATCGAACGCGTTCATCCCGTGAATGCCCGACGAATACTTGCCCAGCCGCACCTTGATGCCGACGATCAAATCCCGGTTCGCATCGGCAACCTCCGCCGCCGCCGCAGGGTTCAGCAGGCTCAGATTATCGCTCTCACCAACCTCAATCCCCTTGGCAACCCCGAATATCCCCGCATGAGAGACGTGCAGATAGGCTAAAATCCTGAACGGCGATGGCTCGATCACATATTTCCTGAACCCCGCAAAATTCCCCGGCCCCGCAGAGCCGGTATCAATCGCCGTCGTAATCGCGCTGCCCCGGCAAAACGCCTCCGGTTGCACGCTCAACGACGTGGCCCCCCAGTAAACATGGGTGTGCATATCGATCAGACCTGGCGTCACCAGCTTGCCCGACACATCCTCAACCACGCGCCCCGACAAACCGTCCCCGACCGCTGCGACCTTGCCCCCCGCAAAAGCAACATCCGTCACCGCATCCAGCCCTTGACCCGGATCAATCACGCGCCCGTTTTTCAAAACAAGATCATGGTCAGCCATCGTCCGCACTTTCCAACAGGAGTTTCGCATCAATCATGGCATGGCACGGCCAGACGGTCGATACGAAACACATGCGGGCGACTCTTGCGCAAACACCTCAGCAGCGAGGCCAAACGCCCACGCGTTACATGAGCGTCGCGGCCAAAAGTTGTTACGCGAAATGCAGGTTGACCCGCCTGTTCTGCTTGCCCTTCTTCTCGATTTTGCCCAGCCGCACGCGCCCGATGGCGGCGGTGGAGGCGACGTGGGTGCCGCCGCAGGGCTGCAAATCCACATCGCCAATCCGCACAAGGCGCACCCTGCCCTGTCCCACGGGCGGCTTGACCGACATGGTTTTCACCATCCCCGGATTGGCTTCCAGCTCCGCATCCGTGATCCATTCCGTCGTCACCGGATAATCCGCTTCGATCATCGCGTTCAGCGCATCCTCAATCGCCTGTTTATCCTCCGGCGCATCGGGCATATCGAAATCCAACCGCGATTTCTCCGCCCCGATGGAACCGCCCGACACAGGCAACGGGATCGCCACCGACAGCAGGTGCAGCGCCGTATGCATCCGCATATGCGCCCACCGCCGCTGCCAATCG
>CALFAK010000174.1 GCA_937948985.1 uncultured Neomegalonema sp. | reverse complement strand
CCTTTGCTGTCGCACTATCATGGGATTACTGCCGGACTCCGCCAATGTCACTGGCGGCAGTATTACCTATTGGTGTCCTGAGAAGGGGACAGGCAGCGAAGATTTGCTGAAGACCAGTCAACGCCGGATGCGGGCCATTCGTGGTGGCGGGATTGCGATGATCTTCCAGGAGCCTATGAGCTCGCTGTCACCATTCCATACAATAGGTGCGCAGGTTTCCGAGGCGCTGCTGCTGCACAGTGATTGCGACCCCAAACAATCGCGTGAGCGGTGTATCGGGGTGTTTGATCGTGTCGGCTTCGCTGATCCGTCGCGCGCGTTTGATGCCTATCCGTTTGAGTTGTCGGGGGGGATGCGGCAGCGGGCGATGATCGCGATGGCGACGATTTGTGAGCCTGAGCTGCTGATCGCGGATGAGCCGACAACGGCGCTGGATGTGACCACGCAAGCGTTGATCCTCGACCTTATCGAGCGGCGGCAGGCGGATACCAATATGGCTGTGCTGATGGTTTCGCATGACCTTGGGGTTGTCTCGAATATCGCGGACCATATTACGGTGCTGCGCAAGGGGCGGGTGATGGAGTCCGGCCCCGCCGGGGCGCTGCTGCGCACGCCGCGTCACCCGTATCTGAAGAAGCTGATCGCCGCCGCGCCCAGTGTTTCTGCGGACCGGGCGCATGAGATTAAGCCTGTGCGGGATTTGATTGTTGAGGCGAAGAACGTCTCGAAGACATTTCATTCGCGCGGGCGCGGGCTGTTTGGCAGTGGCAGTCTGACGATTAACGCCCTGCGTCATGTTGATTTGGCGATGCCACGAGGCAAGACAGTGGCGCTGGTCGGGGAGTCCGGGTCCGGTAAGTCAACGCTGGCGCGGATTATCATGCGCGATCAACTGCCCGATGCGGGGTCGCAAATCCGTTATGATCTTGGCGATGGGCCGTTTTCCTGCGAGACGTTGTCCGCGAAAGACCTGATGCCGTTCCGGCGGGCTGTGCAGATCGTATTCCAAGACCCTTATGCGGCGCTAAGCCCGCGCATGACGGTGCAGGATATTCTGTCCGAGCCGTTGAAAATCCATAATGTCTGCAATCGTGCCGAAAGACGGGAGCGCAGTGCCGCACTGATGAAGCGGGTCGGGTTGCTGCCTGAGCATTTGGGGCGTTTCCCTCATGCGTTTTCGGGCGGGCAGCGGCAGCGGATTGCGATTGCGCGGGCGCTGACACTTGAGCCGAAGTTGTTGATTTGCGATGAGCCGACTTCGGCGCTGGACGTATCGGTTCAGGCGCAAGTTTTGGACTTGCTGGAGGAATTGCGGGAGGATTTCGGGTTGAGCTATCTGTTCATCTCGCATGATCTGGCGGTTGTTTCGCGGCTGGCGGATGAGATCGCGGTGATGTGTCGGGGAACGATTGTTGAGCAAGCGCCCGCGAAAAGGCTGTTTGAAGCGCCCGAACATCCCTACACCCGCGCGCTGATGGCGGCGGCACCGAACCCTGACCCTGATCACAAACTCGATCTGAACGCGATTTCGCTGGGGGCGGGCGCGCAACCTGAAAATTGGCCCGCACCATATGGCTATGACCGCGCTACACCGGCACCATTGCATGAATTAGAGGGCGGGCATTTTGTTCGCATGGTTGGATGAAAGCACGTTCTTTATTAACCGCCGCGATGATCGCGTTTGCGCCCTTCACAGCGCAGGCTTTTTCGCCGTTGGAGACGCCGAACCTGCGTGAAAAGGTGGAAGCGGGGGAATTGCCGCCCATAACCGAGCGTGCGCCGAAAGATCCGCTGATCGTCAATCTGGTAGCCAAAGGCCGGGAGATGGGGCGGCAGGGCGGCACGCTGCATACGCTGATCGCGAAGTCGAAATCGCTGCGCTACATGGTGGTTTGGGGATACGCGCGGCTGGTCGGGTACAACGCGCGTTATGACTTGCAGCCTGATTTGCTCAAATCTATCGAGGTTGAGCGCGATCGGGTCTTTACCTTCACTTTGCGCGAAGGGCATCGTTGGTCGGACGGGCATCCGTTCACAACCGAGGATTTCCGGTATTGGTGGGAGGATGTGGCGAATAATAATGACCTCAGCCCTACGGGACCGCCCGCATTCATGCTCGAAGGCGATTTGCCCGCGACGATGGAGATTTTGAGTGAGACAAAGCTGCGTATCACCTTTGGTGGTCCAAATCCGGGGTTTTTAGCGCTGCTTGCGGCGGCACGGCCCCCGTTTATTTATCGTCCAGCGCATTATCTGAAGCAGTTTCACGCGAAATATACGAACCCTGAGACGCTCGAAACGTTGATTGCGAAGAAGAAGATGCGCAACTGGGCGCAACTGCATAACAAACTCGATAACCTCTACAAGAACGACAACAAAGACCTGCCCACGCTTCAGCCTTGGGTCAATCGCACAGGCAAAAAAGGCCAGCATTTTGTGTTGGAGAGGAACCCGTATTATCATCGGTTTGATGCGGCGGGACGGCAATTGCCGTATATCGATACTATTGATATGCGTATCTCAGCGACCAGCTTGATGCCTGCCAAAGCGATGGCGGGTGAAGTGGACCTTCAAGCGCGGGGCTTGAACTTTGCGAGCGTGCCGCTGCTCAAGATGGGGCAGGATAAGGCCGGCGTTGAAACACGGCTTTGGCCCAGTGGCTCGGCATCGCATATCGCGCTTTATCCGAATCTGAACTACGTTGATCCGGAATGGCGAAATCTGTTGCGTGACAATCGTTTCCGCCGTGCGCTTTCGATGGGCATTGATCGCAGGATTATTAATCGCACTCTCTATTTCGGTTTAGCCCGTGAAGTCGGAAACGCCGCGTTGCCGTCCAGCCCGCTTTATTCGGAGGAATTGGGCAAGGCGTGGTCGGAATTTAGTCCTGAAAAAGCGAATGCTTTGCTCGATGAGCTGGGCCTGACCCAACGGCGCGGGGATGGTATCCGTCTGTTGCCTGGTGGACGGCCCGTGCAGATTATCGTCGAGACGGCAGGGGAGCGGACCGAGGAAGTTGATGCTTTGCAGCTGGTCGGGGAGACTTGGCGGGAGATCGGGGTCGGGGTGCTTGTGCGGCCTTCTGACCGGGATATCCTGCGTAATCGCAGCTATGCGGGGCGCACCATGATGACCGTCTGGAGCGGGTGGGATATGGGTGTGCCGACGCCTTCGCTGTCGCCCGCAGAGCTGGCACCGACGATGCAATCGACACTGATTTGGCCGAAATGGGGGCAGTTCTCCGAGACGATGGGGGCCAATGGCGAGCCGCCCGTGATGCCCGCCGCGAGTCGTTTGCTGGAGCTTTATAAGTTGTGGCGCACGGGAATTGATGCCTGGTATCGGCCTGTGGATCGTGCGGAGATTTGGCGGGAGATGCTGGCGATCCACGCGGATGAGCAGTTTATTATCGGCATCGTCTCGCAAGCGCCGCAGCCTGTGATTGTTAGCAAGCGTTTGCATAATGTGCCACAAGAGGGCTTGTATGCTTGGGAGCCGGGTGCGCAGTTCGGTGTGCATAGGATGGATGAGTTTTGGTTCGATGACGCTCCTCTCGACTCTGCGGGGCTGTCACAGGAATGATTTTCTACCTCTTCCGCCGTTTTTTGACGATGTTGCTGACACTGCTGGTTGTGTCGGCGCTGATTTTTGTGATCATCAACCTGCCACCCGGCGATGCGCTGTCGAACCAGATTGCGGAATTGCGGGCGCAGGGCGAGGCGGCGTCGGTGGCGCGGGCGGAGTTTTTGCGCACGCAATACTCGCTCGATCAACCGTTATGGATGCAATATTTGATCTGGTTGGGCGCGATTCCGGGACCGGACGGGTATTCCGGGTTGTTGCAAGGGGATTACGGGTGGTCGTTTGAGTTTGACGCCCCTGTGAGTGAAGTTTTGGGCGAGTCCCTGTGGTTGACGGTTGTGGTCAACCTTGCGGCGTTGCTGTTCATTTATGCTGTGTCTTTGCCATTGGGGGCGATTGCGGCGGTGCGGGCAGGGAGTTGGCTGGACTATTTTATCGCTATTATCGGGTATATAGGGCTGGCGACGCCGAACTTTTTGCTGGCTTTGATCCTGCTTTACTATGGGCAGCGGTATCTGAATTTGCCGATTGGCGGATTGATGGACCCTGTGTTTGAAGGGGAGCCGATGAGCTTTGCGAAGCTGAAATCGATCCTGGCGCATTTGATTATTCCGACGATTGTGATTGGCACTGCGGGTACGGCGTCGATGATCCGGCGGCTGCGGGCGAATTTGCTGGATGAGCTTGGCAAGCCTTATGTTGCGACGGCGAAGGCCAAGGGGTTGTCGCCGTTTAAGCGGGTTGCGAAATATCCCTTGCGGGCGGCGTTGAATCCTTTTGTTGCCGATATCGGCAACCTGCTGCCGTCACTGGTGAGCGGGTCTGTGCTGGTTTCCGTCGTACTGAGCCTGCCGACGCTTGGCCCTGATTTACTGGCGGCGCTGCGAGCGCAGGATCAGTATTTGGCGGGCTTTATTCTGTTGTTTGTTTCAGCGCTGACGCTTGTCGGGATGTTGATATCAGACATCCTGCTGGCGGTTCTTGATCCGCGTATCCGGTTTGGAGGGCGCGGGAAATGAGCCGGATGGATGAGCATTACGTTGACCCGACGCCTTATGATCCGAATGCGGATGCGGATACGGGGGGTGCGCGGCCTGAATTGGATATGCCTACCGGAAAGCTGATCCGGCGGCGGTTTTTCCGGCACAAGCTGGCGGTGATTTCCGCGCTGTTTTTGGGCTTTTTATATCTGTGCCTGCCGTTCGTCGAATTGATCGCGCCTTACGGAGCGAATGAGCGGCAAGCGGATTTCCTGTATGCCCCGCCCCAAGGTGTGCATTTTGTGCATGAGGGGGAGTTCGTCGGGCCGTTTGTGTATCCGATACAAGCGGAACCTGATCTTGTGAATTTTAAGTGGGACTATGTGCAGGACCGGACAACGCCCCAGAAACTGCGGTTCTTTTGCTCCGGCTCGGAGTATAAATTCTGGGGGTTGTTTGAGGCGGACACTCATATTGTTTGCCCGGCGGAGGGTGGAACGCTGTTCTTGCTGGGCGCGGATCGATTGGGACGCGATGTGTTTTCGCGGCTCGTCTATGGCGCGCGGATATCGCTAACGGTCGGGTTGATCGGGATTGCCATTTCGCTGCTGATCGGGATCAGTCTGGGCGGTTTGGCGGGATATTTCGGCGGCTGGGTTGATGCGACGGTTCAGCGGATGATTGAGGTGATCCGCAGCCTGCCGGAATTGCCGATATGGCTGGCGCTATCGGCGGCGGTGCCCCCACAATGGTCACCTGTGGCGGTTTTCTTTATGATCTCGATCATCCTCGGTTTACTGGATTGGCCGGGGCTGGCGCGGGCGGTGCGCTCTAAGCTGTTGAGTTTGCGTGAAGAAGAATTTGTGCGCGCGGCTGAACTGATCGGGGCAAAGCCGACACGTGTGATCCGAACGCATTTGGTGCCGAACTTTATGAGCCATATCGTCGTCAGCGCGTCGCTGTCCATTCCGGCCATGATCCTTGGCGAGACGGCGCTTTCGTTCCTTGGACTGGGTCTGCGTCCGCCTGCGGTGAGTTGGGGTGTGATGCTCAACGATGCGCAAAACCTGACCGTTGTGGAGTTTTACCCTTGGGTGGCAAGCGCAATGATTCCGGTTATGCTGGTGGTGTTGGCGTTTAACTTTCTTGGTGATGGTCTGCGCGATGCGATGGACCCGTATAGCTGAGTACGGAGCATATTACGGAGCATATAATGACGTATCAAAACCCTTCGCTTGATCCGGTTGCCGAACTCAAAGCGAATGTTGCGCGGCCCTTTGAGGACGCCAAGGCGATGCCGAAGAGCGTATATACCTCTGAGGCGTTCTGCGATCTGGAATTGGAGAATATCTTCCGCAAGGAGTGGGTTTGTGTCGGGCGTGCCGATGCGCTGAAATCTGCCGGAGATTACATCACTTACGAGCTGGCCGGGCAGCCGATTATGGTGCTGCGCGATGCTGAGGGGTTCTTGCGGGCGCAGTCGAATGTGTGTCTGCATCGCATGTCCACGCTACTGCATGGCGACGGTAACGCGCGGAATATCACCTGCCCTTATCACGGCTGGACCTACAATCTGGACGGCACGTTGCGGGGGGCCGCCGCGATGGGCAAGAACGAGGGGTTTTGCAAAGCCGGTATGAAGTTGCCTGAAATCCGCTGCGAGGAATGGCTCGGCTGGATCATGGTGACGCTGAGCGCGGATGCGCCGCCGTTGGCCGAACAACTGGGCGAGGTTGAGGCGCTGGTCGGTGATTTCGGGATGGCGGATTATCGGCAGAGCTTTCGCGAAACGCATGTGTGGGACACGAATTGGAAGGTGCTGGCCGAGAATTTTATGGAAAGCTATCACCTGCCAGTTTGTCATGCGGCCACGATTGGCGGATTGTCAAAGCTCGAAGAGATGGAATGTCCGCCAAGTCATCCGGCGTTTAACTATCACTGGATTTTAAAGGACGCAGATAAGTTGCCCATTGCCGTGGCGCATCCGCAGAATACCAAGCTGAAGGGTGATTTGCGGCGGACGACGTTTTTGCTGACGATTTATCCCAGTCTGATGATCACGCTGACGCCGGGGTATTTCTGGTATCTGTCACTGCACCCCGAAGGACCGGGGAAGGTGCGGATTGTGTTCGGGGGCGGGTTTTCGCCTGATTTTGCCGATGATCCGAAAGCGCCGGACTATCTGGCGCAGGTCAAGGCGTTGTTGGATAGTGTTAACGTCGAGGATAAGGGGTGTACCGAGCGGGTTTATAAGGGGCTGTGCTCCGGCCTGTCACAGCCCGGCCCGCTGTCGCATCTGGAACGTCCGAATTATGATTTCGCGCAATGGCTGGCGGAGAAAATCGGGTAAAACTACTGATCCGGCTTTATCGCCCTAGCTTTCCCGTAATGAAATACATTCGGGATTGAGTGATGAAGATGGTTTGGATGATTGCCGGCCTTTTTGGTGTGCTGCTGTTGGCCGGGTGCGGGGCGCTATTGGCTGCGAATTCTGTGGAAAAACCACCCTATGAGAGTGTCATGCTGGATGGCGATTTTGAGCTGCGCGATTATGCAGAGCAAGTGGTTGCCGAGGTGACGACGACAGGTGCGCGTCAGCAGGCGGTGTCCGCAGGGTTCAGGCCGCTGGCGGGGTATATCTTCGCCAAGGAGCGGGCAGGAGACAAGATTGCGATGACCGCTCCGGTGACGCAAACGCCCGGTGACGGCGGTGAGTGGGTGGTGCGGTTTATTATGCCTTCGCAATACACGTTGGAGACGCTGCCTAAACCCGCCGGATCGCAAGTGCGGTTAGAGACACTGCCGCCGCGCCGGATGGCGGCTGTGCGGTTCAGCGGTGTTGCGACTGACGCGTTGATCGCGGAGCAGGAGTTGCGGCTGGTGACTTGGATGGAGGCGCGGGGTCTGTCGCCGACGGATACGCCGACTTATGCCTATTACAATGATCCTTTCACGCCAGGTTTTCTGCGCCGGAACGAGGTGTTGGTGCCTGTGCAGTAAGCGGATGGCTATCGGCGGGGCGGTTTTTGAAGGCGCTCTATAGCGCGGGTTTCGCCGAATGTCAGGCTGAGCGCCTGACAGGCGTCATCATGCTGTTGCGTGACGGTTGTGATGGTCTCTGACAGTTCGCTGAGGCGTTTGCGCTGTAGAAGGTGATAGCGTTGGTTGGTGAGGGTATTGGCGACGGTGTCCTGTGGGAGCGGGTTGTTGATTTCGTCGGTGATCTGCGCACACGTGGTCTGTAAATCGTCCAAGCGGGTGGCAATTTCTTTGAGGGCTTGGGTTTCGCGTTCGAGGATGCCCTGTTTGATGTCGCGCAGGGTTGCTATTGTGGTCGGCTTCATGCGCTGTGGCCTTTGGTTTTAGCAGCCTTTTTGTTCACATCGTCAGCGAAACGTATGGCGGCGGCGGCGGCGGCAGCGGCAGCGGCGTATTGGTCCGGGTGGATCTCATCACCGATTTCGACTTTTGCGTGGATGAGGCGCGCTATGGGCGGATCGGTCATGATGGGAATGGCGTTTTTCTCGGCGACTTCGCGGATGCGGGCGGCGATTTCGTCGACGCCTTTTGCGACGCAAACCGGGGCTGTCCCCGCTTTTCTTGCCCATGTGAGGGCGACGGCGTAATGGGTCGATGAAGAGGCCCACAAGTGCCTCTGTCCCGATGACGCGGACCGTATCGGCGACGGTTGGACCGACAGTGGGCATATCGCTGATGACCATTGGCGCGACGATTGCCGAAATCGACAATGCCGCGCCGATTTTCAGCCTTGCAGGAACGGCGCGCTCGCCGATACCCGGTAGCAGGAAAGCGACCGCAGCAACGCGGGTGAAGATGCCGCCCATACAATGATGGAAGCCCCCGCCATGCCCAGCATTTCGAGCGTTTGTTCCACGTTCAGGCAGCGCCCAGCAGGGCGGATCGTACTGAATGGCCGATCTCCTCGAAGGAGAGAACCGGGTTGCGCACACCCTTGGCGGCCAGTGCCTCGCGAACGA
Source organism: uncultured Neomegalonema sp. (assembly GCA_937948985.1). Taxonomy (GTDB): domain Bacteria; phylum Pseudomonadota; class Alphaproteobacteria; order Rhodobacterales; family Rhodobacteraceae; genus JAHDDY01. The sequence continues at coordinate 2,500 of CALFAK010000174.1, read as the reverse complement.
AGCGTCTTCTGTATGATGATGTCGCTACCGCCGCGTATCGGCCCGTCATGGAGGCTGCGTTGAGTTTTTCTTGCACGGATTGTGCGAGGCGGTTGAACTCTAACGGAGGCAGTGCAACATCGACTGAGCCGCCGCCCATATCCAGCTCATGCGCGGCAAAGAGCGTTTCCCATGCCGGGTCGAGCTGGATCAGTGGCAGGGTACCCGTGTCGTCCACCAACGGGGCGGTGAGGATATACCCGATTTTGCGACGGACATGTTCCACGATAACCTCCGGTGAGAGGCTGGAATTGCTGACCTCACCGATGGCCTCAAGGATGAGCTGTAGGTTCCGCACAGAAACACGTTCGGCCAGCAGGAGGCGCAGAACCGATTGCAGCAATTGCATACTGACTTTTTCAGGGATGAATTCATCCAGCAATTGTTGGTTGGCACGGGCGCGGTCCGGGTCTGATGGCGTGACATAGGCATCGAGCAGTTTTTTCAATGTCCGCCGTGTGAACAGACGATCAAGGTTGCTCTGCACGGTTTCCATGAGATGCGTGGCCAAGACCTCAATCGGCGTGATGATCGGCAGACCCCGGATGGCGGCGGTATCGCGATTGCCGGGGTCGATCCAGCGGGCGGCGGCACCGTATACGGGTTCGCGTGTATCCTCGCCCGGTGCATCAAAAGACTTCGCTCCCTTGTCATCATCAGGCAGTAAAACCAGCAATTTGCCGGGTAACAGGCGATCAGAAGCGGCTTTGACGCCGTGTATCCTGATCTCATAGGTATAGGGGGCGAGGGTTGGTTCATCAGTGATGCGTACTTCCGGCATTACAAAGCCAAGATCGGTCGCAAGGTGCCGCCTGAGAGCCGTGATGCGGTTTTCCAGCCCCGTGCCGGGGTCTGTGATAACAGCGATCAGGTCTGGTGCGAAAGGAATGTGCAGATCGTCGATATCAATCGAGTCGCCAACTGATTTTTCGCTAGAGTCTTTGGCGTTCAGGTTGAGTCAAGGGATTCCCAGATTGCTGATTTTGTGATTCACTCTTCATGCCGTGAGGAGGTCGGCATGGATGGGCAAGCCACATTCGAAGGATTTACGCAGTCGTTTCGTAACCCTGCTGGATGCGGGAACGTCCGCGAGCGGAGCGGGAAAGCAGTTGCTTGTGCCTCGCTCGACAGCAACGCGATGGAGTGCGATCTGGACGTCAGAGAAGCGCTGCGAGGCGCTTCCGATGGGGGGCGACCGGCGGTCAGCCGAGCTTGAGAAACACAGCGCCTTCATCCTGTCGCGAGTTGAGGAGAAACCGGACATCTTCCTGTGCGAGATCGTCGCGGACCTGGCCTCGAAGGATGTCACCGCCTCGGACAACGCGGTCAGCCGCCTCCTGTCCCGCCACGGCATCACGCGTAAAAAAAGATTGTGATCGCCGCCGAACAAGAGCGCGAGGATGTCGCAGCGGCTCGCGCTAGAGCATCATGACTGGCTTGGGATTCACAAAGGCGGAATTTTCTGATTCAAGTTTTCCCTATGAGGTTTGGGAGGTCTTGATGCCAAAGAAGTATGACGCTGCCCTGCGTGATCGTGTGGTCGGAGCGGTTAATCGAGGAATTTCGGCACGCGCTGCTGCGGCGCAGTTCGAGGTGGGTGTTGCGACTGCGATCCGGTGGGCGCGGCGCTGGCGGGAAGAAGGCACGCATGCCGATCCGCCGCGCCGACAGCGGACCTTCAAGCTGGACGCCTATGCAGACTGGCTTACGGCTCTGCGCGAAGCAGAGCCGGAACTGAGTTGTCAGTCAGTGGTGGACAGGTTGGCCGAGGAACACGGCGAGCGATTTCACGAAACGACGCTGTGGTACTGGCTGCGCCGCAATGGGATCACGCATAAAAAAAGACGATGATCGCTACCGAACGCGAGCGCGGCGACGTGGCTCTCGCCCGCTGGTTCTGGCACCGTGAGCAAGGAGGAATCGAGCCGCGCAAACTGGTCTTCGTGGACGAAACGGGGACTGCGACGAACATGGCTCCCCTCTATGGCTGGGGGCCAAAGGCAGAGCGCCTCATCGGCTCCGTGTCCTGCGGCCACTGGAAACGGACGACCTTCGTAGGCGGCCTTACACTCGACGGCTTCATCGCGCCGTTGGTCATCGAACAGGCGATGAATGCCACGATCTTCGAGGCGTGGGTCGAGCAGTCGCTGATCCCGGACATGCCAAGGGGTGCGATTATCGTCATGGACAATCTCTCCGCTCACAAGGGCGAGCATGTCCGGGAACTCATCGAGTCAGCAGGAGGCGAGCTTCTCTACCTGCCCCCGTATTCCCCCGACCTGAACCCCATCGAGCAGGCATTCTCCAAGCTCAAGCACTGGCTCAGAGCCGCGCAGGAAACAACCACGCAGAACCTCTGGGACATGATCGGAACAATCCTCGATCACTTCAAACCCGACGAATGTGCCAGATACTTCCAGAACAGCGGATACCGATCCGAATAAAAATCAGGATGCTCTAA
>CALFAK010000173.1 GCA_937948985.1 uncultured Neomegalonema sp. | reverse complement strand
TTATAATCATCATAAATAAACACACTATTGATACTGCGTGAATATCAAAAGATATAATAGCATATCTCGGACCTGATTTTTTTTCAATTATACGCGATGTTTCTGCGGCCCCACTGTTCCAGAAATAAACATCCTCTTTGTAATTAAATAAAGAAAATTCAAAAAACCAAATTGCAATCATCAGTAAAACGATGATTATTGAGAAAAAGATTGAAAACATAAAGCTCATTTCTCTCAATTTTTCCATCCTAGACCCCATTATTCCCTAAGCCGCAACGGCCAGATCGACCATCAGCGCACAAAACTCGAAGCCGGATGCCACGCCGTAATCTACCTCGCAGAGGCGGGCGCGTGGAATGACACATCACCGCGCATTACTCTCACCTCACACCGGAAAATCCTCTGTCCCTACAGTAGCTTGCATCTTCGGCGTATAGCGCCCGCCCTGAACGGTGTTCTGGTTGATAAGATCATCCAGCCGCGCGAGGATATCATCACCTAAGGCAACCTCGCCCCCGCCGATATTCTCCTCAAGGTGGTCAATATCCGCCGTGCCGGGTATCGGAATGATGTGTTCCCCCTTGGCTAACGTCCATGCCACCGCCAGCTGCGCCATTGAGCATCCGGCCTCTTCCGCAATCCGCCCGTATTCGCCCAACAGGCCACGGTTCTTCTCCCAGGCCTCGCCCTCAAAACGCGGCATCCCATAGCGCAAATCGCCTTCCTTGATATCCGGCGTATCGGGCATTTTTCCCGTCAGGAATTGCCGCGCCAACGGGCTGAACGCGACAAAGGTGATGCCCAGCTCTTTGCAGGTATCAATCACCGCAATCTCAGGATTGCGCGTCCATAGCGAATATTCCGACTGCACGGCGGCACAGGGCCGCTCGGCATGGGCGGTGCGGATCGTCGCGGCGGATACCTCAGACAGCCCGTATTGCCGGATTTTGCCCTCATCGATCAGCCGCCCCATCTCTCCGGCGACCTCATCCATCGGCGTCACACGATCCCAGCGGTGGACGTAATAAAGATCGATCACATCGGTTTTCAGCTTTGACAGGCTGGCCTCGCACGCACGCCGCATTTCGGTCGGGTGGTTAGAAATGCCGGGTTTGCCGTTGCCGGCATCCTTCACAAACCCGAATTTACTGGCCAGCACATATTCATTGCGCCGATGCGCGAGGTACGTCCCAATCATCGTCTCGTTGTGACCGTCGCCATAGACCGCCGCAGTATCGATATGCGTATGGCCAAGATCAAGCGCTCTATTCAGCATCCGCTCGCATGTCGCGTCATCCTGCTTGGGCTTATACCCGTGCGAGATATTCATCGCGCCATAGCCGACCTGATAAACGGGCAGTGCCCCCAAATTACGCATATTGGTCTCCCCCCAACTAAGTTGCTTTGCGGATAGCACAGGTTACGCCGCTTGTCTTGCGGTGCTGCTGAACAGACTGGCCCCACAGAAAATCGTTTCATGGGCCAGCACGAAAAAATACTGGACCTTCCCGATATTCTCGTGCCTCCCTGCGCGCGACAATTTCGGGGGAATTACCATGTTGAAAACACCTTATCTTCTGTTTCTGGGCGACGCCCATGACGCGCTCGCGGCCAAAGTTGCCCAAGGAATCGTTGACTGGCGGCCTGAAAACGCCGTTGGCCAGCTGCGGCTCGATGGCTGCAAAGCCGATCTGGGCATCCCCGACATGACAATCGCCGAGGCGATGGAAAAAGGTGCGGGAACACTGGTCGTCGGCGTCGCCAATCGCGGCGGCTTCATCGCTGATAACTGGATCGCCCTGCTGACCGAAGCGCTGGAAGCGGGCATGGATGTCGCGGCGGGTCTGCACAACAAATTGGCTGATGTGCCGCAACTGGCCGAAACCGCCGCCCGCACGGGCCGCTCGCTCTTCGACGTGCGTCACCCGACCGAAAGCTATCCCGTTGGCAGCGGTGCAAAACGCCCCGGAAAGCGCGTACTGCCTGTCGGCACTGACTGCTCATGCGGCAAGATGTACACCGCCCTCGCGATGGAAAAGGAGATGCGCGCGCGGGGCTGGAACGCCGATTTCCGCGCTACGGGCCAGACGGGCATCCTGATCACAGGGGCGGGCGTCTCGATTGATGCCGTCATCTCCGACTTCATCTCCGGCGCGGTCGAAACGCTGGCCCCGGCAAATGACCCCGATCATTGGGATCTGGTCGAGGGGCAAGGCTCGCTCTATCACCCCGCCTATGCGGGCGTGACGCTGGGCCTGATCCACGGCGCACAAGCTGATGCGCTGGTCCTCTGCCACGAGCCGACCCGCACGCATGTCCGCGCGCTGCCGGATTATCCTGTGCCCGATATGCAAGATGTGATGGACATGGTCCTGCCCCATGCCCGCCTGACCAACCCCGATGCCAAGTTCGTTGGTGTCGCTGTTAACACCCACAATCTCGACCAGGCGGAGGCGGAAGCCTTCCTCAAAGACACCGAACAACGCTTCGGCTTGCCAACGGTTGATCCTCTCCGCACGGGCGTTGGTCGCATTGTGGACGCGCTCGTCTGATTTTGCTTCAAATGTGCGAACTTTTGTGGAACATTTTTCGCTCCATTACCATCGCACGGCTTGCGGAATCACATGCTTACCGCTAGGAGGAACCCGAAATTCAAGGGTAAGGGGGCGGGCCTCGTTTATGCGCGGCCCGAAACGGGTTCATGGCCATTCTGGTGATGAAATTCGGCGGCACATCCGTCGCTGATCTCGCGTGCATTCGCAACGCCGCAGAGAAGGTCAAACGCGAGGTCGATGCCGGCTGGCAAGTCGCCGTCGTCGTCTCGGCAATGTCCGGCGAGACAAACCGCCTTGTCGGCCTCGTCCGCGATGTTTCCAAGCTCTACGACGCCCGCGAATACGATGCGGTCGTCGCATCGGGCGAGCAAGTCACATCCGGCCTGATGGCTCTGACATTGCAAGAAATGGGCGTCCCCGCACGCTCATGGCAGGGCTGGCAAATCCCGCTCAAGACAGACTCCTCTCATGGCGCGGCCCGTATCGAAGACATCGACACCACCGCCATGATCGAAAAATTTGGCGAAGGTTTGCACGCGGTTTGCGCGGGTTTTCAAGGCGTGAGCCCTGAAAACCGCATCGCGACGCTGGGCCGTGGCGGCTCTGACACCAGCGCGGTTGCGCTTGCGGCTGCTCTGAAAGCTGAACGCTGCGACATTTACACCGACGTTGACGGGGTCTACACCACCGACCCCCGTGTCGAGCCGGATGCCCGCAAAATCGAGCGGATCGCTTTCGAGGAAATGCTTGAACTGGCCTCGCAGGGGGCGAAAGTCCTGCAAACCCGTTCGGTAGAATTGGCAATGCGGTATAAAGTGCCCCTGCAAGTGCGCTCCAGCTTTTCGGATGCGCCGGGCACAATCGTTTGCGACGAGGAGGAAATCGTGGAGAATAAAGTCGTCACCGGGGTCGCCTCATCGCGCGAAGAGGCAAAGATCACCCTGCAAGATGTCAGCGACCGCCCCGGCGTCGCCGCCGCCATCTTCGGCCCGCTGGCCAAGGCGGGGGTCAATGTCGATATGATCGTGCAGAACATCTCGGACAATGGCCGCACAGACATGACTTTCACAGTCAATTTGGATGATTTCGACCGCGCCGTGGCGACGATTGAAACCGCTAAAGACGACATCGGCTTCGAGGGGCTGGTCGCCGACCGCGATGTCGCCAAAGTCTCCGTCGTCGGCATCGGAATGCGCAGCCATACGGGCGTGGCGCAGCGTATGTTCGCCGCACTGGCCGAGGAAGGCGTTAATATTCAAGTGATTACGACCTCTGAGATCAAAGTCAGCGTCCTTGTTCAACGCCGCTATATGGAACTGGCGGTTCGCGCGCTCCATGCCGCGTTTGAATTGGATTCGGCGTGAATCGCGCCCCGGATCATGTCTGAGATTCCCGCCGCAGGGCCGGGCGGTGCCGCGTCTCCGCGCCTGCTTTTGCGGCGCTTGCGGCAAGCCTTGGCCGCGCCCGGCGATGGTCAGCAACGCCTCAACCAGATCGTCACACTGATCGCGCGCAGCATGGCCGCCGAGGTATGCTCGGTCTATCTGATGCGCGGGCAGGATATCCTGCAACTCTCCGCCACCGAAGGCCTCAAACCCGAAGCCGTCCACACCGCACAGCTCAAAGTCGGTGAGGGGCTGGTCGGCGTCATCGCGCAGCAGGGCAGGGCGGTCGTCACCGCAAATGCGCGCGAGCACCCCGAATTCCGTTATCTGCCTGAAACCGGCGAGGAAATTTACAGCTCCTTTCTCGGTGTGCCCATTCAAAAACTCGGTAAAACGCTGGGTGTGCTGGTCGTCCAAAACGAACGCCCGGTCAGCTATTCCGAGGAGGATAATGAGGCGCTGGCACTGGTCGCGATGGTCATTGCCGAGATGGCAGAGGCGGGAACCCTCATCCCGCGCGGCACGTTCGGCGACGATCAGGAAAACCGCGAGCCGATCCACATCACGGGGCAGGGTGCGGCGGACGGCGTCGCTATCGGCCCCGCGCATCTGCACGAGCCGAAACTGCTGCTCCCGAACCCGATTGCCGATGACGTGGTCGCTGAGCGGGTCCGCTTGCGTGAGGCGTTGGACAAACTGCGCGCCGATATTGACGAAATGCTCAACGAGGAAACAATCCTTGAAGGCGGCGAACATCGTGATGTCCTTGAAACATATCGGATGTTTGCGAATGATCCCGGATGGCTGCGCAAGCTCGAAGAATTCATCGCCACAGGTCTGACCGCCGAGGCGGCGGTTGATGCCGCCCGCACCGAGGCACGCGCCAAGCTGAATCGCTCACCCGATCCCTATTTGCGTGAGCGTTTCAATGACTTGGATGATATCGCCCAACGTCTGTTGCGCCGTCTGATCGACCCCGACAAGACTGGAAACCAGCCGGAACCGGGCGCAATCCTATTCGCCCGCGCGCTCGGTCCGGGCGAGTTGATGGACTACCCGCGCGGCGTTTTGGCGGGCATCGTGCTGGAGGAGGGATCAATCTCCTCCCATGCTGCCATTGTCGCCCGCGCGCTGGACATTCCGCTTGTGGTTCAAGCACTTAATGTCACGCGTGATGTGGACACGGGCGATACGGTGATTGTGAACGGTGATCAGGGACACATTCATTTGCGCCCGCGCGATGATGTTGTCACCGCTTATGAAGAAAAGCTCAGCTTGCGTCTGCAGGAGAAGGAATCCTTCAACGCTTTGCGTGAGTTGCCCGCAGAATCCTTGGATGGCACGCGCGTCAAACTCTACATGAATGGTGGTCTCGCCGCTGATCTGCCCAGCCTGAATCAAAGTGGAGCTGAGGGTGTGGGCCTTCTGCGCACCGAACTGCATTTCATGCTCAACAAAGCCATGCCGACCCGCGAGCAACAGGCCGGCTTTTACAGCCATGTCTTAGAGAAAGCGGACACGCGGCCCGTCAATTTCCGCACCCTCGACATCGGTTCGGACAAGGTTTTATCCTATCTCAAGCAGCCGCGAGAGGAAAATCCCGCGCTCGGCTGGCGTGCCATCCGCATCGGCTTGGACCGTCCTGTGGTGCTGCGGATGCAGTTACAAGCCCTGCTTCGCGCCGCAAAAGGCCGGAATTTGCGGGTTATGTTCCCGATGGTCGCCGCGCTGCTGGAGTTTGAAAAGGCGCGCGCAATGCTGCTGGAGGAAGTTGAACGCCTCGAAGAGGACGCGAAACCCGCCTCCCTGAAGATCGGTGCGATGCTGGAAACGCCGTCGCTGGCCTTTGCGCAGGACCGTTTTTTCGAGACCGCCGACTTTATTTCCATTGGCGGTAACGACTTAATGCAGTTTTTCTTCGCCGCCGACCGTGCGAACGAGAAGACTGCCGGACGTTACGAAGTCACCCATCCCGCCTTCCTGTCTCTGATCCGCATGATTGTCGAACGCTGCGAAAAGGCCGGAACCGAACTGAGTTTCTGTGGCGAAGCGGCCGGGCGGCCCCTTGATGCCCTGGCCCTTGCCTCAATGGGCATAACCGCCCTTTCGATGCGCCCCGCTTCCGTCGGCCCCGTCAAGCGGGCGATCCGCGCCGCCAATCTGGCCGACCTGCGCAAAGTTGCCGAAGGTGCCGAAAACGAGGGCGTGCGCGTTAAGCAGGCGCTGATCGGCTATTGCATGGAAAATCTGATTCCAATTTGACACTACCGGGTGACAAACGCCGCCAAACCCGCATCCTTGCGCAGGTATAGCGGGTGTCTCGGATGGCCATGCTTCGATAATCCCATGCACTCCAGCGTCCGGCCGCCATCCTCAACAATGCCGCGCACCACCTCCGCCCGCGCACCCACACGGTCATAGGCACCCCACGCCGCAATCACCGGCCCGTCACAGTCCGCGATCACGGCCCGCAGCACGGCATCATTCTCCGGCCCGACGATATCCACCCCCGCGCCCTCTGCCGCGAACAGGTCAGCGGGCCGCGTCGCCCGCATTGCATACAGGTTCACCACCACCAGCCCGCCACACCCGAACACTTTCGCAAATCCGGTACAGCGCCGGATCGTCGGGTCATCGCGCGTCTCATCAGCGGTACTGGGGTTGAGCATGATAAACACCGCCCGCGCCCCCGCGTCCCACGCACGGTCCAACCGATAGCGGTACGTCGCCTCATAACAACCGTCAGGTTTTAGGGGTTGATGTACGGACAATACCGATGCACCTTTCTGTTCATAACGTACCCGTGAGGTGCGATAACAGGGAGACTACACCATGAAAAAGCTCATTGCATCAGCGGTTCTGCTGGCATTCAGCACGACGACCGCGCTGGCCGATGGCCATCAATGCACCAACGACACCTGGAAAAAGGTGATGGAGCGCGGTAAAATCGTCGTCGGCGTCAAGGCCGATTACAAGCCGTGGGGCTACCGCGCCAGCAGCGGCGAGATCGTCGGTATGGAGATCGACATGGCCAAAGACGTGGCCGATGCGATGGGGGTCGAGCTTGAGACCGTACCCGTCCAATCCTCCAACCGGATGCAGTTTCTGGAGGGCGGTAAGATCGACCTGATGATCGCCACCATGTCCGACCGTAAAGACCGCCGCGAGATCGTCGGCATCGTCGGCCCCAACTACTACACCTCCGGCACGAACGTCATGGCCCCCAAAGCGCTTGGCATGACCTCATGGGAAGACCTGCGCGGCAAGCCCGTCTGCGGCAAACAAGGCGCGTTCTACAATCAGATTGTCGAGGACCGCTACGGCGCGAAAATCGTAGCCTTCACCGGTAACGCCGAAGCCAAACAAGCCCTGCGCGACCGCAAATGCGTCGCATGGGTCTATGATGACAGCTCGATCGGTTCAGACCTCGCATCCGGCCAGTGGGACGATTTTGAAATGCCCCTGACCAGCGAAGATGACAACCCTTGGGCGCTCGCTGTGCCGCTGGCAGAAAAAGACTGCGTCTTCGGCCGCTTCATGTCCGGTATGCAATACAACTGGCTCAGCTCAGGCCGCCTGATCGAATTGGAAAAGAAGCACGGCATCCAACCCACCGCGTTCCTGCAAGTCCAAAGCGAACGCTTCGAGGACTGGCTGGCTGAGTAAATCCGGCCACACCGTCATTCCGCGCAAAGGCGCGGAATCCATCCATCAGCCCATGCTGAACAATGGACCCCGCGATCAAGTCGCGGGGCGACACCTACACTCGCAGGCCGGGGTATAAGCCGCGCATCACAGCGATACCTACCTCGCAATCTCCCCGTCAATCCAACTTAACACCGGGCCAGATCGGTCATTTGGATGGGTTTGGACAGCGAAAAATACCTGAAAAGGATCATCCGGAGAAGCACGCCAAAAATCGAGCAGAGACTCAGGCATCCGAATAATCTCCCGATTTGCAGTCAGTCAGGCTTATTTTTCCTTATACGGACTTTTTGAAAAATACTACGCCAATATAGATTGTGTAAATAAGTTGGTTTATTCGACACGATGAAAACTATGATTTAATAGAAAATAAACTATGAAATACTTACTGCGCTCACGTCCTTCGGTATATTGAAGGGGTGTCTGCAGTTTCATGTCACGCTTGTAGACACCGCCCCCGTTCTGCCCCTAACCTGACACTATGGAAACGCAGCGGGGGGCAATCTGAATGGAGTGGATCGCGGATGCCGCGCGTGACCTTGCCGAGGTCGCACCGCGCTGGAACTTCATTTGGCTCTATGATGCCAAGTCCGGCGGGAAGATCCTGTCCGGCATCTGGATGACCATCAAGCTCTCCGTTGCTTGCCTGTTTTTCAGTATGATCGTTGGTCTTCTCGGCGCGTGGTTGCAAGGCTCGCCCAACCGCATTCTACGCGCCTTTGTTCAGGGTTATATCCAGTTCTTCCGCAACACTCCGCCCTTTGTGCAGCTGCTTTTCTTCTACTTCGCGCTTGGGCAATTTACTCCTTCCGTTGTGGCGGCAGACGGTTGGACGGTGGAGCCGATCATCTCCAACGTCGGTTGGGCCATCATTTCGCTGTCGTTTTTCGCGGGCGCTTTCAATGTCGAGATATTCCGCGCCGGGATCGAAGCCATCCCCGACTCCACCCGTGAAGCCTCCGAGGCACTGGGTTTCAGCCGCACGCAGACTTTCCGCTACGTCGTCTTCCCGCTGGCCCTGCGCGTGTGTATCCCGGCGCTGAACAACAACCTCGTCAATCTGGTGAAGACCACCACCCAGGCCTTCGGCATCGCCGTGCCCGAACTGCTCTACCAGTCCGTGACCATCTGGAACGACTACCCCAGCGCCCAATATCCCACCATGCTACTGCTGTTTGTCGTCTACATCGTCCTCGTCGGCATTCTGGTGACGGGCATGAACAAGTGGGAACGCGAAATGCGCATTCCGGGATACGGCACATGAGCGCCCGCAAGCATATACCCGGCGTCACCGCCCCCGCGCGCACGGATATGCCTGTCCTCAAACCCTTCGACGTGGCCGCGCACAGCCCTGATCCGATGATGATGACCCGCTGGCTCGCCAACCTGCCGTGGTGGACGCCCGCGCTGTTACTCATCCTTTCGCTCGTTTGGCCCGCCGTCGCCGTTGCGCAATCCAACTACACGATGGGCGAAGCATTCGATGCGCTCTGGCGCTGGCTGCCGTTCCTCACGACCAAAGGCTTTCTCTTCAACGTGCTGATCTCCATTTTCGCCATGCTGATCGGCACGGCGCTGGGCGCTATGCTGGGATTGGGGCAGATTTCGCTCAACAAGTGGGTCCGCCGCTTCGCATGGTTCATGACACAGCTGTTCCGCAACTCGCCGTGGTTGGTGATCCTGTTCATCGTCTTGCTCGCCCTGCCGTTCGAGGTGCGTATCTTCGGCAAAATCCTCACCTTCCCCGACTGGTGGAAGGCCGTTATCGGCCTGTCCCTGCCCGTCATGGCCAATATCTCCGAGATTGTGCGCGGCGCGGTGGCCTCTGTCCCCACGGCACAGTGGGAGGCATCCGAAAGCCTCGCTTTTTCACGCAGCCAAACCCTGTGGCGCATCATCCTGCCGCAGTGCTTCAAGCGCATGATCCCGCCGTGGATGAACTGGTACGCGATCCTGACGATGGCCACACCGCTCTGCTCCCTGCTCGGCGTGGAGGAGATCGTGACGCTGAGCCGTCAGGCGATGGAGAGCGAGAACAACCAGCCCGAATTGCTGGTCCCGTTCTACGGCTATATCCTGCTGCTGTTCTTCCTCTACTGTTATCCCATCGCCAAGGCGACACAGGCGCTGGAGCGCAGATATTCGGTGAAATTGTAATGCCGCGATGCTATATTGGTAAGGTAACGGGAGGATAGAGGATGGCTGACGATCCAAAAGATATAACACTCGTTCTCCTTCCTGAAATGCGCGATCAGAACCGCGCCTTCCGTGCCGAAATGAAAGAATTCCGCGAAGACACAAACGAGCGCCTCGACACGTTGGAAAAACAGATGATGGGCGTAAGCAGTATCCTCATGCACATTCGTGGCGAACAGCTTGATATTGAGGAGCGTGTTGAAGCGCTCGAAAATCTTAATGCCGGATACGCCGAATGACACAATGGACCCCTGACCAACCCATCATCTCCATTAAAGATGTCCACAAATCCTTCGGCGATCTCGAAGTCCTCAAGGGTGTGTCGCTTGACGTGATGAAGGGCGAGGTGATCTGCATCATCGGGCCTTCCGGTTCCGGCAAGTCAACACTGATCCGCTGCATCAACGGCCTGAACGACATTCAGGGCGGCGCGATCACGGTGGAGGGGTTGGAGGTTCACGACCCCGATCTCGACAAACTCGCGTTGCGTAAAAAAGTCGGTATGGTCTTCCAGCAATATAACCTCTTCCCGCACAAAACCGCGCTTGAGAACGTGATGATGGCCCCGCTGCTGGTCCTCAAACGCGACAAAGCCCAAGTCGAGGCCGAGGCCCGCGCCCTCATCAAGAAAGTCCGGCTGGAGGGCAAGGAAAACGCCTATCCCGGCGAATTATCCGGCGGCCAGCAACAACGCACCGCCATCGCCCGTTCGCTGGCCATGAACCCCGACGTGATGCTGTTCGACGAGGTCACAGCGGCGCTCGACCCCGAAACGGTCAAGGAAGTGCTGGTGACAATCAAAGACCTCGCCGCCGAGGGCATGACCTGTATTCTGGTGACGCACGAAATGGGCTTCGCCAAAGAAATTGCCGACCACATCTACTTCACCGACCGTGGCATCATCGTGGAACACGGCCCCCCCGCCACCTTCTTCGAGCGCGCCAGCGACCCCAGAACGCGAGAGTTTTTGAGCCAGATTTTGTAGGCGTTTACACGCCTACAATAAGAAATCACTTGCATCGAGATCGGCGGCAGTAAGGCCGGAGACTAATATCGTGTCTCCTGCCAACTCAACCTGAGCGCCGCCCGCAACATCGGTGATGGTAAGGTCTGAGAAATCCAGCAAGCCCGGCACGGGCCGCAGATCCAGCTTTTCTATCCCGTTATTTGCGAAATCGTTGACCGTGTCTGCTCCCCAGCCGCTGCCGAAGACAAAGAAATCATCTTCGGTACCGCCAAGCAACGTGTCGTTACCTTCGCCGCCTCGGATCGTATCGACACCAGCGCCCCCTGATAGCTGGTCATCGCCGTCGTCACCAAACAACCGATCATCGCCGTCGCCACCGTCAAGTGTATCGGCACCATCAGCCCCGCGCAGCGTGTCATTATCGCCGCCGCCTTCGAGCACATCGTCTCCGGTCAGGCCTTGCAGGGAGTCATTCCCTGCCTCACCGCGCAAAGTGTCATTGCCCAGCGACCCAAGCAAAACATCGTCGCCAGCGCCGCCGAACAATGTGTCGTCACCACTGCCGCCATTGAGGGTGTCATTGCCGCTATCGCCGAACAGAACATCGTTCTGGTTAGAGCCGAACAACACGTCGTCATCTCCACCACCGTAGAGCGTGTCGTCACCATTGCCGCCGTTCAGCGTGTCGTTGCCGGTTCCGCCAAAGATTTCATCATTAGCGGTTTGGCCGAACAGAAGGTCATTATCGCTGCCACCGTTCAGCAGGTCCGCTCCCCCGCCACCGATGATCGTATCGTCACCCGCCGCGCCTGTGATGGAATCGGCGTCGCCATTGCCGTTGATGAAGTCATTACCGTTGCCGCCATTGACCGTGTCGAGGCCAGCACCCGCGATGATAAAGTCATTATCATTACCGCCGGAGATGGAATCGTTGCCGTTCTGCCCGTTGATGCGGTCATTACCATCATCACCGAGCAAGCGGTCGTCCCCGTTCCCTGCGGTGAGCGTATCGTCGCCGTCGTTCCCGCGCAGATTATCAATTCCGTCATTGCCGCGCAGGAAATCCATACCATTTCCGCCTGCGACCGAGTCATTCCCGCCGCCAGCATTCACAACATCGTCGCCGTCACCCGCGTTGATGACATTACGGCCATCGCTGCCATTGATTGTTTGTGATCCGGTATCGCCATCGACGTTCGATGTGTTGCTGCCTTCCAGAGTAAATCTCGTGACTCCCGAGAGTGTAAAGTCCGCCTCGAAGGAGGCATCGCCGACGACGGTGATGTCGTCTGTGCTGACTGTCTGCGCACCGATATCGCCGATGGAGGGATCGGTCACAAAGATAAATTCACCCGCCCCAACCGCCGCTTCGACAACCGCGAAGGTGTTTGATTCTTCGATGAACGTCGTTTGCACGCCGTCATCATAGCCCTCGAAGAAAAAGTCATCGCTGATGATGGTTCCAGTTACAACGCTGGTTCCCAGACCTTGTGTCGGTCCACCTGCGGGATCGTTTAAGCCCGTCAGTCGTACTTCAAATGTCTCGTCGAACTCGGCTAAAGTATCGTTTTGAACATCAAAAGTTACTGTGATTGTCGAGTCCGCATCAAGTGCTGTGAACAGCACATCCCCGCCGGGCAAAATACCACCCGTGAAATCAGAAGCGTCAACATCGCCCCCGGCAACCTCCCAGAATACGCGCGATGTTTGTGTGCCGTCGCCGCTCCGGTTGATGTTGAAGGTGAACGTGGTCGTACCTGCATCACCCTCCACAATCGTCAGATCGGTGTCATGCACGTAGATCAGCGTATCGACTGTCGCGACAGTGGATGTGCCCCCTTGATCGAGAATCGTTGCATTTGCACTGCCAACTGCACCATTCATGCCCGCCGCACCCGCATTCGCATCAGTGCCATCCGTTCCGGAAGCGCCGCTCGGTGTCCCATAACCATAGGCACCACCAGGACCACCAGAAGGTAAGTATCCGGTGGTCCCATAGCCACCATCACCGGAAATTGCGTAAGTGTATGCATCATTGGATGGTCCGTACTGTGACGTGAGGCCCAAAACGGTATTCGTTGCGCCAAGTAAAGTGCCCCGGTTCAATATTGCGCCAGCCGCCGAACCCCTGTCACCACCATCGCCACCGGTACCGTTGTTTCCTGCGTTCCCGCCATCGCCACCATCGCCACCGGGGCGGCCATAAAAGTTGCCGCCGCCTGCTCCACCTGATCCGCCGGGTCCGGCATAACCACCATTGCCGCCATACCCGCCGGTTCCGGCCCGCCCGAAGTTCTGACCATAAATAGAATATCCTGTCCCATAAGCGAAATAGGCGCTGAACGTTGTATCGATCAGTGTTAAAGTCCCGGTAGTGTCATTCAAAATAGAACCGGCACCATCACCACCATCGCCACCATTACCGCCGTTGCCTCCATAGCCGCCATCCGCTCCATTGCCTCCGTCCCCGCCATCGCGGGTATTTGCACCGTAACTTCCTGCACCGCCATCGCCACCAAGACCTCCTTGGCCACCATTGCCGCCTAAACCGCCGAAACCGCCTCCTCCTGCATTTCCGGCAAGGCCAACTCTAGTGAGTGTCAAATCACCCGCATTGAAAATTCCGCCAACACCATCGGCACCGTCGGCACCGTCCGTGCCGTTCGCGCCATCAGTACCTTGTGTGCCATTTGTTCCATCTGATCCGATAGGCGCGGGTGTCGTGCCGTTCGTACCGTTTGTGCCATCGTTACCTGTGGTCCCATAGGTGCCATTTGGCTGATAATCATTGCCGTTGACAATGTTCACCGACTCCAATCGCACAGACGCACCGGCATCGACATTCAAGATGCGTGTCTGGTTTTGCCCGTTGATATTGACATCCGCAGTCCCGTTGCCGTCACGGTCTCCGTTGATTGTCACATCCTGACCGCTGACGACGGCCAATGCGCCATTCGCCGCGTCGAGATTCACAGTATTGAAACCTGCCGCGAAAGTGATTGTATCCGCTTCCGCCGTCCCCGCCGCAATCGCAAGCGCCTCCCGCAAGCTTATAAGCGCATTGCCGCCATTGGTGTCATCTGTGCCTGTATTTACTACGATATCAGCCATTCTCGCGATCCTTTCCCAGTTAGTTAACTTATCTTAGTGGTAAGCTCTGTAAAAACAACTTTTTTTGTTTTGAATAACGAAAGCGTCCAACCCCTAAACCCGCTCCACCGCCACAACATCCGCGCTCAGTTCAGCGCCGTCGCTCATGCGGGCGTTGACGTGGAGGGCTGATGTGCCGTCACCGATGGCGATGAATACGTCGCCGTCGTCGTTGGGGATCAGGTCCACGGGCTGACCGTCAACAACCCCGTGCCCTTCTGCCGCGATCCAGTTGCCCTCCGCGTCGAAATCACCGCCGTTCAGCGCGACCTCGATGCCGTCGCCCATGATCATCCCGGTCCCGTCCGCATTGATGATCACCATGTCGGCGCCCACCGCGTTCTCGCCCAGCCGATACAGCACCATCGGCACGGCTTGGCCCTGTCCGCCGCCATGCACCATCAACCCGTGCGGGTTCGCGGCCAGCAAACCGTTCGGGTCCGCTTGTGCCTCGATAAACTCCGCCTGCGTCCGCGCCTCCGACTGTTGAGCGGATTCGGTTGGCGCGGCGCGGGGGGCGGTGTTAGAAATGGTCTCGGCGTTCGCAACATTGGCCCGCCCGCCTGTATCGGGCGTTATCGCCGTTTCAGCGCCCCCGCCACCCGTGCGTGCCGCTGTGTTGGTGGTAGCCGTGTTCGGCGCGGATGCGGCAGCCGGGCGTTCTGCGGTGCCCGCACCACCCGCCCCGGTCTGTGCTGACTTCGCGCCCTCGCCTTTACTCGCCGCCGCTTGCGGCTGACCAATACCTGTCGCCGAAGCCAGCGCGCTTTTCAGCGATTGTAATTGCGTTTGCACCTGAGACTGAATCTGCGCCCCGGCAGATTTCAACACCGCCGCGCTTTTCGTGAAAGCGGTGGATTTCGAGACTCCGCCCTCTCCCGCCGCACCTTTGCCGTCAGCAGATTGCCCTCCGGCGGTCTTCTTACCAAAACTCCGGCCCGCCGCTTCACCGGATGCCGTGCGGCTGTTTTTGCTTGCGGATTTACCGCCGCGTTGGCCGCCCTCAGCGCGCTGGCCCTTCTTTCCTTGCGTTTCACTCGCCATTGCGCGATCGAAACGGGAAGTTTCAGCAGGGGCTTTGGCGTCCGGGGCGTTTCCTTGAATGCGCATGTAGAATCTCTGTCGTTGGCGCCCTGAGAAAGCGTATCATAATGGAACATTTCTGAGAAGCATGTTTCGCGCCATACCCACGATAAGCTGAGCAAAACCCGTCATTCGTTTTTTCGATTTGCAAGAATGTCGCGGCTGGGACTTGGTGTCAGGAAATAGTGACACGAGGTTCGCATGGCTCCGCTCGATGATACCGCAGGCGTTTGGAAACAGGGACGCGGCAAAGGACGCAAGACACCGAAAGGCCGTCAGGTCGAGGCGGCGGCACTGTCTGAAGTTCGCGCACTCGTCGGTGACGGCCCTCTGCAACGCGATCTGCTGATCGAGTATCTGCACAAAATCCAAGACGCGCAGGGTCATCTCTCCGCCGCCCATATGGCCGCGCTTGCAGATATGATGAAGCTGGCCCAGACCGAGGTTTACGAGGTCGCCACCTTCTATGCTCATTTTGACGTGGTCAAAGAGGGTGAGATCCCGCCCCCCGCGCTCACCATCCGCGTATGTGATTCGCTGTCCTGCGAGCTGGCAGGCGCGCAAGCGTTGAAAGCCGCCCTCGAAGACGGCCTGGACGCCGCGCAAGTCCGCGTGCTGCGCGCCCCTTGCATGGGCCGCTGCGACACCGCCCCCGTCTTGGAGATCGGCCACGCACATATCGACCACGCGACCCCTGAAAAGGTGCAAGAGGCCATCGCTGGCGGCCACACCCACGCAACCATCCCCGACTATCAGGCCTTCGACGCCTACGCGGCGGGCGGCGGGTACGAGACGCTCACATCGCTGCGGGGCGGTGCTAAAACCCCGGACCAAGTGCAGGACGAAGTCCTCGAAAGCGGCTTACGCGGTATGGGCGGGGCGGGGTTCCCGTCCGGCAAGAAATGGTCATTCGTCCGCGCCGAGGCCGGACCCCGCTATCTCGCCGTTAACGGTGACGAGGGCGAGCCGGGCACGTTCAAAGACCGCTACTTCCTTGAGCGCGAACCGCACCTGTTCCTTGAGGGGATGCTGATCGCGGCTTGGGCCGTCGATGCCGACAAAGCCTTCATCTACATGCGCGACGAATACCCCGCCGTGCTGCACATCCTCGCCACCGAGATCGCCGCGCTGGAAGCCGCCGGTATCGTTGAGGCGGGTTATATCGACCTGCGCCGGGGCGCGGGCGCGTATATCTGCGGCGAAGAATCCGCGATGATCGAAAGCATCGAAGGCAAGCGCGGTCTCCCCCGCCACCGCCCGCCGTATGTGGCGCAAGTCGGCATCTTCGACCGCCCGACACTGGTGCATAACGTCGAGACGTTGCACTGGATTGCCCGCATCTGCCGCGAGGGTGCGGCGTGCTTTGGCGACCACGGCGTCAACGACCGTAAGGGTTTGCGCAGCTATTCAGTCTCAGGCCGCGTCAAAAATCCGGGCGTGAAAATCCTGCCCGCCGGATCGACGATTATGGACTTGATCGAGGCATCGGGTGGCATGACTGACGGCCACGCCTTCTACGCCTATCAGCCCGGCGGCCCGTCTTCCGGCATCCTGCCCGCCAGCATGAACGACATACCGCTCGATTTCGACACGCTGCAACCGCATGGCTCGTTCATCGGGTCTGCGGCGGTGGTTGTGCTGTCCGATCAGGACACCGCCCGCGACGCAGCACTCAACATGCTCCGCTTTTTTGAGGATGAAAGCTGCGGCCAGTGCACGCCCTGCCGTGTCGGTTGCGGCAAAGCCGTCAAGCTGATGGAAGCCGACAAGTGGGATCAGGCGCTGCTCAGCGACCTGTGCGAAACAATGGTCGACGCCTCTATCTGCGGCCTCGGCCAAGCCGCCCCGAACCCGATTCTGCTGACTATGAAGCATTTCGGGGACGAGATTTGATCGTCTTGACTAAATCGGAGCCGCGCAGCGGCGACACGCGACCGACCGCCACACGGGCGGGCGCGTTCCGCGCAAAGCGCGGTACACCCCCACCCTCGTTCGGTCGCTTATCTACACGTCCAAACACCACACACAGCCTCCATCGCATAAGTGAGAAAAATCATGGCTGACGGAAGCAAACTGCCCACCATTACCTTCACCCTCAACGGGGACGAGGTCAAAGCCACCCCCGGCGAAAGTATCTGGGAAGCGGCATGATGAGGATCGTAGCACTCCTGCTGGCGTTGCTCGTCGCGCCCCCCGTATCAGCGACGGAGCCGGCGCATTGCTACGTCGCCGAAGTGCCGCAGGATGCAATTGAGTCGCAGGTGCCAAATCCTTTCTTCGGTTTGGACCTTGCGATGATCATTTCGAACATTCGCTTGCAATGTGGACATGACGTGTCGGCGGATCGTCAGTATTTCGACGCTATAATTAAGCATTACGGTTGTTCGCAGGCTTCCGAGATCACTAAAGCGACGGAAACTGTCTTCGCTGGGCCGCTGTCTGGCTACACTGATGGCGGAGAAGAACTACGCGGATCTGATCTCGAATTGTACGAAAGAGTCTGCGCCGAGTTCGGGCGTTGCGCTTATCCGACCTTCGATCCAGACGCGTCGCCCTCACTTCTATGCCGCCCCGAAATTCAAGAATTTTTGAACTAGCCCTCTGTTGGAGACTCGCAATGGCTGACGGAAGCATCCTCCCCACGATCACCTTCTCCCTTAACGGCGAAGAGGTCCAAGCCGCGCCCAGCGAAAGTATCTGGGAAGCGGCATGATGAGGATCGTAGCACTCCTGCTGGCGTTGCTCGCCGCACCCCCCGTATCAGCGACGGAATCGGCGCATTGCTATACCAAGATCATGCCCAACTTTACCGAGTTTCCTTCGCATGATGATATCCTCACAGCAAACAATTCGAATCCGTTTTCCAAAACGGACATCAAGGGTCATGCCCTGAACACCAGATTGAATCAAACACGCCTTTCGGGTTCGTGTGACTTCGATATTTCAAAAGATATCGCCTTCTGGACTGCGCTTTACCAGAGCGAAGGATGTTCTAATGAAAGCCCTGTTGCACAGTCTTTCCGGTGGTTCTGGACCGCCGGTATCGATGAACTGAAAGCTAAACGAAAAGAAGCGGTGCAGAACGCGCCCCGCGATTCGAATGGCTTGGTTGTGATGAGCCATATTCGAGGCTTCGCTGAATTTTGCCTATTCCTGAACCGAATGGGTGCGTGGCACCTCTCTACTGAAAACTGATATCGGAGCCTGACACATGGCCGACGGAAGCACCCTCCCCACGATCACCTTCTCCCTCAACGGCGAAGAGGTCCAAGCCGCGCCCGGCGAAAGCATTTGGGAAGTGGCCAAACGCACGGGGACATCGATCCCGCATCTGTGCCACGCCGACGAACCGGGCTATCGCAGCGATGGTAACTGCCGCGCCTGCATGGTCGAGATCGAGGGCGAGCGCGTCCTTGCGGCCTCCTGCATCCGCCAGCCCCGCGACGGCATGGTCGTCACGACGGACAACGCCCGAGCCGAAAAGGCCCGCAAAGGCGTGATGGAACTGCTCCTCGCCGACCAGCCCGCCCGCGAGGACGCCCATGACGCGGCTTCGCATTTCTGGAATATGGCTGATCTCTGCGAGCTTTCCGAAAGCCGCTATCCGGTCATCGAGGCAAAACGCATCCCGCTGTTGGATAACAGTCACGTGGCGATGAACGTCAATCTCGACGCCTGCATCCACTGCAATCTCTGTGTCCGCGCTTGCCGCGAAGTGCAAGTCAACGATGTGATCGGCATGGCGGGTCGTGGCCATGACGCGAAAATCGTGTTCGATATGGACGACCCGATGGGCGCGTCCTCTTGTGTGGCGTGTGGCGAGTGCGTCCAAGCCTGCCCCACGGGGGCGCTGACCCCCGCCACCATCGCCGACACCAAAAACAGCGCCGCTATCGACCGCGAGGTTAAATCGGTTTGCCCCTATTGCGGCGTCGGCTGTCAGCTGACCTTCAAAATCAAAGACAACAAGATCAAATATGTCGAGGGTGCGAACGGCCCCGCCAACGAGCAGCGCCTCTGCGTCAAAGGCCGCTTCGGCTTCGACTATATCGACCACAAGCATCGCCTCACCACCCCCCTGATCCGCCGCGAGGACGCCCCCGCCAAAGGTCTGAACGTCGATCCCGGCAACGTCCTCACCCATTTCCGCGAAGCAACGTGGGAGGAGGCGTTGGAGGTTGCCGCAAGTGGTCTGAACGGCGTGAAATCGCGCTTGGGCGGTGAAGGCATTGCGGGCTTCGGCTCGGCCAAATGCTCGAACGAGGAAGCCTATCTGTTCCAAAAGCTGATCCGCGAAGCGTTTCAACATAACAACGTCGATCACTGCACCCGCCTCTGCCACGCATCCTCCGTTGCGGCATTGATGGAAAATGTCGGCTCCGGCGCGGTCACGGCGACGTTTAACGAGATTGAGAACGCCGACGTTGCCATCGCCATCGGCTGTAACCCCGTCGGCAACCACCCCGTCGCGGCGACCTATTTCAAGCAGTTCACCAAACGTGGCGGCACGCTCATCACCATTGACCCCCGCGCCAACGGCATGTTCCGCCACGCCAAGCACGGTCTGCAATTCAACCCCGGCACGGACGTTGCGCTGCTGAACTCGATCATGAACGTCATCATCGAGGAAGACCTGACCGACCGCCAGTATATCGACGCCTACACCGAAAACTTCGCGGCGATGA
>CALFAK010000172.1 GCA_937948985.1 uncultured Neomegalonema sp. | reverse complement strand
ACGTGTCCGTCCTTGCTGGCGCGGCATGGCGATAGGGCTGGATAGCATTGAGCGAGATACAAACAGAGAAAGGAGTAAAGTACCGCCCGAAACATTGGGGGCGTGCTGATCTCTTCATTCAGAATGACTTCAGGTACGAATACATTGAAGCAAAATATCATCAATTTAATGCGTCATCGATGTTGTTCGAAGAAAGAGACTTCTATGATATTACGTCACGCGCATTGGATGATGCCCGCAAGACAGGCGCTTCAAAGGACTGCAACGCTGCTGCCGTAAGCTTCTTCGCACCTCAATGGACAGCAAAGAAACGCGAATTACTGAAACGAACCTATGAAAGTGATGATGAATGGTCACTTGATATAGAAATTGAAGCCCTAATTCAGCGTGTTCGCAATCTACCTCACCAAGCATTTGGTTGGAGTTTTCCTGCAGCAACTCGGGATTTAAAGGATAGTGCCGACCAAGTTTGGCCTGGAGTATTCATGTTCGTTCAGAATGCTTGGATCAGATGACCCCTGATCTCTCCCGCCTCCTCCGCCCGAAATCCATCGCCGTTTTCGGCGGTGCTTGGGCGGCGAATGTTGTCGAGCAATGCCTGAAAGCCGGATTCGACGGGCATATTTGGCCCGTGCATCCGACCCGTGAGGCTGTACATGGTGTGAAGGCATACCCCAACCTCGCCGCCCTGCCCGCGCCCCCCGATGCCGCGTGGATCGGTGTCAACCGCGATGCGACCATCGACATTGTCCGCGACCTCACCAAGATGGATGCGGGGGGTGCGGTGTGCTTTGCGTCGGGCTTTCGCGAGACAGATGACGGAGCCGACCGCAACACCGCGCTGCTGGATGCCGCCGGAGAGATGCCGATTATCGGGCCGAACTGTTACGGCGCGCTCAACTATCTGGACGGCGCGACGCTGTGGCCCGATCAGCATGGCGGGAAGCGCGTGAAGAAGGGCGTGGCGATCATCACGCAATCCTCGAACATCGCGATCAACCTGACAATGCAACAGCGCGGACTGCCCCTTGCGTATATGCTGACGGCGGGCAATCAGGCACAGATCGGGTTAGCTGACATGGCCTCCGCGCTGCTGGAGGACAAGCGGGTTACGGCCATCGGGCTTCATATCGAAGGGGTGGGCGATACGGCGGCGTTTGAGGCGCTTGCCGCCCGCGCGAGGGAAAAGCGTATTCCGGTTGTCGGGATCAAGGTGGGTCGTTCGGATCAGGCGCGCACGGCGACCATCTCGCACACTGCATCGCTGGCCGGATCGGATGCCGGATCGCAGGCGTTTTTCAAGCGGCTGGGCATCCCGTTGTTGCCAAGCCTGCCCGCGCTGGTCGAGACGCTCAAATTGCTGCACACCCACGGCCCGCTCAGGGGACGTGATGTGCTGTCGATGAGTTGTTCGGGGGGCGAGGCATCGCTGGTTGCAGACACCGCGCTGGGGCACAACCTGAATTTCCGCCCTTACGAGCCGGAAGAAAAAACGGCCATCGCAGCGACGCTTAATCCGCTGGTCACAGTCGCCAACCCATTGGACTACCACACGTTTATCTGGAACGATGAGAAGGCGATGACGGCGACTTTCGCCGCCGCGATGAAGCCGGGCTTTGACCTGTCGATGCTGGTGCTGGACT
Source organism: uncultured Neomegalonema sp. (assembly GCA_937948985.1). GTDB lineage: Bacteria > Pseudomonadota > Alphaproteobacteria > Rhodobacterales > Rhodobacteraceae > JAHDDY01. The sequence goes on along the minus strand of CALFAK010000172.1, from coordinate 17,221 downwards.
TCCCCCGCGCCGACCGTTGCTCGCACGGAACATGGGAACCTGCGGTCAAAGCCATTGTAAAAGCGGCGAAGGAAGCGAAAGCGCAGACGGCTGTTGTCGCTTCGTTGGGCGAGTTGTTGCCCGAAGACCGCTGCGAGGCGTTTATTGCCAAAGGGATCGCGCCACTTTGCGGGATCGACGAGGCGTTGCTGGCGGCGGATGCGGCGGCGCAAGTGGGCGCGGCGTGGGTCACCACCCCCGCGCAACCGATCCTGCCCCCGACCGATATGCCCGCAGAAAACACCGTGGTTCTGGACGAGGCCGAAAGTAAATTCCGGCTGTCCAATTTCGGCGTTCTCGTCCCGCCGGGTCGCACTGCCAGCACCCCCGAACAAGCGGATCGTGCGGCTGAGGAGTTGGGTGTCGGCGATTACAAGCTCGCTGTCAAAGCGCTCGGCATCGCCCATAAGACAGAGGCCGACGCCGTGCGCCTGAACCTGCAATCGGCGGCGGTGGTCAAAAACGATACCTGGGTGCTGATTAAAAACCACCAATCCGAAGTGCTGATTGAGCATATGGTTATCGGCGGATTGGTCGAGATCATCATCGGTGTCACCCGCGACCCCGTTTACGGGCTGGTCCTGACCATCGGCGCGGGCGGCGTGCTGACCGAGTTGCTGCAAGACTCGACATCGCTCCTGCTGCCCACCACGGAGACCGAGGTGAGCGAAGCGCTGGAGGGACTGCGCGTTGCGAAACTGCTCGACGGCTATCGCGGCAAGCCACCCGCCGACAAAGGCGCGATAATCGACGCCGTCATGGCCGTCGCCCGTTTCGCGGGGGCATATTCAGGAACGCTGGAGGAGCTGGACATCAATCCCCTGATCGTCTGCCAGGAAGGCGCTTTCGCAGCGGACGCGCTCATAAAAATCCGCACGAGGAAATAATGCCAAACAATAACTGTCACTCCAGCGAAGGCTGGAGTCCATTTCCAAGTATTTTTGAAGTCAGCAAGAACATGCCGTGCAAGATAAATTCCCCGATCAAGTTCACGAGTGTCCGATAGCGTCAGAAAATTTTTCGTATGAAGCTAACGTTTGACACTGATTTACAATTATTAACTTCAGACGTGAAGTCACCCCGCGACTTGTTCGCGGGGTCCATCGTGCAAGGCGTGCAGAAAAATGGATACCGCGATCAAGTCGCGGTAAGACAACACTTTATAAAATCAGCATACTGCAGGACACCCCCGCAACAAGTCGCGGGGTGTCACCCCACTACCCCCGCTTCTGCGGAAACGCCATCTCCGGCTCATAGGTATCAAAACTGCTGAGGCGCTGCGCGTTGCACTCGGTTTGCCAACGCGATCCCGGTATCACGCCACTGGCGCAAGGGTACGCGGCACGGTAGCCCGCCGTGCGTTCGTTTTCCTCAATCGCCACGGCGACCATGCCCGCGACTACGCCCTGCTGACGCTCGACCAGACGGATTGCGCCGTCCATTGTGCCGCCTGTCTCAACCCATTGATCCACTAACAAAACCCGTGTGCCGGGTGCGAATGCGGGCAGGCGCATTTCCATATCCTGCGTGCGGCCTGAGTAATTGCCGAAGCTGACCTTATCGGTATCGACGCACAATTTGCCCGCCTTGCGGATTGGCAGGAACCCCACGCCGAGGCGCGTTGCCAGCGCTGCCGCCAGCACGAAACCCATCGCATCAAGGCCCGCAACCACATCTACTTCGACACCTTCAAGATCGGCTTGCAGATCGTCAAGCAGGTCGTGGAAAGCCTCGCCATTGATGTAAATTGAGGTGGGGTCCAGCCACGCGAATTTATCGCCTTTGGTATTCGGGGCCATGATGTTCAGATACCAGCGGTCATCACGCGGGCCTTTGTCGCGGGTGGTCATGCCGTCCCTCCGATTTCTTTTACCACAGCCATCAGCGCCGCAAGGCGGGTGGGGTCGATGTCATAAAAACTACCCGGATGATTGATGCCCGTGGCAACCATGAAGCAATCGACATCCGCATAATCGCGCGCATTGTCCGGTGTGACACCCGATGCCAACGCCATAGGGGCATCACCGATTCCGCGCCGGAACGCGTCGATCTTACCGAGGTCCGCCTCCTGCCCCGTCGCGACACCGGACGTACAGACCACATCCATGAATGGCACCGCGTTGCGGGCGGATGCCTCGTAATCATCCGGCGATACCGCGCGTTGTTTCTTAAAAGCTGTGCCACCAAAATAGAGGCCATCCCACCCGCAGGTGGTGCGAATACGCGCCATTTCCTCGGCTTCAGCTTGCGTCTCACCATGCTCTTCGATCCGCGCATCATCAGCCCAATAGGCGTCGATTGGACAGCCGTCACGCTTGAGATGGCCTAGTACAGGAAAAGCGTGCACCCCTGTGATCGCCAAGAAGTTCAGCCCGATCCACAGATCGGGCCGCGCGGCGCGCACCTGACAAATGATGGGTAAGAAATCGACCACACCGAAATCGTGGTTGATCAAAAAGCACCCCTGCGCCCCCGCTTGTGTCAAAACATCGATATTCTCAAGCGTGCGCTGCGTATCGAGAACATGGATCACGGGCAATACGACGGGGCCGGATGTGCCAAACCGGGCTTTAAATTCATTACGTTTCATGAACGAAAGATTGCGGGTTTTAGGTCGCACTGCAAGCACAAAGGCACTCTTGTTCAGAATGGCCAACGGGACTATCCCAGAGTTTCATAAGGAGCCTCCCATTGGCGCATCGCACTTCCCCCTTGGGTCTTTTCCAAAACCAGACATTCCGAATGCTCTGGATCGCCGCGCTTGCATCCAATTTCGGCGGCTTGGTTCAGGCGGTCGGCGCGGCGTGGATGATGACGTTGCTGTCCGATTCTGAGAGTATGGTGGCGTTGGTTCAAGCCTCCGTCACGCTGCCCATCGTCATTTTCTCGCTGCTGGCGGGGGTTTTTGCCGATAATTATGACCGCCGCCGCGTGATGCTGATCGCGCAGACATTTATGCTGGTCGTGTCGGTCGTGCTGACATTCATGGCGTTTGAGGGGTGGTTATCGCCTTGGCTGCTGCTGTGTTTCACGTTCCTGATCGGCTGTGGCACGGCGTTGCATAACCCGTCCTGGCAAGCGTCGATGGGCGATATTGTGCCCCGAGATGACCTGCCTTCAGCGGTCGCACTCAACAGTATGGGCTTTAACCTGATGCGCAGCGTCGGGCCGGCGATTGGCGGGGCCATTGTCGCGATTGCCGGGGCCGCCGCCGCGTTTGCCGTTAACGCGCTGAGCTATATTGCGATCATTATCGCGCTTTTGCGATGGAAAGCACCGCCGCCCGACCGCCACCTGCCCCGCGAACCGTTCGGCAGCGCGTTTGCCGCCGGGCTGCGCTACGTTGCCATGTCGCCGAACCTGATCCGCGTGATCTTGCGCGGGTTTGTGTTCGGCTTTTCCGCCGTGGCGATCCTTGCCCTGTTGCCGATCATCGTGCGCGATCTGCTGACGGGTGAAGCGTTCGTCTATGGCATTATGTTGGGATGTTTTGGCGCCGGGGCGGTTATCGGTGCATTGGTCAATGCGCGGCTGCGGGAGCGTTTTCATAACGAAACCATCGCCCGCATGGCCTTCACCGGCTTTGCCAGCAGCACATTGATACTGGCATTCAGCGGGCATTATTTGCTCAGCGGCCCCGCACTCGCGCTGGCCGGAGCGTGCTGGGTGATTGCGCTGTCGATGTTCAACGTGACGATCCAGTTATCCACCCCGCGCTGGGTCGTGGGTCGTGCGATTGCGCTGTACCAAACGGGCATTTTCAGCGGAATGGCTTCCGGCAGTTGGATTTGGGGCACGCTGACGGAGAACTTTGGCGTCAGTCAGGCGATGGTTCCCGCCGCGATCATCCTTTTGCTGGGCGCTCTTTTGGGCTTGAGCATCCCGCTGCCCCAATTCAGCAATCTCAACCTCGATCCGTCGAACAGGTTCCGCGAACCGCCGTTGCGGCTTGATCTGACGCAACGCTCCGGCCCGATCATGGTGATGGTTGATTACAGCATCGCACAAGAGGATGTGCCCGCGTTTCTGTCCGCCATGAGCGCCCGCCGTCGCATCCGCATCCGTGATGGCGCGCAGCAATGGGTATTGCTCAGAGACCTTGAGAACCCTGACATTTGGACCGAAAGCTATCACGTTCCCACCTGGGTCGAATATGTCCGCCATAACGAGCGCCGCACCCATGCGGATGTGGAGATTTCCGACCGTTTGCTGGCCCTGCACAGCGGTAACGAGCCGCCGCGCGTGCATCGAATGATCGAGCGTCAGACGGTATCGCTGATCGACGATATGCCTTTGAAATAGTATTCCATGCGACACAAAGCCATCGTTTGGGGCATGTTCTGACTAGACTCATTAACAAATGACTTTAGGCTGATGATCGGAAGAGACATTTTCAAAGCGAAGGAACCGACGATGAAAACGACGCCGAAGAAATTACTGACACCAAGCCGCCGGACATTGCTGAAAACCGGCGCGGCGGTTGCCCTCTCCGCTCCTTTCGTCAGCCGCGCGTGGGCCGCAACGACCGAAATCAACATGCTGGCATGGTACGGTCACGGCGAGCCGGATATCGTTGGTGAATTTGAAGAGGCCAACAACGTCAAGTTCAAGCCCAAATACTACGCGGGCGGTGACAACATGCTGGCCCTGATCGCGCAATCGCCCCCCGGCACATATGACGTGATCCTCTCTGACGGCGAATTCGTGCAGCAGTTGAACGCCGCCGGTTACATCGAACCGCTGGAAGCCGCTGATTATCCGTTCGATGATATGCTGCATGAGGACTTTACCAAATTCCCCGGCCACTGGGACGGTGACACGCTGTATTCGATGATGGTCCGCTGCGGACATCTGGGCGTCAGCTACAACACCAACGCCGTTTCCGCCGAGGAAGCCGAAAGCTATGAGTGCTTCTGGAAACCCGAATTGGAAGGCAAAGTCGGCCATTTTGATTGGCACTTGCCTTCGCTGGGTATGATCAGCCTGCTCAACGGCAATGGTGCCGGCCTGTGGGATTTGGACGATGACGCCTGGGAAGCCGTTCAGGAAAAAACCATGACTTTGCGCCCGCAAGTCGGCGGTTTCTTTGATTATGGCGGCACGTTCAACAGCCTCAAGAACGGCGAAATGCAAGCGATGTGCGGCATCGGTGACTGGATCACGGGCGTTCTGGAAAAAGACGGTGCGCCAGTGGCATCGGTGGTGCCCAAACAAGGCGGCATCCAGTGGACGGAAAGCTATTGCATCGGCAAGGACACCGAAAAAGCGGATATCGTGAAGAAGTTCATCCAGTACATGCTGTCGCCTGAAGGTCAGGTTAAATCGGCAAAAATGGCTGCGTATCCGGGCTTTGCGATTACCAAGGCCGGGCGTGCAGCGCTGATTGATGCGGACCCGAAAGAAGCGATCCGCACGGGTCAGATCGATAAGATGACCAATGATCCGATCACGTTGATCAAAGAAGGTCGCATCCATTATCGCGACATTCCAAAGCAGCAGGATCTTGAGGACTGGAACGATTTCTGGTCCGAATACAAGAACGCCTGATGTTGATGAATGCACAACCAAACACCTCTCCCCGTGAAAGCGGGGGGAGGGACGCCATATGAGTCGCCTGAACGCCTATGCCCTGACGTGGCGATTGCCGATTATCATCTGGCAAATCCTGTTTTTCCTCGGCCCGCTTCTCTTCATGATCGCGATGTCATTTTTCCTTGTGAAGAATTACCGCATGATCGAGGCGTTCGAGTTCAAGAACTGGGACAAGATGCTCTCGCGCGGATATGTGTGGGACAGCTATTGGCTGACGCTGGGCATGGCGGCGCTGTCCACCGCTATTGCCTCGCTGGTGGCGTTTCCGGCGGCCTTTTTCCTTGCCTTCAAAAGCTCGGAAAACCTGCGGCGCTGGGCGATCTTTTTGCTCATCATCCCGTTTTTCACCAGCTATCTGGTCCGCACATTCTCCTGGTACGTCATCCTTGCGGAGTCGGGCGTTATCAACGCGCTGATCGGTAATATCGGCCTCGGCCCGTACACGATGCTCAACACCAAATTCGGCACGATTGTGGGATATCTGACCCTGACCCTGCCGCTCGTCGTCATTTTGCAAACCGTGTCGCTGGCCAATGTCGATAAAACGCTGATCCAAGCCGCGCAGAACCTCGGCTGTTCCCCGTGGCGCACGATCCGCGCGGTTATCATCCCCGCCGCCAAGGCCGGATTGATCGTCGCCGCGCTGTTTTGTTTCATCCTCTCCTTCGGCGATTTCGTCGCCCCGTATTATTTGGGCGGGTCAAAGCCACCGACCCTGCCGATCCTGATTATCGACACCACGAAATCGGGCCAACAATGGCCCCGCGCGGCGGTGGTTGCGGTCATGATGATGGTCACCCTCTTCACCATCGCATTTGCCTCCATCATACTCGCCTATCGCAAGAGGGCCAGCAAATGAGGGGCGCGGCGATCAACTGGACGCTCAGGGTCTACCTGCTGCTGATCTTCACATTCGTCTTCGCGCCGATCATTTTCAGCGTGATTTTCTCGTTCAACTCCGACCGCTTCCCGACCATCCCGCTGGGCAGTTTCACGACCGGATGGTACGCGAAAATCTTCGCCGATTCCGAGGTGTGGGAGGCGGCGCGCAATAGCCTGATTGTGTCGCTGTGCACCTGCGTCTTGGCGACGATTTTGGGGTTTTGCACCGCCTATTCCGACTATCGCTATAACTTCAAATTCAAGGGGCCATACCTCGCGCTGGTCCTGCTGCCGCCGACGATTCCGCTGATCATCATGGCGCTGGCCATGCTGGCGTGGTTCTCGAAAATCGGTGTGTCGGGGCAGCTTTGGTCGATCATCATCGCCCATTCCGTCCTGACCGCGCCCTTTGCAATGGCCATCATCCGCCTGCGCCTCAATCAGATTGACCCCAATCTCGAACCCGCCGCATGGAATTTGGGTGCGAGTGAATGGCGGACGATGCGGGAAGTGATCGTGCCGTTTTGCAAGCCCGCCATCATCTCCGCCCTGTTCCTGACCGCCGCGATTTCCTTCGACGAATTCGCTGTGGCGTGGTTCGTGTCGGGCCTGAACAAAACGATCCCGGTGCTGGTGTTGGAGATCGTGCAGGGCAATATCGACCCCCGCGTCAACGCCATCGGCACGTTCGTTTTCTTCATCTCCATGACGCTCGTGATCCTCGCTCAGCTTTTCTTCCTCGCCCGCCTGAACACGAAAGCCGCCGCCCATGACTGAGTCTCTCGTCGTCCTTGACCGTGTCGTCAAACGCTTCGGCACATTCACCGCCGTGCGCGAGGCGAACCTGACGATTGAGCAGGGCGAGTTCATCGCGATCATGGGGCCGTCCGGCTGTGGCAAGACCACAACACTGCGGATGCTGGCGGGGTTGGAGGAACCGAGCGAGGGCGAGATTCGGATCGGTGGCAAGCGGATGAACGCTGTGCCCCCGCATGAGCGCGATACGCCGATGGTCTGGCAATCGCTTGCCCTTTTCCCCTTCCTCAACGCCCGCGAGAATGTCGAATTCGGCCTGAAAATGCGCGGCGTCGATGCGCCCGAACGCAAACGGCGCGCGCTTGAGTGGCTGGAGCGGCTGGAGATCGGTCAGTTTGCGGAGCGCAATATCGAAACACTGTCAGGGGGGCAGAAACAGCGCGTTGCGCTGGCCCGTTCGCTTATCACCGAACCCCAACTGCTGCTGCTGGATGAGCCGCTCTCAGCCCTCGACGCACATCTTGTGATCCGGATGCAGTCGGTTCTGACCCGCTTGCAACGTGAGTTGGGTATCACCTTTGTCTACGTGACACACTCGCAATCCGAAGCCTTCGCGATGGCCGATCGTGTTGTCATCATGGCACAGGGTGAGATCGCGCAGGTCGGTAAGCCGCGAGATATCTACCGCGCCCCCGCCAACCGCTTCGTTGCCGAGTTCGTGGGGCGTAATAACATCCTCAGCGGCAGGATCGCGGGTGCGGATGCCGGATTTGTGCAGGTGGAAACCCCCGTCGGCACGCTGACCGTCCAAGCCGACGGCACGCCCCCCGCCGTTGGGACCGAAGCCAGCTTCGTTGTCGCCGCCGATATGGTACATATCGACCGTGCGCCGGACGGGGCGGCAAACTCGGTTCAGGCGTCGCTTATCTCCGAAGAATTCGTCGGCTCGGTCGTGACCCTGTTTTTGGAGGCCGATGACGGCACAGAGTTCAAAGTGCAGCTGCAAGAACGCGCTCTCGCCGCCTTGGAGCCGCGCACCGGGGACGTGTTCCACCTCAGTTGGAAAGCCGAAGACGCGCATCTTTTGCCGGGAGCCGCAATATGATCCGGAACCCCATTCCTTGGCCCAACGGCGCGCGCTGTGCGGTGGCAATCACCTTCGATATGGACGCCGACAGCCTGATCCACATCGCCCGCCCCGACGATTCCCACGACCGAGTCTACCCGATCTCAATGGGCCGCTACGGCCCCACCGTCGCGATCCCGCGTATCCTCGACACCTACAAACGGATGGGTATTAAGCAATCGTTCTTCATCCCCGGCTGGTGCTTGGAGAATTACCCCGACGCGGTGGAGGCGATCCTTGAGGGCGGCCATGAAATCGGCCATCACGGTTGGATTCACGAAGACCCAATCGCCACCAAAGGTGCGGCGCAAGCCGAAGCCTTCGCCAAAGCGATGGACGCGCATCGCCGGATTTGCGGCATGGCCCCGCGCGGCTACCGCGCGCCCGTGTACAATGTGACCCAGCAAGTGCTTGATCTGCTTGTCGAAAACAAGTTCCGCTATGACAGCTCCCTCATGGCCGATGACATTCCCTATCAGATGACCACCCCGCAAGGATCGCTCTACGAAATGCCCGTCCACTGGGGCACGGATGACTGGCCCCCCTTCGCCCATTACGACGAGATCGGCTACCTGATGCCCGTCAAAGGCCCGTCCGAGGGCTTGGCGGCATTCTGGGAGGAGTTCGAGGCGGCCTATGAGGCGGGTGGTTTCTTCATGCTGATCGTTCATCCCTTCCTTACCGGACGGCTGGCGCGGTGGCGGCTGGTTGAGCGGTGGATCGAGAAAACGATGGCCGAGCGTGATGTGTGGTTCGCGCGGCTGGAGGATATCGCCGATCATCTGGATGGCCTGAAAGCCACCGGAACCTATGCGCCGCGTGTTGAGAAACTGCCCTATTTCGATGGTCCGCAGCGCTGATTTGGCTCAATCGTCCGTGGTGCCGCGTGATGCGTATGTTACCAGCCCGCCCATTTTTGAGGCGGTCTTATTGAAGAAACAAGGCCGGATCACGCGCCTTAGCGGGCGGCTTGGGGCAGGATATCGGGGCCAAGCTCGCCGGAAAAACTGAGCGCGACGGGACCGGTCATCATGACGGAACCGCTGTCTGTCCATTCGATGCCAAGCGGGCCGCCGTCGAGCATGACCACGCATTTACGGTCGATTTTGCCCTGCCGCACGCCCGCCACCACCGCCGCACATGCGCCCGAACCGCAAGCATCCGTGATACCTGCCCCGCGCTCCCACACGCGCATACGGATGCGGTTGCTGTCGAGGACGGTGCAGAATTCGACATTTGTGCGCTCAGGGAACATCGGGTGGTTTTCGACCATCGGGCCGATCTTATCGACCGGGAAACTGTCCGCATCATCCACGAAGAAAACGGCGTGAGGGTTGCCCATATTGACCGCGCCCGGTCCCCAAAGGACGGGATTATCGATGGGGCCGAACTTCACATCGACGCGCACCGTATCGCTGGCTTCAGCCACGGGGATGTCGGTCCATTCGAGTTTCGGCTTGCCCATATCGACACGCACCATGCCGCCCGGCGCGGCCCAACAGGTCAGTAAACCGCCATCTGTGCGCAAGCGAACGGTATCGACCTCCAACTCCTCCATCAGCAGGCTGGCAACGCAGCGGGTGGCGTTGCCGCAGGCACCTGAACGCGAGCCATCCGGGTTCCAGATGCCCATATAAGCGGTGATTTCAGCGCTTGGATCATCCTCAATCGAGATAAATTGATCGAAGCCCACGCCGCGCCGCCGATCCCCGACCGCGCGTACCAATGCGGCGGAGGGCGCACGCACGCCATCGCGCAGATCAACGATCACGAAATCATTGCCAAGCCCGTGCATTTTAAGAAACGGCAGTGTGTCAGTAGTCATTTTAAAGTGGCCTTTTAACCCGGAGCCCCGCGATAAGATGCACGCAGTACATCTTTACGGGGTATTCTGGTTGCGTTCTTGCATCTTTTTGGTGTTTTGCACACAGGTTCCATAGAAAACGATGATTTTTTTAACCTTGCTACCTATATCGTAAGCATATGGACGCGCGCGCTGATGATTCAACGCATTTGCCTGCGCCTTTAGAATACGGACAGGATGCAGCGCATGGCTTCAGTTTATCAAATTTTTCGACGCCACATCCGCAGTTCAGCGGCAACAATCGCGCTGACATGCAGCCTGACCTCAGGGATTGCATTTGCGGATGATGATGTCGGATCGTATCTGGCGGCACGACATGCGGCGGTCAATAACGACGTTAAAGCGGCGGCAACATATTTCACCAAAGCGCTTGCGAAAGATCCCTCGAACCTCGCGCTGATGGAACAGGCGGTGCTCTATAAGGTCGCGGCGGGGCGGGTTGACGGGGCGATTCCCATCGCGCGCACGCTTGTCGGCAAAGAGCCGAACCATCGTATCGGGCAGCTGGTTTTGCTCGCATCGGAGTTCCGGCGTAAAGATGCAAAGGCCGCCGCAAAGCGTCTTGATGCGAATTCTGAAACCGCTTTCAACACCGTGACCGCAAAGCTGCTGTCCGGTTGGGCGGCGTTTGATCTTAAGAAGCATGAGGACGCGCAAGAGCATTTTGCCTCGCTGGACGGACAACAGCTTTACCGGATTTTCGCGACGTATCATGCGGGACTGGCGGCGGCGGCGGCGGGAGATACCGAAGAAGCGGAAAAGCTGTTCAAGGAATCGATTGGCGAGTCCCCGCCCACCGCGCGATTGGCGGAAGCCTATGGCCGCTTTCTTGAACGCGAAGGCCGCTGGAAAGATGCGCGCGGGATCTATGAGGCCGCGATGGAGCGGGCGCCTTCCGATCCGGTGATGATGGCGGCGGTGGCGCGCACGAAAGAGCGCAAGCGCCCTGATGCATTGGTCGATACGGGTCGTCGTGGTGCTGCGGAGGCGCTTTACGGGCTTGCCAGCGCGTTTGCCCGTGACGATGGCGGCATTCGCCTGTCATTGGTGTATCTGCGCCTCGCGCTTTATCTTGAGCCGGATATGGAAGCCCCGCGCCTGTTGCTCGGCAATGTGCTGGAAGCGCAGGAGCGTTGGGAAGAAGCGGCGCATGTATACGAGGATTTTGATGCGGACAGCCCGTATTACCGCCCCGCGCAAGTCGGGCGTGCAGATGCGCTGTCGCGGATCGACAAGATCGACGAAGCGTTCGAGGCGCTGGCCGCGCTGGAGGAAGTCTACCCCGACGACGTGAGTGCGCCGATTGCGATTGGTGATCTGATGCGCCGTGCGGAACGCTATGAGGAGGCCCGCGATGCCTATGACCGGGCAATGGTCATCATCGGTGAGCCGCAAGAGCGGTATTGGTCGCTGTTTTATGCGCGCGGGGTCTGTCACGAGCGGATCGGCGATTGGGAAAAGGCGGAAGCCGACCTGAAACAAGCGCTGGAATTCCGACCCGATCAGGCGCATGTGCTGAACTATCTCGGCTACAGTTGGATCGAGCAGGGGCGCAATCTGACCGAAGCACGGGAAATGATCGAAAAGGCCGTCGAACTGCGCCCTGAGGATGGCTACATCACCGACTCGCTGGGTTGGGTTGAGTACCGCCTCGGCGATTATGAGTCTGCGGTGAAAACGATGGAGCGGGCGGTTGAGTTGACGCCGACCGACCCCGTCATCAACGACCATTACGGCGATACGCTTTGGAGCGTGGGGCGGAAGCTGGAGGCACGGTTCCAATGGCGGCGGGCGCAGTCGTTCGACCCTGAAGAGCAAGAGCTGAGAGACCGGATCGCACGGAAGCTGGAAGTCGGGCTGGATGTGGTGCTGGCGGAAGAGGAAGCCGCTGAGGCAGATGATTCCAAACGCGCGGCGGAAACCGAAGACATGCCGGAGCCGACGGAGACCAAAGCTGAGAAAGATGACGGTTGACGGATGCTTGTCCCCGGACTTGTTCCGGGGGTCCGGTTCCCGTGGAAATTCTGCCCCCCGATTATCGGAACAAGTCCGATAATGACCGCTAAAATCTAAAATCAGCGCCTACACAAATATGCGCGGAGCACGCTGTCTCCCATGATCTCAGAACTCGCCCGTCCGAAAATCAATCTGTTCCTGCACATCACAGGCAAGCGACCCGACGGGTATCATATGCTCGAAAGTCTGGCTGTGTTTGCCGAGACGGGGGATCGCGTTGTCGCGGAAGCGGGGGCCGGGCTGTCGCTGAGCATTGACGGCCCTTTCGGTGATACGCTGGAGGTGAGCGAGAATAACCTCGTCCTCAAAGCCGCGATGCGCCTGCAAGATCATATCGGGCGGCGTGATCCGGGGGCGGCTTTGCTGTTGACTAAAAACCTGCCCGTCGCATCGGGCATTGGCGGCGGGTCGGCGGATGCGGCGGCGGCGTTGCGGGTGCTGCGGCGGTTATGGGCGCTGGATATTTCTGATGAGGCGCTGACGGAAATCGGGGTGGACATCGGGGCAGATGTGCCGGTTTGCGTCGCTTCGACCACGCAGATCATGCGCGGGATCGGGGATAAGCTGACCCCCTGCCCCGCTCTGCCGTCTTGCTGGATCATGCTGGTGAATCCGTTGAAGGGTGTGGAGACGCGGGCCGTTTTTGCGGCGCGGGATGCGGCGCAGGTGACACCGCCGCTGGAGGCGATACCCGCGTTTGAGACGGTGGAGGCGCTGGCGGCGTGGCTGTCGGCGAACACGGATAATGATCTGGGCACGGCGGCGCGGTCGCTTATGCCCAAGATAGCAGAGATAGAGGCCGCGTTGCGCGCCCTGCCCGGCGTGCACTTTGCACGGATGTCGGGGTCAGGTGCGACTTGCTTTGCATTGCTGTCAGACCGTGAAGCGGCGATGACCGCTGCCGAAGAAGCGCGGCGGCGGATGCCCGATACATGGGTCGATATTGCGCCGCTATCGCGGTAAGCTGCTTTGCATGGACATTTTCAAAGCTGCCGAACGGATGATGGCGATGGACGACGCGAGTTGGGCGCGCCATGCGAACCCGCTCAGCGTTTGGAGTCGCATGTCCTGTCTGCCGCTTTTGGTGCTGGCGATATGGAGCCGGATCTGGCTGGGGTGGTGGTTTTTGCTGCCGCTGGCGTTGGCCATAGCGTGGACGTGGTATAATCCGCGCGCGTTCGGGCCGCCGGACAGCACGGATAACTGGGCCTCTAAAGGCGTGATGGGTGAGCGGATTTTCCTGAACCGCGCAACAAACCCGGTGCCCGCGCATCACCTGAAAGCCGCGCATATCCTGACAGCGATTTCGATCATCGGAGTGGTTATTCTGATTTACGGGCTGATCGTTCTGAACCCTTGGGCGACGGTATGCGGGGTGGCGGTTACAATCCTGAGCAAAGTGTGGTTCGTGGACCGGATGGTGTGGCTCTATGCGGATATGAAGACGCGTACATGATTGATGCGATGGGGGGATTTGCGATTGCCTACGTCGCGGCGGTGGCGATACCGGGACCGTTCGTTGCGACTCTGGTGTCGCGGGCGATGACCGACGGATTGGGGATCGCTTTCCCGATGATCGGCGGGGCGGCGCTGGGGGATTTGATCTGGGCTTGCCTTGCGCTGTTCGGGCTGGCGATGATCGCGGAGTATGCCGCGCCGGTTATCACGGTGCTGAAATACGCGGGGGCGGCGTATATTGTGTGGATCGGGATTACGATGATGCGCAGCCGGATTGAGACGATGGGCGCGCTTTCCCTGCGCACGGGCAGCCGATGGGGGGCGTTCCTGTCGGGGCTGAGCATCACATTGGGCAATCCCAAGCCGATGACGTTTTTTCTGGCGGTGATGCCGGGATTTTTTGATTTGGCGGCGCTGACATTCGCGCAAAAAGGGGCGATTTTGATGGTCTTGCCGCCTGTGCTGGTCACCGTCCTGAGCATCTACGCGCTGAGTGCCGCGCGGGCGCGGGAGATGATGCGTGATGCGAAATCTATTCTGCGCATCAACAGGATAGCGGGTGCGACGATGATGGGTGCGGGCATTGCGATTGCGGCATCATGAGCATTGAGCTGTACCAGCTGGCCCTGTTCGCCGTCGCGTTCTTTGTGATGGTCGTGTCGCCGGGGCCGTTCGTGGCCGCGATTGCGGCGCGCTCGGCGGCGTTCGGGTTTCGGGCGGGGTTTATGATGTCGCTGGGCGCGTGTATCGCCGAGTGCGTCTATGTCCTGCTGGCCGTGTTCGGGTTGGCGGCGCTGGCGGCGACACATGGCTGGGCGCTGGTGATTTTGCGCTATGTGGGCGCGGGGTGGCTGATCTGGATCGGCTGGGGATTACTGGTCCAACGCAGCAGCATCATCAAAGCGGAAGGCGGGCCGCCCGTGAGTGACAGCGCGTGGCGGGCGTTCTGGGTGGGGGCGCTGATCAATCTGGGCAATCCGAAAGCGGCGTTGTTTTACATGGCGATCTTCCCCGGCTTTTTCGACATGAGCGCGCTGGGGGTGTGGGATGCCGTGGCGATCTTGTGTGTGACGCTGCCCATCGGTTTCGCCTGCGACTGCGCCTATGCCGGAGCGGCGGCGAAAGCGGCGAAATTGCTGCGCAACGAGGTCGCGATCCGCCGCGTCAATCGTGTGACGGGCAGCGTGATGATCGGCGCGGGGGCATTGATTGCGGCGGGGTGAGGGACGCTCTCACAGCAGGAGCCGACATTTTCAGCGCAAAAACCCTCACCCTCAGGGTGATCGCTTGAAAGCGTGAGCCAATCTATCAGCGTCATTATCGGGCTTGTCCCACGCGTGTCCGGCAATATGCCGGTGTTATAAAGCCTTGTCTTACAGCGACTTGATCGCGGCATCCATTGGTCCACACGCCTTGCACGATGGACCCCGCGAACAAGTCGCGGGGTGACTTCCGGTTTGAAATTAATATTTTTCAGTTTCGCCTTTCAGCGATTCCTGTGCCCTCTCCAGGAGGGAGAGGGTGTTCCTGATATCATCGGCGCAAGGTCCCGGTGATCGGCTTGCACCGATGGCGAACACTTTAAATATCCAAGTTCTCAACGTTATGCGCGTTCGCCATGATGAAGTCGCGGCGGGGTTCGACGAGGTCGCCCATCAAGTTGGAAAAGATGTTATCGGCCTCGTCCACGTGGTCGACAGTGACTTGCAGGAAGGTGCGGGCTTCGGGGTCGAGGGTGGTTTCCCACAGCTGGCCCGCGTTCATTTCACCCAAGCCTTTGTAGCGTTGCAGGCCGATGCCGCGTTCGCCCTCGATCATCACCGCGTCGATCAGATCAGACGGTGAGCGCACGGGCATCCGGCGCTCGCGGCGCTCGAATTGGGCCGCTTTGCCGTAGACTTCCGCGAGGCTTTCGCCGATGTCGTGCAACCGCCGCGCCTCGCCGGACATAAGGACCGTGCTGTCGAGGGTGCGGGTCTCTGACACCCCGCGCACGGTGCGCATGAAGCGTAACCCGTCGGCAGCGGTGGGCATCCCGCTCCAGCCGCGTTCGGTTTCCGGCGCGATTTGGTCGAGGCGGGCGGAGATGCGATCGGCGAGGCTTTGCGCCTGTTCCAGATCGGAGAGGATTTCGGGGTCGAGCGCGCGGGCGATGGCGGCCTGTTCCATGACCGAGCGGGGGAGCGATGGCGGCAGGTTGGCCATCAGCGCTTTGACGCGGCGGGCCTCATCGACCACGCGCTTGAGGTCGGGGCCGACCAGCACTTCGCCGTTTGCGAGGGTCAGCGTGGCGCTTTCGATGCCGGATTCGAGCAGGTAATCCTCCAACGCCTTTTGGTCTTTGAGATAGACCTCGGATTTGCCGCGCGCGACTTTATAAAGTGGCGGTTGGGCGATGTAGAGGTAGCCGCCCTCAATCAGCTCCGGCATCTGGCGGTAGAAGAAAGTCAGCAACAGGGTGCGGATGTGGGCGCCGTCCACATCGGCGTCGGTCATGATGACGATCTTGTGGTAGCGCAGTTTGTTGATGTCGAATTCGTCGCGCCCGATGCCCGCGCCAAGCGCGGTTATGAGCGTGCCGATCTCCTGCGAGCCGAGCATCCGGTCGAAGCGGGCGCGTTCGACGTTGAGAATTTTACCACGCAGGGGCAGCACCGCCTGATTAGCACGGTTGCGGCCCTGTTTGGCCGATCCGCCGGCGGAATCGCCCTCCACCAGGAAGAGTTCGGCCTTTGCGGGGTCGCGTTCCTGGCACTGGGCGAGTTTTCCGGGCAGGGAAGCGATATCGAGGGAGGATTTCTTGCGGGTGAGTTCGCGCGCCTTGCGGGCGGCTTCGCGGGCCAGTGCGGCCTCAAGGATTTTGCCCATGACCTGCTTGGCCTGAACGGGATTTTCCTCAAACCACTCGGTGAGTTTCTCGTAGACCAGCGTTTCGACGGCGGGGCGAACCTCGGAGGAGACCAGCTTTTCTTTGGTCTGCGAGCTGAATTTAGGGTCGGGTACTTTGACGGACAGGATGCAGGTCAAACCCTCGCGGGCATCCTCGCCGGAGAGGGTGATTTTCTCTTTCGCTGCGATACCCGATGAGTTGGCGTAGTTGTTGACCACGCGGGTCAGCGCGCCGCGAAAGCCGCTGAGATGGGTGCCGCCGTCTTTTTGCGGGATGTTGTTGGTGAAGGCGAGAACCGTCTCGTGATAGCCGTCATTCCACCAGAGCGATGCCTCGACGGTAACGCCCTCCTTCTCGCCCAGCACGGTGATGGGCGGTTCAAAGACGGGGGTTTTGGCGCGGTCGATGTAGCGGCAGAAGGCTTCAACGCCGCCTTCGTAAAAGAGTTCGCTCTCAACATGCTCCGCATGGCGCTCATCGCGCAGCAGGATACGGACACCAGAGTTGAGGAAGGCCAGCTCGCGCAAGCGGTGTTCGAGGGTTTTGAAGGTGTATTCGACCATTGTGAAGGTGTCGGCGCTGGCGTGGAAGGTGACTT
>CALFAK010000171.1 GCA_937948985.1 uncultured Neomegalonema sp. | reverse complement strand
GTAACCGTTGCCGTCTTGCCAGGAACCGCTACACGGCGAACCGATGCAGGGGCGTCGATGACGCGGGTCGTAACCGTTGCCGTCTTACCTGGAACCGCTACGCGACGTGCCGAAGCAGGCGTTGCGATCACACGGGTTGTGATGGTTGCTGTCTTGCCAGGAACCGCTACACGGCGAACCGATGCAGGGGCGTCGATGACGCGGGTCGTAACCGTTGCCGTCTTACCTGGGATTGCAACTGCGCGGGTCGATGCAGGTGTTGCAACAACACGACGCTGAACCGTGCGGGTTTGTGCAGGAACTGCAACTGCGCGGGTCGATGCTGGCGTATCGATAACCTGCATTGCGATCGTAGCCGTTTTCGCAGGAACCGTTACACGACGAACCGAAGCCGGCGTGTTAATGACGCGACGCTGGATCGTCCGGGTCTGTGCAGCAACTGCAACAGCACGGGTCGATGCAGGCGTAGCAACAACACGACGTTGGATCGTTTGCGTCTTGCCCGGAACCTGAACAACCTGGGTCGAAGCAGGCGTGTCGATGACACGGCGCTGAATCGTCCGGGTTTGTGCAGCAACCGCTACAGCACGGGTCGTAGCAGGTGTTGCAACAACGCGGCGCTGAATCGTCCGGGTCTGAGCAGGAACCGCTACAGCACGGGTCGAAGCAGGCGTTGCGATTACGCGACGCTGGATCGTCCGGGTTTTAGCAGGAACTGCAACAGCTTGGGTCGAAGCAGGACGGTCAACAACACGGCGCTGGATCGTGCGCGTCTGTCCTGGGACAGCAATACGACGAACCGTTGCAGGCGTATTGATCACACGACGCTGAACCGCACGGGTTTGCGCGGGAACTGCGATCGCACGGGTCGATGCAGGTGTTGCAACAACACGACGCTGAACCGTACGGGTCTGTGCAGGAACTGCGACAGCCTGTGTCGATGCAGGACGGTCAATGACGCGACGCTGGATCGTGCGGGTCTGTCCGGGGACAGCAACGCGGCGAACCGTAGCAGGCGTAGCAACAACACGTTTTGTGATCGTCTTCGTAGCGCCGGAACCACCAGCAACACGAGCGCGGATCGGACCGCCAGCACCACCAGCGGCGGTGAGCAGCTGACCTGCACCGTTTACAGCGAAGCCGTTGCCATCGATGCCGGCTGCGCCAGCAATGATGTTACCGCTTGCGTCAACGATCTGACCGGCAGCATTGCGGCTCGCACGGATCGGACCACCGGCATAGGAACCACCAAGGGACGCGCCCGTGATGACCTGACCAGCTGCGTTAACAGCGAAGCCGTCCGCGTTTACGCCAACAGCGCCCGGGATCAGGTTGCCGTTGAGATCAACGATGGAACCACCTGTGGTCGAACCACCGGCAATACGCTGAACCGTAGCGGGACGATCGATTACGCGACGCTGAATGGTGCGCGTTTTCGCAGGGATAGCGATGCGGCGAACCGAAGCTGCACTATCGATAACCTGTTTCGTGACCGTTTCATACTGGGCAGGAACGGCAACAAGGCAGAGGATCTCGCCTGTGTTAAGCTGTTTTGTCTGCTTGATGGAAGCACCGGAAATCTGGGAACCCAGACCGCCACCGCCGCCAGCTACGATGCGTGCACGCATTGGGCCACCGGCACCACCACCTGCTGCAACGATAACTTGACCAGCCGAGTTAACTGCGCGGCCTTGACCGTCGATGCCAACAGCACCAGCGATTGCATTGCCGTTCAGGTCAACGATTGCGCCGTTAGCTGCGCGACGTGCGATTACAGCACCGCTGCCACCACCGGAACCGGTGAGAACGCGACCGCTTGCGTCAACAGCGAAGCCGTTGGCGTCAACCGATACAGCACCAGGGATAACCTGACCCGTGGCTTCGGAAACAACAGTGATACTGCCGCCACCGGAAACACCACCACTGACGGAGTCAATGATTGCAATCGGGTTCTTACCACGTTTCCAGGTCGTGTAAGCGTCACGAACTTTAACGCGCTCGGTTACAGTGCGGTACGTTGCATCGGATTTTTCGAGACGCTCGGAAGCCTCTTCGACAACGATGGTTTCGCTGACCGTTTTGTATGTTGCAGGGATAACCTGCAGGCGCTCAGCGATTTCATCGCCAGCTACCGAGATTTGAACCGTGCGGTATGTCGCAGGAACAACTTCAAGACGCTCGCTTGCTTCCTGAACAACAACAGTTTCAGAAACTGTTTTGTAGGTCGCAGGAACAACTTGCAGACGCTGATAAGCAGGCTGAACTTCGACAGTCTCTTCAACCGTGCGGTATGTCGCAGGGATTACTTCGAGACGCTCGTAAGCAGGCTGAACAACGATTGTTTCAGAAACCGTTTTGTAGGTAGCAGGAACGACTTCAAGACGCTCGCCGGCTTCCTGCGAAACAACAGTTTCGGAAACAGTTTTGTAGGTTGCAGGAATGACGCGGAGCTGCTGGTAAGCAGGCTCTACAACGACTGTTTCCTGAACCGTGCGGTATGTCGCAGGAACAACTTCAAGACGCTGCGATGCTTCTTGAACTGTTACAGTTTCTTGAACCGTGCGATATGTTGCAGGAACAACCTGAAGCTGCTGATAAGCAGGCTGCGTTACGATTGTTTCAGAAACCGTTTTGTAGGTCGCCGGAACAACACGAAGCTGCTCATAAGGGGCTTCGGTCTGAACAGTTTCCTGAACCGTGCGGTATGTTGCAGGGACAACCTGAAGCTGCTCGTAAGCAGGCTGCGTTACGATTGTTTCAGAAACGGTCTTGTAGGTTGCCGGAACAACTTGAAGCGTCTCGTATGCAGGCTCTACTTCAACAGTCTGTTGAACTGTTTTGAAGGTAGCCGGAACAACTTGAAGCTGCTCGTATGCAGGACGAACCGTCACTGTCTCTTCAACCGTGCGGAACGTGGCCGGTACGACTTGAAGCGACTGGGAAGGCTCTTCAACAACAACAGTCTGTGCAACAGACTTGAAGGTCGCTGGAACAATCTGAAGTGATTCAGATGCTTCTTCTACGACAACTTGCTGCGCAACCGAACGGAAGGTCGCGGGAACAACTTGAAGGTTTTCCGATGCTTCCTCAACAACAACCGTCTGAGCGACTGTTTTGAAAGTAGCCGGAACAACCTGAAGGCTTTCCGATGCTTCTTCAACAACAACCGTCTGGCTTACGCTGCGGAAAGTTGCTGGAACAACCTGAAGCGACTCGGATGCTTCTTCAACGACAACAGTCTGCGAAACAGACTTGAAGGTTGCAGGAACAACTTGGAGCGACTCGGATGGCTCTTCGACAACAACAGTCTGGCTGCGTGTTGCAAATTTAGCAGGAACAACCTGAAGGCTTTCCGATGCTTCTTCTACGACAACCGTCTGAGCGACGTCGCGGAATTGTGCAGGAACGACCTGAAGGCTTTCGCCCGGCTCTTCAACAACAACCGTACGAGCGACTGTTCTGAAGGTTGCTGGAACGACCTGAAGGCTTTCCGATGCTTCTTCAACAACAACGGTCTGCGAGACCGACTTGAAGGAGCCAGGAACGACTTGAAGGCTTTCGGAAGCCTCATCGCCTTCGATGGTCTCTGTTACCGTGCGGTATGTCGCAGGGATAACTTCCAGACGCTCGGAAGGCTCTTCGACCACAACGGTTTCAGAAACCGTGCGATACTGCGCCGGAATAATTTCGATACGTTCACCACCAGCGCGATCTTCGATACGCTGTGTGACTGTGCGGTACTGTGCCGGAATAACCACGCGTGCGTAGCATTTTCCTGGCTCAGCATTTGGCGGCAGAACCTCTGTTTGGGCTCCTGCGCCATTCATGAAGGCTACAGCACCCAATACAAGGCCGCTGCTCGCCAACAAGAAACTCTTACGCTTCATTGCTCATCTCCACTCCATTTTCGCCTCGCATTCCCCGAATGAAAACAGCCAGGGTAGCGACAAGGCACAACGGAAAAACCGTCGCTGCCGCATCCCTAGCAATTTCCGTTCCGATTTCACGCTTTAATTTAATAAACGCGGATCGAATCCGAAAAACACACGACCGCCTCACCCCGCCTCATTCATGACGAGCTTTGACTGGTAGCAGTTAAGTAGCACACCGTGATTTCCAAATCATTCAAAAAAGGAACAACAAGGGTTAACCATTCGAAACTGTGTCCTTAATTCAACGCTAATGCCGCGTTGAAACGATTGTTTCATAGCGCCCGATCCACCTTAAACCAACGGAAATAGGGCAAAATCGGGGCATTTAAGCCCTAACGATACACTGTATTGTTAACACTGGTAAATGACGCCTGTACCATAATGATGCATTATATATTTTTGATGTTGTATAAGTGTTCAGAAAAAAAAATTGCGAAAATTCGACCTTCGTCGAGAAAATAAGCTGTGCGATTCGCCAATTTTTGAAATGATGTATATCTTTTGATGGCCGCATGCCGATTTTGAACATTTCACTACACTGGGAGGGGACGATGCTTGATAGTGCTACACCTACGGGCTTTTTTGAGGGCAACCTCGCCGATCGCGATCAAGCGATATACGAATCAATCCAAAAAGAGTTGCACCGGCAGCAGGAAGAGATCGAGCTGATCGCTTCTGAAAATATCGTCTCACGTGCAGTCATGCAGGCGCAAGGCTCTGTTATGACAAACAAATATGCCGAAGGATATCCCGGCAAGCGCTACTATGGCGGCTGTAGTTACGTTGATATTGCCGAGGAGTTGGCGATTGAGCGGGCTTGCAAGCTGTTCGATTGCGGATACGCCAATGTGCAGCCGCATTCAGGCGCACAGGCGAACCAAGCGGTGATGCTGGCCACGATCAAACCCGGCGATACGATTTTGGGGATGGATCTGGCATCCGGTGGGCACCTGACGCACGGGGCACGGCCCAACCTTTCGGGTAAGTGGTTCAACGCGGTCCAGTATGGTGTGACAGAGGACACCAACCTGATCGATTATGATCAAGTGGCCGCACTGGCCGAAGAACATAAGCCCGCGATGATTATTGCCGGCGGCTCCGCCGTACCGAGGCAGATCGATGCGAAGAAGTTCCGTGAAATCGCGGACTCGGTCGGCGCTATCCTGCATGTGGATATGGCGCATTTCTCCGGCCTTGTGGCTGGTGGACACCATCCGAACCCGCTCGAACACTGTCACGTCGCGACGACGACGACGCATAAGACTTTGCGCGGCCCCCGTGGCGGGATGATCCTGACGAATGACGAGGCGCTGGCGAAGAAATTCAACTCCGCTGTCTTCCCCGGCCTGCAAGGCGGACCGCTGATGCACGTGATCGCCGCGAAAGCTGTGGCATTCGGAGAGGCGCTGGAGCCGGAGTATAAGGACTATACCGGACAGGTGATCAAGAACGCCAAAGCGCTTGCCGCAACCTTGATGGAGGGCGGGCTGGATCTGGTGACGGGTGGCACAGATACCCACGTTCTGCTGGTTGACCTGCGCCCGAAAGGCGTAAAAGGCAACGACACCGAGCAAGCGCTGGGACGGGCGCATGTGACGTGTAATAAGAATGGCGTGCCGTTTGATCCTGAGAAAGCGATGGTCACATCGGGTATCCGGCTGGGCACACCTGCGGGCACAACGCGCGGGTTTGGCGAGGCGGAATTCCGCGAGGTTGGCCAGATGATCCTGGAAGTCGTGGACGGGTTGGCCGCGAACGGTCCTGAAGGCAACGGGGCGGTTGAGGAAGCCGTGAAGCAGCGTGCGATTACGCTGTGCCGGCAGTTCCCGATCTACGGTTAAAGCCGAGAGAGCCTTAAAGTTAACAGCCTTCAAACACCGCCTTTCGGGGCGGTGTTTTTTTTTGTAGAACGTCGGGAAATAATCGCTCGGAACGACGGGGAGACAGCGATGCGATGCCCATTTTGCGGTGATACCAGCAGTCAGGTGAAGGACTCGCGCCCGGCGGAGGACCATTCGGCGATCCGGCGGCGGCGGTTTTGTCCCGAATGCGGTGCCCGTTTTACGACATTTGAGCGCGTACAGCTGCGCGAGCTGACTGTTTTAAAAAAGAACGGTAGGCGTGTGCCGTTTGAGCGGGAGAAATTGGCGCGCTCGATTCATATCGCTGTGCGCAAGCGGTCGATTGATCCTGACCGGATCGAACGCATGGTTAGCGGCGTGGTAAGACAATTGGAGTCTCAAGGTGAGACTGAGATTGCATCAGATCGGATTGGTGAGACCGTTATGCGGGCGCTGGCCGGCGTCGACACGGTTGCCTATGTACGGTTTGCCTCGGTCTACCGGAACTTTGCCGAAGCCAGCGATTTTGAAAGTTTCGTGCAGGAGTTGCGTCCGCCGCAAACGGATGGTGATTCGATCATAGATGACGACGAAAAGTGAGCGAGACAGACGCCAGATGGATGCGTTTGGCACTGGCGCTGGCCCGGCGCGGGGTCGGTAACACCGGCGGCAACCCCAGCGTCGGGTGCGTAATTATAAAGGATGGCCGCCTGATCGGGCGGGGGCGTACCGGGGCGACGGGGCGCCCCCATGCGGAGGTGAATGCGTTGTCCGATACACGGACGCGCGGAGGCGAGCGGGCCACGCGGGGCGCGACGGCTTATGTCACGCTGGAGCCTTGTGCGCATTTCGGACGGACGCCACCTTGCGTGAATGCGTTGATTGCGGCGGGGATTGCGCGGGTGGTTGTGCCGATTGCTGATCCTGACGAACGGGTTTCAGGACGCGGGTTTGCGGTGCTGCGCAAGGCGGGTATTGACGTTGTTACAGGCGTTTGTGCGGCGGAAGCGGCGGAGCTGCTGGCCGGATATCTGCGCTGTCGGCGGGGCGGGCTGCCGTTTTTGACGCTGAAGCTGGCAACGACGCTGGACGGGAAGATCGCCACGGCGGGCGGGGAATCGCAGTGGATTACGGGACCGGAGGCGCGGGCGCGGGTGCATGTGATGCGGGCGGCGCATGATGCGATCCTCGTCGGCAGCGGGACCGTGCTGGCGGATAATCCGTCGCTGGATGTACGGCTGGCGGGAATCGCGGGAGCGTCGCCGCGACGGGTGATTGCGGATCGGGGGTTGCGGACGCCTGTTGATACCAAGGCGCTGACAGCGACTTATATATATGGCGATGGTGACGCTCATCCGGCCAAAGCGGCGGCGCTGCGCGAAGCGGGAGCGCGGGTTGAGATGTTGGCGACGGGCGCGTCCCCTGTGACATTATTGGAGCATCTGCGCGAACAGGGGCTGCACCGTGTTTTCTGTGAGGGCGGCGGCGGTTTGGCGGCGGGATTGCTGCGGCATGACTGCGTTGACAGGGTTGTGTGGTTTACGGCGGGGTTCGCGCTTGGTAGCGAGGGGCGTGCGGCGGTCGGGGCATTGGATCTGCACGATTTGTCGCTCGCTAAACGGTTCCGGCAGGTGTCAGTAACGCCTGTGGGTGCCGATATTATGAGTATCTGGGAAAAACCGGACGGGGAGCGGTGAGATGTTCACGGGAATTGTAACGGATGTCGGCACTGTACGGGCTGTTGAGCAGCGCGGGGATACGCGCTTTGTGATCGGCTGCGCCTATGATCCGGCGGGAATTGCGACGGGGGCATCGATTGCGTGCTCCGGTTGTTGTCTTACGGTGACCGATAAGGGGCGCGACGATCAGGGCAACTGGTTCGCGGTGGACGCCTCGGCGGAGACGCTGTCGCTGACAACCGCGCAAGGCTGGCGGGCGGGAACGCCGCTGAACCTGGAACGGGCGTTGAAAGTGGGCGACGAGTTGGGCGGGCATATCGTGACCGGGCATGTGGACGGTGTCGGCACCGTCACCGCGCTGGAGCAAGAGGGGGATTCCTGGCGGATGACGTTTGAATGCCCCCCTGCCCTGTCCGGTTTTATTGCCACAAAAGGCTCGGTCACGATTGATGGCGTCTCGCTGACGGTGAACCATGTGAGCGGCACGCAATTCGGGATAAACGTGATTCCGCATACGCAATCGGTGACGACGCTAGGGAAACTGGACATCGGTGATGCGGTAAACCTTGAAATAGATGTGCTGGCGCGTTACGTCGCGAGGCTGGAAGAAGCGCGGGCGGAGCAAGCGAAATGACAGAGAAAAAGCGGGTTCTGGTGGTTGTCGCGCCATTCTATCGCGATATTGCCGATATGCTGACCCAAGGCTGCATTGACAGACTGGTCGAGGCGGGTGTCGAAACGGTGGTGCGCGAAGTGCCCGGCGCACTGGAAGTGCCGATTGCCATTCGGATCGCCGCTGAGAATGGCGGGTTTGACGGCTATGTCGCGTTGGGCTGCGTTATTCGCGGTGAAACCACGCATTACGAGACGGTGTGCAACGACTCCTCGCGCGGGTTGATGGAGTTGGGCACGCGGCAGGGGCTGGCGATCGGCAACGGGATTTTGACCGTTGAGAACCGTGAGCAAGCGGTTGTGCGCGCGGATGCGACGCAGAAGAACAAGGGCGCGGGAGCGGCGGATGCGTGCCTTTCGCTGATGGCGATGCGGGATGAGGGGGCGCGGGCGGGCAATCGTGCGCCGACTTTTCTGCCCGATTCCGAGCATATCCAGATGGCGGGTTCCAGCGGAAGCAACATCGGATGAGCGAGCAAACCGCCACCAAGAAACCGAACAAGATGGAAGTGTCACGACGGGCGCGATCCGCCGCGCGCCTGAATGCCGTGCAAGCCCTGTATCAGATGGAGATCACGGGTACGCCTTGGCAGACCATCGTTTCGGAGTTTGAAGCGCACCGTTTCGGGCAAGAGGTTGAGGGCTATGAATTGGCCGAGGCCGACATGAAGCACTTCAAACGCACTCTGGAAGGCGCGGTGGCGCAGCAAGCCCTGATCGACAAGACCACGAACAGCACGTTGAAAGAGGCGTGGCCGCTGAAACGCATCGATCCGACCTTGCGGGCGCTGTTCCGGGCGGCGGGCAGTGAATTTGCCACCATGCCGAACGTGCCGCGCAATGTGGTGATCAATGAGTATGTCGAGGTCGCGAAAGCCTTCTTCGACGGTGACGAGCCGAAATTCGCCAATGCGATGCTGGATTCACTGGCCAGAATGTTGCGCCCCGACGCACAGCCCGCATCATGAGCGAGGCCGTGCCGGACAAACCACGGGCTGTAAAGAACGTGGCGATTCTGGCAACGATGAGTGCGATCCTCGGATCGCAGCTTCCGGTTTATATCATTCTCGGCGGGCTGGCCGGGTTGACGCTGGCCGATGACAAGAGCCTCGCCACATTGCCGATTGCATTCCAGATGCTGACGGGGATGGCGGCGGCGGTGCCGATGTCTTTGTTTATGGGGCGGTTCGGGCGCAAGGCGGGCTTTTTTCTGGGAGTCAGTTTTGCAATCATGGCGTCTGTGCTGGCGACGATGGCGATGATCTTCGGGTCATTCTGGACGTTATGTGCCGCGTATTGTTGCGCCGGAGTCTGGCATACGACCCAAGGGTATTTCCGGTTTGCCGCCACCGATACCGCGCCGCCGGATTTCAAACCGCGCGCGATCTCGCTGGTGCTGGCGGGAGGGTTGTTCGCGGCAATTTTCGCGGCGGAGATTGTAGACCGGGCGCAGGATTTGATGGCCCCGATCCCGTTTGCGGGAGCGTTTGCGATGCTGGGGGTGATTAACGTCCTTGGGATGACGTTGATTTTCCTGCTGGATATTCCAAAGCCGAAACCGAAGGTGGCAGGGGTTGCGACGCGGCCGTGGCGGGAGATTATGGCGAACCCGAACGTACCCGTCGCCATGCTTTGCGCGATGTTCGTGTACGGCACGATGACGTTGACGATGACATCGACGCCGCTGGCGATGGTGGGTTGCGGCTTTACCACCGGGGACGCCGCGCATGTGGTGAAGTGGCATGTGTTGGCGATGTTCGGACCGAGCTTTTTTACCGGATCAATCATTGCGCGGATCGGGGCGCGCACGGTGATTGCGCTGGGGTTGGCGATGCTGGCCGGATGTGCGGCGGTCGCGTTGAGCGGGGTTGAGCTGCACCAGTTTTATGCCGCGCTCATCCTGCTGGGGCTGGGCTGGAATTTCGGCTATATCGGCGCGACCAGCCTGCTGGCCGCGAACCATTTGCCGGAAGAACAGGCGCGGGTTCAGGGGCTGAACGATTTTCTGGTGATGAGTATGCTGGCCGTGGCCGCGCTGAGTTCGGGCAAGCTGATGGCCGTTGGCGGTTGGAATCTGGTGATTGCCGGCTTGATGATTCCGGTCGCTATTGCCGCGCTGGCGCTGGCTTACGGGGCGTATCGGGATCGGCGGGTGGTTGCGGCTTAAAGGGGCAATTAATGCCCTTTGGTGTTCACCTTTCCTGCGTTTTGGCCCGCTTTGAACCTTTCGCGGCGCTTAGAGATGAGAAGATGTTCGGAACAGCGAAGCCGGTGGATCGTGGCCTTGCCATCGAATGGGATAACGGTCTCGATTATGCCGCCGTGCGGCTGCGTGAGATTGCTGACATTCAGGCGGAAGCAGCCGTCCCGATGGATGCCGAGTCCTTCAAAGATTGGATGAAGGCTGCCCGCCTTACAGTGCCGGAGGCCGCTGATTTTTTTGGCATGGGCGAGCGCCAGATCAAAAATTACAGGGCCGGATCACCAATCCCGCGTGTTGTCTCAATACTCGCCCGTCAAACAGCGCGAGATCAAGGTTTGCTGCACGCTCTGGCGACCCGATAGCTGCCCCGCGTTGATCCGAATGGCTATAAAACGGGAAAATTTTGCCGTAGTGATTTATGGCCTCACAGATTTCGGATCATCGGCGATGCGGATCACCAGGTCCGCGAGGGCCGATGCCGCGTTCGGGTGGGCGCGGGATTTGGCGGCGGTGGCCATCTGTGCAAGACGGGCGGGATCGCTGAGCAGGGATTCGATATGCTTGCCCAGTTTTTCCGGGGTGAGATCGCCTTGCGGAGCCAAAATGGCGGCTCCAGCGTTTTCCAGCCAGCGCGCGTTGGCGGTTTGGTGGTCGCTGGCCGCCGTCGGCAGCGGCACAAGAATTGAGGGGCGGCCTATCGCGGCAAGCTCGGCACAGGTTGACGCGCCCGCGCGGGCGATGACCAGATGCGCCCCGGCGACGCGGCCGGGCATGTCATCGAAGAAATGCGCGGCCTCGACCTGGGTGATGTCAGCGGCGCTGTAGCGAGTCTCAAGGCTTTCAATCTCCAACGTCCGCGCCTGCTGCGTCACGTGGATGCGCGCGCGCATTGCGTCCGGCAGGAAGGACAGCGCGGGGGGCAGGAGGTCGCTGAGGACGCTGGCCCCTTGGGAGCCGCCGAAGATCAGCAGGTTGATCGGCCCATCGGCGGTTGGCGGCTGATAGGGGTGATCAATGACGGCGCGCGCCGCATCGCGGATGGGGTTGCCGACCTCGAAAGCGGGAACGGAAGCGGGAGCATTTTCGGGAATGCCGATACCACAAGCGAGGGCATGGGCACGGCTCGCGAAAAGGTTGTTCGCACGCCCCAGCACACCGTTTTGTTCGTGAATCAGACGCGGGATACGCAAAAGCGTGGCGGCGGCCATCGACGGCGCGGCAGGGTAGCCTCCAAACCCGATTACAATATCAGGTTGAATTTTCCGCATCCAGGCGGTCGCTTGGATCACGCCACGTACCAGCGTGACCGGAGCGGCGAGTTTTGTCGTTAAACTACCCCTCGCTGTCGTCGCAGCGGCAAGCTGTTGGCGCTCTACTGTCGCCGGAAAGGCACCCGCATAGCGCAACCCGCGCTCGTCAGAGGCCAACGCCACACGCCATCCGCGTCGCAACAGCTCCTCCGCCAATGATTGGGCCGGAAACATGTGACCACCGGTCCCTCCGGCGGCGAGGATGGCAAGGCGGCTCATCGGCGGCGCCTCTCCACAAACCGCTCAACATCGCTGCGCGTAAGGCCCAAAAGCACCCCGAACGCGATGCCCATCGCCAAAAGCGAAGACCCGCCATAGCTGAGCAGCGGCAAGGTCATGCCCGTAGGCGGCACAACGCGGGCCGCGACGCCGATATGAATGAAGGCCTGAAACCCTATCAAAGCGGCGATTCCGCTGACCGTGTAGCGGGCGAAAGCGCTTTTGAGGCGTGCCGCGAGCAAGAATCCGCGAATGGTGACAAACGCATAAAGAGCAATGATAACAACGGCTAAGATCAAGCCATATTCTTCCGCGATGACGGCAATGACGAAATCGGAATGCGCATCGGGCACGCGGAACTTGCGCACCCCCTCACCCGGTCCTGTACCAAACAGGCCGCCCTGCTCTATCGCCTGCACCGCCCGGCGGATTTGCCCCCCGCCACTGCCCTCGGCATCGAACAGCAAACGCAGGCGAACGGCGACGTAGGGTGAGACGGCATAAGCGATGGCGATCCCCGCAAGGCCCAGTAATCCTGCGGATACCGCCCATACAATGGATGCTCCCGTCAGGAAGAACATCGTTCCCCAGACCGCACAAATCAACGCCGTTTGGCTGTAATCCGGCTGTAACGCGACTAACAGCGCAACGATGGCAAGGCATCCTGTGGCGATTAACGCTCCCGAAGGCGCACCCGGCACGGGGCGCAATGAAAACATCCAAGCGCTCATCACGATCAGGGCCGGTTTTATAAGCTCCGATGGCTGAACCGCAAAAAAGATGAATGAAATCCAACGCTTAGATCCGTTTCGCTCCTCACCGATCAAGAGGACAACGAGGAGCATGAACAGTGCGACGCCGAACAGAATGACGCCTAAGCGCCTGATTTCTTTGGGTGTTCCGCTTGAGAAAACGACAAACAAAACGATGGCGGGAATGGCGAAGATGATCTGCCGCGTGGCATAGTAGAAAGGGTCTTTGCCCTGCGGAATGGCGATGATAGGGCTGGTTGAGAAGGCCAGCACCAAGCCCGCGCAAAATAGAAAAAGAAGCCCTGAAAACAGTGGCTTATCAAGTGCACGCCACCATCGCCCAATTCCCGAAAGTCTGAATTCGGGCGGATGTTCAAATACAAGCGTCACGATTCACCCTCCAATCCGAGCACCGCCTCACGAAACGCCTCGCCCCGCTCCTCAAAGTTTGAAAACTGGTCGAAACTGGCGCAAGCCGGGGATAACAGCACCACATCACCCGCCTCCGCTTCCGCAGCGGCCAAAGCGAGGGCGTTATCCAACGTATCGCACAGACTGTGCGGCGCGTCGCCCAGCATAGCGGCGAAATCCGCGCTTGATGCGCCGATCAGATAGGTTTTGCGCACCCGCGCCAGCAGCGGCACCAGCGGCACAATACCGCCCTCTTTCGCGACACCGCCCGCAATCCAGCGGATATTCCCGTAGGACAGCAGCGCCTTTTCGGCGGCATCGGCGTTGGTCGCCTTGGAGTCGTTGACATAGGTGACACCGTTGACCTCCGCGATCCGTTCCAAGCGGTGCGCCAGCCCGGGAAAACTGCGCAATCCGGCCTCAATCTGCTTTGGCCCCAGCCCCAGCAACCGGCAGGCGGCGTAGGCGGCGCAGGCGTTTTGGCCGTTATGCGCCCCGCGCAATGCGGGCGCTTCGCGCAGATCAAGCGAGGTCGTTTGCTTGCCGTTTTGGCGCTCGACCAGAAACGCCTTCTTCATTGATACAGACCAGCCATCGCCGGGCACGGGCTTTTGCGAGATTTGGACGCGTTTTTCAGTCGCCTCCATCACGCGATTGGCCAGATAGCGCCCCTGCGCCTCGTCAACGCCAACCACCACCCGCTCCGGCGCGCCCGCTTCAAACAGGCGTAATTTTGCGGCGAAATAGCCGCCCTCCCCGCCGTGGCGGTCGAGATGATCGGGCGAAAGGTTGAGGAAAACCGCGATATCCGGCGACAGGCTGCGCGCCAGTTCGGTTTGGTACGAGGACAACTCCAACACGATCACATTGTCAGAATCGGGGTATTCCAGCGACAGCACCCCGACACCGATATTCCCGCCCAATTGTGCCGCACGCCCGTTTTCGCGCAGGATATGATGGATCAATGCGCTGGTTGTAGATTTACCGTTGGAACCTGTAACGCAAACGATGCGCGGGGTTCCATCGCCCTCATCATCATGACCCGGCTCCCATAGTGCCATTTCGGAAAAGAAAAGCCCGATATCGTTGTCGACCGCAACACCAGCATCATAGGCGCGCTCAATCGCTTTATGCGGGGCGGGATAAAGATGCGGAATACCGGGCGAAACGATCAGGGCCGACAACCCCTCCCACACACGCTCGCGGGTCAGATCTTCGACATCAAACCCCGCATCACGGGCCGCCGCTTGTCCGGCCTCGTTATCATCCCAGCAAACCGGAACCGCACCACCCGCTTGCAAGGCGGCGGCGGCGGCAATGCCGGAGCGGCCCATGCCGAGCACACCAACACGTTTGCCATCGTATTTATTGATGACGATCAATGTCTTACCTCAGCTTCAAGGTCGAGAGACCGATCAGGGCCAGAATGACAGCGACGATCCAAAAGCGGATCACGATTGTCGGCTCCTGCCAGCCCTTTTGCTCGAAATGATGGTGGATCGGGGCCATGCGGAATACGCGCTTTCCGGTCATCTTAAAGCTGGCAACTTGAATGATAACGCTCAGAGTTTCGACCACGAACAGTCCGCCAATAACCGCCAATACCACCTCGTGTTTGGTCGCGACACCAATCGCACCCAATGCCCCGCCCAGCGCCAGCGAGCCGGTATCACCCATAAAGACCATCGCGGGCGGTGCGTTAAACCAGAGAAAGCCGAGACCAGCGCCGATCAAGGCGCTGACAAAGATCATTATCTCACCCGTGCCCGCCACGTAATGCAAGTGCAGGTATTCAGAATACTTAACGTTTCCAACGGTGTAGGCGATGATCCCCAGCGACATGGCAGCAATCATAACAGGCACAATGGCCAACCCATCAAGCCCGTCTGTCAGGTTCACCGAGTTGGCTGAGCCGACAATCACCAGCATCGCAAACGGGAAGAACAGTAAACCGATGTCAAAAAGGTTATCAATGGAGAACGGCAGCGCGAGGTGCGTTTGCAAACCTTGCGGCATCAGATAGCTGGCCCAAAGCGCCGTCATAAGCGCAATGATGAAACCCGCCAGCAGCCGCAGCTTACCGGGCGCACCGCGTGTATTGCGCTTGGAGACTTTCAAATAATCATCCCAAAACCCAATCGCGCCAAAGCCAAGCGTGGTGAACAACACCAGCAAGGCATGGCCCACGTCCAACCGTGCCCACAACAGCGTCGAGATCGTGATCGTTCCTAAAATAAGCGCACCGCCCATCGTCGGCGTGCCCGCTTTCTCGATAATATGCCGGGCGGGGCCGTCATCACGGATCGGCTGACCCTTCTTCTGTTTCACCCGCATCCAGTCAATGAAGCGCCGACCGAATAAAATGAACAAAATCAATGAGGTCAGTAACGCCCCACCGCTGCGGAAACTGATGTAGCGGAAGACGTTAAAGCCGCCGATTGTATCGGCAAGAGGCGTGAGGAAGTGATAAAGCATTGTTTTTACGTTCTTACTTACTGCTCGAAATAGGTTATTCAGCGTTTTTTACCGTGGCTGATCTGCATCAGCGTCTCGACGATAGTTGCCATGCGACTGCCCAGCGATCCCTTGACCATAACCACATCCCCCGGTTTAACCTCGGACCTGACCTCCGATGCGAGAGCGGCTGAATTTTCCGCCCACGCGCCCCGCTTGGCCTTCGGTAGAGCGTCATACAGCAAACGGGAATGAGGTCCACAGGCAAAAACCTGATCGACATGCGCCATATCGGCGGCTTCAGCGATCTGTGTGTGGCGCTCAGCCGAGGTTTCGCCCAGCTCCAACATATCACCCAATACGGCGATACGGCGCCCTGCACGGCCATGCGCCCCCTCTCCGGGTTCGGCTAACCTTAGCGTCTCTAACGCCGCCACCATCGATGCCGGGTTGGCGTTGTAGCTTTCATCGATCAGCGTGAACGCACTCGCAGGGTCAATCGCTTCGATGCGGATGCTCTTGTGCGCGCCGCGCCCGTCACCCGGCTTCCACCGCCCCAGCGAGAGCGCCGCTTTCGCAAGGTCCGCTCCGGCCAGCTTCGCCGCCGCCAGAACCGCCAATGCATTAATCGCCTGATGGCGTGCAGGGGCGTTGAGCTTGAACAGCACCTGCTCGCCCATAATATCCGCCTCGACCGATGCCGAAGTCGGGTTCTGCTTGTGCTTGAGAAGCCGACAAGTGGCCGCAGCGTGAGAACCGAAGGAGATAACCGTCACACCAAGACTGGTCGCGCGCGTGGCCAACAGCTCAAACCACGGATTGTCGCGGTTGAGGATCGCATGACCGTCAGGGCGCAGTCCTTCGAGGATTTCCGCCTTGGCCGATGCAATGTCGGCTTCACTGTCAAAATTCCCCAAATGCACGGGCAAGACATTGGTAATCACAGCCACATGCGGACGCACTAAACGAGTAAGGGGGGCGATCTCACCGCTATGGTTCATACCGATCTCAAAAACACCGAAGCGGGTCTGTGCGGGCATTCTGGCAAGCGTGAGCGGCACGCCCCAATGGTTGTTATACGATTTCTCCGCCGCGTGGGTTTGCCCCTGGTCCGAGAGAACGGCCCGCAAGGCATCTTTCACGCTGGTTTTGCCTGCTGATCCGGTGACAGCGATCACCTTAGCGTCTGTGGCGCGCGTGCGCGACGCGCTGCCGATATTTTCCAGCGCAAATAATGGATTATCGACCATCAGCAGACGTGCATCATCAGGCGCATCATCAGGCAGACGAGAAACCAACGCGGCCCCCGCGCCAGCATTCTGGGCTTGTGCGACAAAATCATGCCCGTCACGAACATCTTTAAGCGCAACGAATAGATCGCCCTGACGCAAGGTTCGCGTGTCGATCGAGACGCCTGATATGGCACTCCAATCGCCATGCGCCTTGCCATCCGTGGCGCGAATCAGCGCCTCACGATCCCAAAGCACGCTCATACGGTGTCGCCTAACATGCGGGCGATATCATCATCATCGGAATCCAACGCCAATACTGCGACTTGCGCTTGTTCAGCATCATCGAATGGGATTACGTCTCCGGCAATGATCTGCCCGGTTTCATGCCCTTTGCCTGCGATCAGGAGCGCGTCACCCGGTTCGAGATTGTCAACACCGCGTAAAATTGCTTCGGCACGATCCGGCACTTCGGTTGCATCCGGGCAAGCGGCCATGATGGCAGCACGGATGGTTGCACGGTTTTCAGAGCGCGGGTTGTCATCCGTGACAATGACCACATCCGCGCCTTGGGCCGCCGCAGCGCCCATCAGGGGCCGTTTTCCCGCATCCCGATCACCACCCGCGCCGAATACAATATGTATCCGTCCCGTTACATGCGGGCGCAGCCCGGCCAATGCAGCCACAATCGCGTCCGGCTTATGCGCGTAATCCACAAATACAGGCGCGCCATTGGCGCGGCGCGCGACCAGCTCCATACGCCCGCGCACCCCCGCAAGATCAGGCAAAGCCGCAAACACCGCCCCCGCATCCGCGCCGCAGCCAATGGCCAGACCCGCCGCGGTCAGCACATTGCGTGCCTGAAACGCCCCGATGAGCGGCAATGCAACTTCATGCGACGCTCCCGCCCAATCGAACGACACCACTTGTCCATCATCGGTATAACGCGTCGCGGTAATGTGCAGACCGCTCACTGCCGCCGCCGCATTCTCGCCCACAGGCAACAGCCGCAACCCCCGCGCCACAGCAATCTGAGCGATCAAAGGGAACATCGCATCATCCGCATTCACCACCACCGTCGCCCCATCAGGCGCCAGATCGGTGAAAAGGCGCAGTTTAGCAGCTGTATAATGCGCCGTGGTCGGGTGATAATCCATGTGATCCCGCGCCACGTTGGTCAGCGCAACCGCCGAAACCCGGACGCCGTCCAAACGCGCTTGATCCAACCCGTGCGAGGATGCCTCCATCGCCAAATGCGACACGCCACTATCGGCAAGTTTCGACAACACGTCATGCAACGCGACAGGGTCGGGTGTCGTCAGGCCGCCGGGCAGCTTTACTGTGTCAGACGACACCCCCATCGTTCCTAAACTCGCGGATTGTTCACCAAGCAAAGTCCAGAGTTGGCGCAAGAAGTCAGCGACAGAGGTTTTGCCGCTGGTTCCGGTGATCGCAGCAATTTTTGAAGGTTGTTCAGGGTGGAAAAGCGCCGCTAACCGTGAAAGTGACCGACGCGGATCATCGACAACCACCAGCGGCACATCAGACACCCCACCCATTGTCTCCAACGCTGTAACGGCCCCTTCCAGCGTCGTGATAACCGCAACTGCACGCATTCGCACGGCGTATTTGATGAAACCCGCACCATCGGCCTTCACACCCTTGATGGCGACGAAGATACTGGTTTCTGTCACATTACGACTGTCCGAAGTGATTGTCGTAACCACAGAAGCAGGGTTAAGCGCCGGGCCAAGGACCATGCCTTCTGCGGCCAATCCAAGGCTGTCTATTGTATGCGCGCTCATTCGGTAATCGCCGGTAATGGTTCGATGCCAACGGGGAGCGCGCCGCCTTCGGTAATTTCATCAGTCAACTGTCCGCTGGGACGAAAGCGATCAGTCGGCGCGAGGCCCAACAGCGGCGCTATCCGCTCAATGGCCCGTCCAGCGGCAGGGGCCGCTGTGCGACCCGCCAAGGGCAAACGGCCCGTACCATCCAGCAGCTTTGGATCGTCGAGCGATAAAAGCAGCAGATATTGCGGCTCACTGGTGGGCCATAAAGCGATAAACGTGTTGAAACGCGCGTCAAAATCATAACCACCGCCCGGCTTGACCTTATATGCCGTTCCGGTTTTACCGCCGATTTCGTAACCGGCGATATTGGCGCTGCGCCCCGAACTATGCTTTCCCACAACCCGCATCAGCGCCCGCGCTTTGGCGGAAACCTCTGTGCTAACCACACGGTCACAGCCCTCGGCAGGTTGTTTGCGCAGCAGTGTCGGCGTGACTTTGCAGCCATAATTTGAAATCGAGGAAATCGCTGTCGCAATATGCAGCGGCGAGGCAGACACACCGTGGCCGTAGGAAACTGTGGCCGCTTCGGCACTGCCCCATTTGCGCGGCAACTGTCCCGCACTACGCTCGGCGGCGGGCATCTCGGCGAGGGGCACTTTCCCGGCAATGCCGAAACGCTCAAAGAAGAATTTCTGACGTTCAATCCCGATCAAATCAGCCATCCGGACCGCACCGATGTTTGAAGAGTAACGAATCACCTCCTCAAGCGTCAGCACCCGCCGTTTTCCGAGATAATCATCAATCGGGAAACCGCCGCGCCGGATCGCAAAACGGGCATCAAACTCGGTATCCAGATCAGCAACACCCGCCTCCAGAGCCATTGATGCGGTCAACAGCTTGAATACCGAACCGAGTTCGTAAGACCCTTGTGAGACACGGTTGAACAGCGGCGAGGCCGCTTGCTCGCGCGGGTCATCGCTGGTTGGCAAGCCGGGGCGGTGGTTGGGATCGAAATCAGGGAGTGAAACAAAGGCCAGCAATTCGCCTGTGCGCACATCCATCACCAAACCCGCCGCGCCCAGCGCCGCAAACTCGGAGACAGCCTCGGACATCGTGGTATGCAAGGCATTTTGAACACGCAAATCTATAGACAGACGCAGCGGTTCGTTTTGTTGTTCAGAGTCCGAAAGCCGCGTATTCAGGGCGCGTTCAATGCCGGAGACGCCGATGTTATCGACATCCACGCCGCCCAACACATGAGCAACAACACGGCCCGCCGGATAAACCCTGTCCTGCCGGACCTCGGCCTGAAGACCGATAATGCCCAGATCACGGGCGCGCTTCCATTGTTGCGGTGAGGCGCGGCGCTCGACATAAGTGAAATTCGGCTTGCCTAAATCGACAGCACGGCGCAAGCGATTGGGTTTGAGATCAGGAAATATCCGCCCAAGCTCGAACAACGCATCCGGCGACAAGCCCCCTGCTGCTGATGTGACGGGCGGGCGCAAGGAAACTTCCCATGTAGGCAGGGTGCTGGCTAAAACGCGCCCGTGCCGATCCAAGATTTGTGCGCGATGCGGAGCGGCAGATGTCTGTGATGCAGCACTACGGGTCGCAGGACCATTCAGCGCTAACGCCGTCATACGATAGCCGAGCAAACCGAACCCGAGCAAAAACATCGCGGCTAGAAACCAAAGACGCCGCGTTTGCGTGTTACCGCGCACGGCCCGCCGTTCGAGATCAGGGCGCGCGATAGGCAGTTGATCAGGGAAAGGAGTTTCCTTGAACAATTTCATTCGCCATCCCCTTCATTAAGGCCGGCGCCGCGCGGCGGCAGCTCGGAAAGCCGGGCAAAGCTGTCAGGCACACGTTCGCGTAAATTCAACTCATTCGCGTAGAGACCGATGAGAATATTCAGATTCTCAGGCGCGTTCAGGAAGGCCCATTCTGTATCGAGGGCATCAATCTGCGAAAGCAACGTCTTGCGCTTTTTGTCTAGCGTCGCAATCGCCCGCTCTGTCTGCCGGGTATCGACTTTGATCCGGTAAAGCGAAGCCGCGCTGTAAACGAGGCCAAAGACGCAAACCAAAACCAGCAACCGCCACAGGGCTTTCACGAATGTCCTCATCCCCTTGCCCCCTTGAGTGCAAGGCCGGGCAGGCCGAGGCCGCGTGCATCGAAATCATGCGCCGCATTCTCAGTGCGTTCCGCCACCCGCAGCGCGGAAGATCGTGCGCGCGGATTAGCGGCAATTTCCGCATCGCCGGGTAAAATCGATTTACGGGTCAGGGTCTTCAAGCTGGGCGCGGTTGTATCAATCGGCCCAGGCGAATGACGTGAAACTCCTGCGCCTGTGGCCTCCGAGCGTGACTTGAAGAAGCGTTTGACCACGCGATCTTCCAGCGAGTGAAACGTCACCACGGCCAACTTGCCGCCCGGCGCGCGCAAAGCCCGCTCCGCCGCCGCTAACCCGCGCACCAGTTCACCCAGCTCGTCATTCACAAATATGCGCAGCGCCTGAAATGCTCGCGTGGCGGGGTGCGGTTGGCCCGGTTTCTTGCGCGGGGCGACAGCTTCGATCACTTCAGCAAGGCGCAACGTCGTTTCTATTGGCGCAGCTTTTCGCGCGGCAACAATCGCTTGCGCGATGGCGCGCGAGCGGCGTTCTTCGCCATACTGAAACAGAATATCGGCCAGCTCTTCTACTCCCGCCGAATTGACGATATCGGCTGCGGATGTTCCTGATTGCTCCATGCGCATATCAAGTGCGCCATCGCGCATAAAGGAGAAACCACGTTCGGATTGATCAATTTGCATCGAGGACACACCGATATCCAGAACGACAGCATCAGGAACATGCGATCCGATCAGGGTATCGAGTTCACCGAAAACCCCCTGTACCAGCTCCAATCGCCCGTCATAGAGTGGTGCCCAATATCGCGCGATTTCAAGCGCATCAGGATCACGGTCAATGCCGATCACGCGGCAATCCGCCGCCTCCAACAACCGTCGCGTATAGCCGCCCGCGCCGAACGTGCCATCAACGATCAAGTCGCCGTCCCGGGGTGCGATTGCCGCGACCACCTCATCACATAATACGGGGATATGGTTGGCACGGGCAGCGGCGAGCGCGGCCTCCGGGGTCATCCCCCTGCCTCCGGCGCTGGCGGAGCGGGCTTGTTGAGCATCGCGATATTCTGCGCCGCAATCGCCTCCGCCTCCGCCATATAGGCATCAAGCGCGGCTTGCTCCCAAATCTGGAACGTCTTGCCGAGGCCCACGAAAACCGCCGAATCCGTAACGCCCGCAAACGCCATAAAGTCGGCGGGCAACACGATCCGCCCCTCGCCATCAAACGGCACTTGCCGCATGTTACCGAGCGTCACCATCGCAAATGCCGCGTGTTCGGAGGTGTCTTCGTTCATTTTCTCTAGCTGCTCAATGCGTTCACCGACCCGCTTCATGGTCGACGCTTCGATGCAGGTCAAACGGTTCATCGGTTTGGTCAGCGCGATGCCCTCGCTGATGGCTTCGCCCAGCGCGGCACGAAAGGCTGCGGGTACCGAAACCCGGCCTTTCTTATCCACCTTATGAACGCTTCTCGAAAGAAACAGCGCCATATCGCCCGACCAATCCAAGGACTCCGGGCGTATGTTCAATGAAAAGCGGGGAAGGCGATCAGTGACCCTTGACGTGAGTCGTTAACAATGTGATTCTCTTTTTCAAACGCGAATAACGGGATGCGCGAAGCACACCCCGTCACCTGCCTCAATCGAGAGTCTTTTTGTTTTTCTGCTCGCAACCCGTTGTCTCTTCTTTGGACGCCTGGGTCGTATTGTTTTTTTGGAGAGACGTATGCAGCCAGGGAGTTTGTCCTGATGAAACCTGCCTCAAGTATTTTTATCTTGTTTGCTTCACCGGAACGCCACATCGCTCTCCTTGACTATGGGATTATATGGGAAAAACCTGATCGTCAATGGTGATTTGTGGAATCTAGCGACGAATACCATGGAACAAAATCAGAATTCACTTACCTCAAGTTGGCTCATTACTAGTATGCACACAATATATTGAGCATCTTCCGCATAAACACACCGGATAAGCGATCAAATCAGCCTGAACGAAAAATCAGCACAAAAACCCATAATTTTCCAATTTTTTCCAATTCCGGACCGTTTTTTGGCGATTTAAACGCTCTTGAGAGAGAATCGCAGGCATGAAAAAGCCCCGCAGCGAATACTGCGGGGCCGTATTTGGTTTCGAATCCTACCGCGCACTTGAGGCATCCGCACTGAGTTAGCGATTAGCACAGTCACCTTCGGACTTGTTCCGAAGGTCCAGTTACTGCTGAAAAGCTGCTCTGGATTATCGGAACAAGTCCGATAATGACTGCGATAGAAGGCTCACGAAGCATTTTTTGCATCCAGTGCCGAACATGGACAGGATGTATCAAGCCGAACGATACAGCTTCGTCATCGAAAACTCACGGTGGCCAAGGGCTTCCGCCGCAGTGTTGCGGCCATTCGCGGTGCGCTCGATCATGTCGATCAGGGCGTCGCCCGCTTCGTCGATGGTCTGCTCACGCGAGAGAACGCCGGTAACGTCCACATCGATATGCTCCGCCATCGTACGCAGGGTGCGGGGATTGCCGGAGATTTTGATGACCGGAACGATCGGGTTGCCGACCACGTTGCCTTGCCCCGTCGGGAAGGTATGGATCACATAGCCCGCCGCCGCCATCAGCACGACGCACTCCGCCGCCGCCGAGGACGTGTCCATGAAGTAGAGACCGTTGCCCTTTTTAGGCTCCTCAGCCGCTTGCAGCGCATCAATATACGTGCATTCACGGCCGATTTTCTCAAGGTTGCCCAGCGCTTTCTCTTCGATGGTCGTCAGACCGCCCAAGATGTTGCCTTTGGTCGGCTGGCTGTCCGAGAGGTCATCTGTCTGGTGCGCAAAGATGACGTTTTCGGAGTATTCCTTGAAGATCGCCATGAATTTCGCGGCGGCCTCAGGGTTCGCGGCACGCTTTTCACAGATATGCTCCGCACCCGTGATTTCGGATGTTTCGCCGAAGCAACCGTAAAGACCTTCAGGAACCAGCTTGTCGTACATATTGCCGACGGTCGGGCAGGAAGACAGACCCGTTGTCGTGTCAGACTCGCCGCATTTTGTCGAAACCCAGAGATCCGTCAGCGGGCAGTCTTCTTTTTGCAACTCAGTCGCCCAGTGGACGAACTCTTTGGCTTTCCACGATGCGTCAGCGATGGTTTTGATGTCACCGTTCTGCTCAATGGAAAATTCCGCGACAGGCTTGCCCGTCTCGCGAATGCCGTCAGCGATAACTTTGGTCCAGCTCGGCTCGATGCCGATAACGACTACAGCGGCAACGTTCGGGTTGGACCCTGTGCCAATCATGGTGCGGAAATGCAGGTCCAGGTCAGCCCCGAACTGCAACCGGCCATAGGCGTGCGGAATCGCCATGGTGCCCTTGATATTATTGGCAACCGCTTCACACGCGGCGTTGGAAATATCATCGACAGGCAGGATAACGACGTGGTTACGCACACCGACGCGGCCATTTTCGCGGCGCCATGCTTTGACTGTTCTGTTTGTATAGCTCATTTGATCAGCCCCCTTACCAGCGCTTCGTTTTCATATTATGCGTATGGACGTGCTCGCCTTTTCCGGCGGCAGCGACCATTTTGCCGATTTCTTCGCCGTATTTGA
Organism: uncultured Neomegalonema sp.; assembly: GCA_937948985.1. Taxonomy (GTDB): domain Bacteria; phylum Pseudomonadota; class Alphaproteobacteria; order Rhodobacterales; family Rhodobacteraceae; genus JAHDDY01. The sequence continues at coordinate 5,597 of CALFAK010000171.1, read as the reverse complement.
TGATCGTCTCACCATCGGCCAGATCGCCCAGAGCAACTTTATGTCCGATGGGAATGTCGTGCTTGGCAGTCAGTTTAAAATCGCTGTTGTCATGTGTGACGACGCAGAGCATTTCTGTTCCAGCGGTCAGTCCTTCGATGACGACAACGCCGACACTATCCTTTGCGTCGTGCACCAGCAGATGCGGCTTGCTCATGGTGTTCCCCCTAAAAGCGATAAGATTGCGCGTTGCGTATCATAGATAAGAAGTCTTATACAAGAGTTGTTGTGGCGCTTTCCGTTTTTCGCTAAAGTGGTGCCATGAGCAACGAAAACATGCCCCTTTATCGCTCCGTGATTGACGCGATTGTTCACCGGATTGTCACAGGCGATCTCAAGCCCGGCGTTATGCTGCCCAGTGAGACGGATTTGGGCGCGGAGATGGGTGTCAGTCAAGGGACGGCGCGCAAAGCGCTGATCGAACTGGAGCAACGTGGTATCGTTAAGCGCCAACAAGGGCGCGGCACATTCGTTGCGACGACCACGCCCGAAAGCGATCACTTTCACTTTTTCAGACTGCGCCGCGAGGACGGCTCCGCTGTCGCGCCCTTGTCGGATAGCGAGACGGTCACCCGCCGGCGCGCGAATGCGGAAGAGCGTAAAGTGTTGAATGTCGATGACAAACAGATATTTGAGATCAACCGCGTCCGCACCATCGACGGCAAACGCATCGTGCGAGAGATTTCGGTACTGCCGGTGTCGCTGTTCCCCGCGCTGACCGACCATGCGCCGCTGCCCAACGCGATTTACGCGTTTTACCAGCAAGCCTACGGCATCGCGATCTCCAAGGCGGATGAGACCTTGCGCGCCGTGGTCGCAAATGCCGAAGATACCGCGCTGATGGACGTAACGAAAGGCGCACCTCTGATCGAGGTGCGCCGTGTCGCTATCGATATCTCAGACCGGATCGTCGAAATCCGTCGCAGCCGCTATGTCACGGACGACCTGCATTACGACGTTAGCCTGAGATAGAGAGCTGCGCCCACCAAGGCGGGCGCAGTATCATTTTCAGAGTCATTCGCGAACAACTTGATCGGGATGATTCTAGAACAAGAAGTCGTCGGCGGTGAGGTCAGCCGCCAAGACACCTTCGACGAGAATGCTGTCCGCGCCATTCACGATGAGAGCGCCATCTGAGCTGTCACTGATTGTTAGATCAGCCAATCCGGTCACAATCGTTGAGGCCTGGAAATCCAATTTCTCGATGCCATTGTCAGCAAAATCAGTGATCGTATCCGCACCCCAATCATCGCCAAAGCGGAAAGTGTCATGCTGGTTACCGCCGGTGAGAATGTCATCACCAAGACCACCTTCGAGGATATCGTTGCTGTCGCCACCATCCAAAGTATCCGAGCCGTCACCGCCGAGGAGAAGATCATTCCCGAGCGCGCCGATCAACCGGTCATTGCCATCGGCACCACTTAACGTATCGCTACCGCTACCGCCATCAAGCATGTCAGCACCATCACCGCCATCAACATCATCATGCCCCGCATCACCGCGCAGAATATCATCTCCCGCGCCCCCGATAAGGCGATCGGAAGCCTGACCACCATCCAGTGTATCGGCACCTGCACCGCCTGTAAGTGTATCATTATCGGAACCACCGAGGAGGGTATCATCACCGTCGCCGCCATTTAAGCTGTCAGCGCCTGTGCCACCGTCCAGCATATCCGTGCCAAGGCCGCCGAGCAGAACATCGTCTTGGGCACCGCCTAAGAGAATATCGTCCCCGTCCCCGCCGTTCAGGCTGTCATAACCGTTCCCGCCATCAACGGAGTCATCGCCACCATTGCCGCCGAGAGTGTCATTGCCGTCACCACCGTGCAGCGTATCATTGCCAAGGCCCGCGATAATCTCGTCGTTTCCGTCACCGCCTGAGATCACGTCATCGCCGTCTTGGCCGTTGAGGATATCATCACCAAGACCGCCATTAATGCCGTCGGCCCCGTCACCGCCGGAGATGATGTCACCGCCATCACCCCCGTCGATGGTGTCATTGCCGCCATGACCGCGCAAGATATCGTTGCCCGCATTGCCGACTATAACATTGTCGAGGGCCGACCCTTCAATCAAATCCGCGCCCGCACCACCGGTGGCATTCTCAAAATTGCTCACCGTAGAAGAACCGCCAAGCAACCCTGCGCCCAGATCAACAGATAGATCCGTTGTAAAGAGCGATAGATCAAGCGTGTCAATATCCAGACCACCATCAAGAACGACAAGATCATGCCCATCGACAAGCGCAACACGGTCGTCGCCTTCGCCAGCAGAAACAGTACGCAGCGTTCCACCAAGCGTTATATCATCCGCACGGGATGAGGCGGTGAGCGTTGAAATCATCGAGTGTGAGAGCGTGGTAACATCTGAAACGCCCGATGTTTGGTCGATGATCCACCCTGCACCGGAGCCGGAGAGATCAAGACTGTTCGCGCCACTGCCGCCGTCGACAATGTTGATGCCACCGTCGTTGATCTGAACAAAGGTATCGTCGCCATCACCACCAAGCATGGTATCGTCGCCAAAACCGCCGATCAGCACGTCATCACCCGCACCGCCATCAAGCATGTCATTGTCCAACCCGCCGTCGAGCGTGTCATCGCCATCGCCGCCCGTCAGAGTGTCATGACCGAAGTTACCGAACAGACGGTCATTATGCGCGTCACCGGAAATGCTGTCGTTACCGCCACCGCCGCGTAGGATGTCATTACCGTCAGCGCCAACCAACGTGTCATCGCCATCGCCCGCTTGTGCGGAGTCATTTCCTTGCTCACCGAACAATTCATCATTGCCTGAAGATCCAAGCAGCGTGTCATCGCCTTCACCGCCGAAGATGACATCATCATCGTCACCACCGTTCAGGTAGTCGTCGCCCTCATTTCCGGAAAGAGAGTCATTGCCAGCACCCCCGAAAACTGTGTCGTTACCGAGTTCACCGCTCAGGATATCATCCTCGGTGCCGCCATTGAGAAGGTCTTCGCCATTGCCACCCGACAGCGTATCCGCGCCGGTAGAACCTGAAATGCTATCATTTCCGTCACCACCGGACAGGACATCGTCACCGCTATTGCCCAAGATTTGATCATTCCCGGTGCCGCCCGTGACGTAATCATCTCCGAAGCCGGCAATGACCACATCATTGTCGTCACCACCGGAAATAGTATCGTCCCCGTTCTGGCCGTTCAGACGGTCTCTACCCTCTCCACCTTCCAGCACATCATTGCCGTCACCTGCGGTAAGGATATCTTCACCCAAGCCGCCGATGAGCGTGTCGTCGCCCAGATAGCCGCGCAGCAAATCATCGCCATCACCACCCGCAAGTGAGTTATCCGCATCGTTGCCGTTGATCTGATCATCAAACGCGGAGCCAACGGCGTGTTCAAAACCCGTGGCTGCAACAGCATCAATAAGGACGCCGCTGTCCAGATTTAGCCGTACCTCAGTATTCGCAGCAGAAAGGTCCAAGGTATCGGTTCCGGCACCACCATCGAATGACACATCAGCAATATCAGAACCGGAAACGACGGTATCATCGCCTTCCAGCGCCGCAACCACTCTAAGTGCCCCATCGGCGACGATCCGATCGTCAAAGCCGGTCGCGATCAGATTCGTTATATCTGAAAGCACCAACCCGGAAGCGCCAGAATTCGCGCCGCTGCCTGTGACATCCCAAGCCGCTGTCGAAGAAGACAGATCGAGCAAGTTACCGCCCGTATCGCCGCCGTTCAGGGTATTCTGTGCACCGTCATTATTCTGGATGAAGGTATCAAAGCCCTGGCCGCCATTGATGCTGTCCGCACCCGCGCCACCGATCAGCGTGTCGGCACCATCGCCGCCGTCAAGCGTATCATCGCCATCGCCGCCATCAAGGCTGTCATCGCCTTCATTGCCTTCAAGGCGATCATTATCCGCGCCGCCATCAAGGATATCATTGCTCATGCCGCCTTTGAGCATATCGGCATCAGCACCGCCAATCAGCGTGTCAACACCATCGCCACCGCACAGCGTATCCGCGCCGTCACCGCCGTTGAGGAAATCGTCACCCTCACCCCCGTCGAGAGTGTCTGATCCCATATTTCCGACGAGTTCGTCTGCGCCGCTGCCGCCGCCCACGATATCATCGCCACCGCCGCCAAACACAACATCGTCACCAACGCCACCAAACAGGGAATCATTGCCCGCATTGCCGGAGATCGTATCGTTACCGCCACTGCCATCCGCACGGTCATCGCCCGCACCGCCGATTACGGAGTCATTACCCGCACCGCCAATAATATCGTCATCATCGTCCTGACCATTCAGCAGATCATCACCATTGCCGCCACGCAGGGCATCAGCCCCCGCGCCGCCGACCAGCATATCGTCGCCGTCATCGCCAACCAGGGTATCATCGCCATCCTCACCCCGAATTCTGTCGTTGCCTGCGCCGCCGGATATGATGTTGTCTTCTGATGATCCATCCAACACATCATCCGCTGAGCCGCTGCGCACGTTCTCGAAATTTACTGCCGCAACCGATCCCGCATGTGTACCCGCACCAAGGTCGACGGTTTGCACACCGGTTGTCGTGGACAGGTTAAGCGTATCAATGCCAGCGCCGCCATCAAGGCTGGCACCGGTAACGCCGTCGCCAAGCATCAGGGTGTCATTGCCATCGAGCGCATCAATGACCTGAAGCGTGTTACTCGCCGTGATCGTATCGGCAAACTCTGTCGCGATCAGGTTAGTAATATTGCTAAGCGTGAGTGTGGTTGTGCCAGAAGTGCCGGAAGCATCGTCGAGGGTCCAACCCGCTGTTGAGGATGACAGATCGAGCGTATTGGTTCCGCTGTCACCGCCATTAATGGCGTTGGCCGCCCCATCGTTGTTTTGCAGGAAGAGGTCAGCGCCGCCGCCGCCATTCAGGCTGTCAGCACCATCACCGCCATTGAGAATATCAGCATCCGCACCCCCCAGAAGGGTATCGTCACCCGCACCGCCGTTGAGGCTGTCGATGCCTGCGCCACCGATAAGCTCATCATCGCCATCGCCGCCGAGAAGGGTATCGTTGCCATCTCCTGCGCGCAGAACATCGTTATCCGCGCCACCATCGAGCAAATCATCACCCGCATCACCGTTGAGCGTATCTGCCCCGTCGGCACCGATCAGGGTGTCATTTCCATCGCCACCGCTCAGGATATCGGCATCAGCACCACCATCGAGATGATCATTGCCGTCGCCGCCATCGAGGCTGTCCGCACCAGCATCCCCTGAGAGGTCATCATTGCCGAGACCACCGATCAGGATGTCAGCGTCATCGCCGCCGGAAAGCGTATCGTCGCCGTCGCCGCCGTCGAGGCTATCCGCGCCAGTACCACCTGACAAATCATCATTGCCAAGGCCGCCGATCAGAATGTCAGCGTCAGCGCCGCCGGATAGCGTATCATCGCCGTCGCCGCCGTCGAGGCTGTCCGCGCCAGCATCCCCTGAAAGGTTGTCATTGCCAAGGCCGCCGATCAGGATGTCAGCGTCAGCGCCACCGGAAAGCGTATCATCGCCGTCGCCGCCGTCGAGGCTGT
>CALFAK010000170.1 GCA_937948985.1 uncultured Neomegalonema sp. | reverse complement strand
AACGGTTACGACCCGCGTCATCGACACCCCTGCATCGGTTCGCCGTGTAGCGGTTCCTGGCAAGACAGCAACGGTTACGACCCGTGTGGTTGATGCACCTGCATCGGCACGCAGCGTAGCGGTTCCAGGTAAGACGGCAACGGTTACGACCCGCGTCATCGACACCCCTGCATCGGTTCGCCGTATAGCGGTTCCTGGTAAGACAGCAACGATCTCGACCCGCGTAACAGCTGAGCCTGCATCGGTTCGTCGTGTAGCGGTTCCTGGTAAAACAGCAACGGTCACGACCCGTGAGCTTGCAACCCCGGCAACGGTTCGCCGTATCGCTGGTGTCTACAGCGACGGTTCGGGTGCTGGTGCTGGTGGCGGAACAGCAATTGTTGATGCGAGCGGCAACGTCATTCGCGGCGCAGTTGGTGTAAACGCTAACGGCCAGGCTGTTGACGGTTCCGGCAACATCATCCGCGGTGCGGACGGTGCTGGCATCGCGGCACGTGTTGCTTCGATCGGTGGCGGTTCGGCTGGTGGTGTACGCACCGCTACGATCCAGACCCGTGTCATCGACGCCCCTGCATCGGTTCGCCGTGTAGCGGTTCCAGGCAAAACGGCAACGATCACAACCCGCGTTCAGGATCAGGCTCCAACGGTTCGCCGTGTCGCGATCCCTGGCAAGACACAGACGGTTACCCGTCGCGTGATTGCTAACGCTGCAACGGTTCGTCGTGTGGCTGTTCCAGGTAAAACGGCAACGATCCAGCGTCGCGTTCTCGCTACGCCTGCATCGGTTCGCCGGATTGCTACGGATGCAACCTTCAAGACGATCAACCGTCGTGAGAAGGTCAGTGACGAGCAACTGCAGTGGCGTGAAATCCTCTGTGAGACCAACGCGTCTCCAGAAGTTATCCGTCGCCTCCAGCAGGCTCTTCGTGAGCGTGGCTACTACCAAGGCTCCATCGACGGTGCATACAACGCATCGACGACAGCAGCTGTTACCCGCTATCAGCGTTCCGCTGGTGAAGGTACTGGCGGCCTGACGATGGATACGCTCAAGTCGCTCGGAATCGCATTCCGCTAAGCGAAGGTACGCTCTAGCTCATCGAGCACACCGGACGTCCCGCCAGAAATGGCGGGGCGTTTTTTTGTGCCGCCTTGCCGGATCGTGTCACAACGGTTAACCATTCACAGGTTTTGGGCGAAGGCGGAGACAGATGCGCTTCAAGCGGATTGCATTTATGGCCAGCGATGCGCGTTCGGCGCAGATCGCGTTATCCAAGCTGAACCGTCTTTACGGTAACTGCGACCCGCAGCAGGCTGATGCGATCGTGGCGCTCGGCGGTGACGGCTTCATGCTGGCGACATTGCACGCGGTCATGGGCAAAAACATTCCGGTCTACGGCATGAACCGTGGGTCTATCGGCTTTCTCATGAACGAGTTCGCGACCGGAAACCTTCCGGATCGGCTGGAACAGGCCGTGGAATCGACCATCCATCCCTTACGCATGACCGCCACAACCCGCGAAGGTGAAGTTGTCGAAGCGCTGGCCATCAACGAGGTCTCTCTCCTGCGCGAGACCCGGCAAGCCACCAAGGTCGCTATCCGTATCGACGGTGAAATCCGGCTTGAGGAATTGATCTGCGACGGCGTGCTGGTTGCCACCCCCGCCGGCAGCACCGCATACAACCTCTCCGCTCATGGCCCGATTCTGCCGATTGAAGCCGAATTGCTTGCCGTGACGCCGATATCCGCCTTCCGCCCCCGTCGTTGGCGCGGTGCTTTGCTGCCGATGCAGGCGGTGATCCGCTTCGACGTTCTCGAGCCGCTGAAGCGCCCGGTCAGCGCCGTGGCTGACGCCCTTGAAGTACGCGATGTCGCGTGGGTTGAAGCCCGTGTTGCCCGCGATGTCAGTTTGCGTCTATTATTCGATCCGGGCCATAGTCTGGACGAGCGTATCCTGCGTGAACAATTCGCGAGCTGAGGAAATACCGTGAGCGATCCCACCGCAGACAGCTTTCGCCAAATGCTCCTCGACGCCCAATTGGAACGAGCGGCCAAATCTGATGACCATCTGGAGGCGATCTCCGACAAACTCTCCATCACGGATGAGCGGTGGAGTGAGGAAAGCCTGACCGCCGCCGTCGCCAATGTCCTCGCCGATTCTATCCGCGAAGCGGGGCATGGTGACAGCGACGTTCTATCCCGTTCCATCGCGCCGCATATTGTATCGACGATCAAGCGCGAAATCTCCAACGCGCATCCCGAAATCATCGAGGCGCTTTCGCCCCGTATGGGTGTTCTGATCCGCGCGGCGGTTGCTAATGCTGTCGAAGATCTTCAGCGTCAGATTGATCAGGCAATGCCTTTTGATATCTGGATCGCCACCATTAAATCCCGCCTCACGGGCGCGCCAAGTGCCGGATGGCTGGTTGGCAGTGCCGAGGAGTTCAGGGTGTTGGAGGCGTATCTTATCGAACGCGGCTCCGGTGTCTTGCTGGCACGTGATAAACCGCCGGAAGTTGATGAAGACGACGATTCGCTGCTTGATGATGACTTGCTCGCCGGGATGATCGCCGCCCTTGATTCCTTCGCCAGCGATGCCTTCGGCAGCGGCGGGTTGGAGGAGTTACGGCAACTGAAAATGTCGCAAGGCACCGTGTATCTCCGTGCCAGTCCGACAAAAATCCTCGCTCTGCGCTGTACGGGCCAAGCGCCGCCCGGTATCGAAGAGCGTGTCGATACACTGCTTGAACGCGCCATTCAGCAAGCGACGGGGCAGGGCGAGGATTTGGACCCCGGCCGCCTTCTCGCTGGTGCGCAAGCGCCGATGGAGCCGGGCATCAACCCCGCTGCCCTCATCGGAAAGGCAGCTCTGGGTATTGCTGCCGCCTTTGCGGTCCTGATCGGTCATTTTTATCTTGAGAGTGCCAACCGTAGCCGTTGGGTCGAGGCGGTTCAAACCGCTGCGGCTGACGATCCCGCCCTTGCGGGCTATCCCATGACTGCGGCTTATGACGGTGATAACGCGGCGGTTGAATTGCGCGGCCTTGTCCCCGATGCGGCTGCACTCGCCGAAATGCAAACCCGCGTGTCGCATGTCCCGCTGCCGCTGCCACTTGAAATGTTGGTGCCTGTCGCGGGTGAGCGCTTCAAATGATGAAGACTTACAAAATTGTGGTCCTTGGGGATTTTGGCGTCGGTAAGACATCTTTGATCCGGCGCTATGTCCTTGATGAGTTTTCGGATCAATACCGCGCTACAATGGGCGTTCATCTCTACAAACACACTGATCGCATCGCCACTGAGGGCGGGCAAAGTGAAATCAGGCTGGTCGTCTGGGACATTGAGGGTGCGCCCCTGCCCAGCGGTCAGACCCAACGCTACGTTGTGGGTGCTTCTGCGGCTTTGGTGGTTGGTGATCTCACCCGTGCGGACCCTTATTCGGCCATGTGGAGTGCGGCGGATATGTTTGAAGAACAACTTCCGGGCAGGCCGATGGCCTTCGCCCTGAACAAGCGCGATTTGAGCGATGCGCCGTCGCCTGATGTGGTCAAACGCATGGAGCGCCGATATGACGGACCTGTTTTTGAAACCAGTGCTATGAACGGCGAAGGGGTGCTCCACGCATTTCATTCGTTAGGAAAATCAATCTTGGCCCGTAATCTGTAAGGCCTCTCGCATGTCTGATTTTTCACCCGGCGGCATCAATCCTGAAATCGTCTTAACGGCCATGCGCGCCGTGGCGATTCGTGTGTCTGAAGACCTGACAGTGCGCGAAGTGTCCGGCGATGCTTTTGACGTTCAGATCGAAACCGATGTGCGCGAGGCTATTCCCGCGCTCTACGGTATGGAAGATGTGCTGCGCGACGGCCCGCCGATCTCGATCCCGTTTGTGCAGCTGAACGACGACACCACCCCGCCCGTCACCGTTTCTTCGGCCCGTGATAAGCTGACAGGTGCGCTGTGGCTGGTATTGCGGGATGTTTCGGAGGAAAGCGAAGTGCAGCGCCAGCTCGTGCAAAACCACAATGCGCTTGCACTGGCCGAGGCTGAACTACGTGCGGCGCGGGATGCCGCATTGGCGGCTGACCGAACCAAGACATCCTTTCTGGCGAATGTCAGCCATGAATTGCGCACCCCGCTGCACGTCATTATCGGCGGCGCGTCGATCCTTTCAAAACCGCGCAGCACGGCGCTTGATCCTGACGAAGTCGTCGGCTACGCCTCGGACATGCACGAAAGCGGCGTTCTGCTGCTGCAATTGGTCGATGATCTGATTGACCTGTCACGGTCGGAGACCGGGGATCTCACGCTCTATGAAGAATGGTGCGATCTCAATGAAATCGTTGATAAAATGGTCGGTCTCGGCAGGGAATTGCCCGACGCGGCGGGTGTGATTTTGGAAGCAAAGCACATCATGAAAGCGCCCAGGGTTTTCGCGGATGGCCGGCGCATCAAGCAAATCCTGCTGAACCTGATCTCAAACGCAATCAAGGCTGTTGCGCAACGCTCTGATGGCGAAGTGCGGGTTTCCGTTGATCGTCATGATGACGGCAGCGCGTGCCTGATCGTGCAGGATAATGGTCCGGGCATGAGCGAAGAAGATTTGGCAATCGCCCGCGAACCCTTTGGGCAGCCCCGTGCGGCGGTGCGGTCAAAGGGGGCGGGACTGGGGCTTGCCATCGTTGACCGTCTTGCCAAATTGCATGGGGGGGCACTAATTATAACAACCGAACCGGGGCAAGGTCTTCGTGCCTTCGTCCACTTTGATGCGACACGGTTTGGCGATAAAATATGATTTAGCGTCGCAGTTTGAGTCTTAACTTTATTCTCGAATTGCGATATTTGACCGATCATGAGTACAAACGCATCACCACAATCCACTGAATCTCTCGCCGGCCTGCGGGTTCTCCTCGTTGAAGATACCCCGGCATTGGCGCGCACCTACAAAGGATTTCTCCGCGAGGAGGAGTTCGATGTGGACCATGTCGAAACGGGCGGCGCGGCCAAGGAATCGATTAAATCCGGCAATTACGACCTCGTTCTGCTCGATCTGAGGTTGCCGGATATTTCGGGCGAGGATGTGATGGCGTGGATGCGTGAGAACGGCATTGACCTGCCCGTCATCGTAATCACGGCGCAAGGCTCGGTCGGTGTCGCGGTTGAAGCGATGCGCTATGGCGCGGTCGATTTCCTGATGAAACCTTTCACCGAAGACCGCTTGATCCTGTCGATTCGCAGCCACCTTGACCACAATCGCTTTCTCAAATCTGCCACAGCGGCGCCCGCCGCCGCGCCGGAGGCGGCGGCACCTGCCGCAAAACCCGTTGCCCCGTCGCCTGAAGCTGATGGGGAGGGCTTTTGCGGGTTTATTGGCGAGAGCGTGCCGATGCAGGCCGCCTACCGTTTGATCCGCAGCGCTTCGACCTCGAACGCGACCGTATTTATCACGGGCGAAAGCGGTTCGGGTAAGGAGGTGTGTGCACAAGCGATCCATACCACGAGCGCCCGCGCGTCGAAGGAACTGGTCGCCCTCAACTGTGCCGCTATCCCCGGCGAGTTGATGGAAAGCGAGATTTTCGGTCATATCAAAGGCGCGTTTACGGGTGCAACGACCGATAAAATCGGCGCTGCCCAGCTTGCCGATGGCGGTACGCTTTTCCTCGATGAAATCTGCGAGATGTCGCCGCATCTGCAAACAAAGCTGCTGCGCTTTATCCAAACCGGTACTTTCAATCCCGTCGGTCAGGCGAATGCGATCAAGGTCGATACCCGCTTCATCTGTGCGACCAACCGCAATCCGTTGGACGAGGTCGCGGCGGGTCGCTTCCGCGAAGACCTATATTATCGCCTCCATGTGATTCCCGTTCACATGCCTGCCTTGCGCGAGCGGGGTGAAGATGTGATCCGCATTGCCACCAAATTCCTCCGTGATTATGCCGCCGAGGAAGGCAAAGATCTGCATGATTTCGCTGAAGATGCCCGCAATGCGTTGCTCGCCTATAACTGGCCGGGCAATGTGCGCCAGTTGCAAAACATCATCCGTCACGCGGTGGTGTTTGGTGAAGGCACCGAGTTAAAAGCATCAATGCTGCGCGCGCCGATCGGTCATGCCGTTGAAATCGCGCCCCCGCCAACCGCGCCGCGCCAAACGCCGCAACAGCCGATCAGCGCTACCCAAAGCGATTTGACACCGCCCGACCCCAATGATCTCAACGCGTTAGCCGCCTTTATCCGTCCCCTCGAAGACGTTGAGCGCGAAACGATTGAGCAGGCTGTTTCGCTTTGCGCGGGGGATGTGCGTAAGGCCGCGGTGTTCCTGGGCGTCTCTCCGGCCACGATCTACCGCAAGCAAAAAAGCTGGCGCGAAGAAACCACGTAGCGGCGGGATAGGCTGATTGATGGCGCGCCCGTGCGGCTTGTAATCCTGTGCGCGTTAATCTGCGTTACATGAAATTCATCATCAACGGTGTGTGGATACCAATCGTTTAACTTTCGGCGATAGCGTTAAGGCAAATGCGATTAGCCGGAGCCGCTGGAACATGTCCAACGCAAACAAACGCGAAGAATCTTATGGGGGCGATTCTAACAGCCCATTCTATTTCAACACATCGCATTGGCGTGCCGTCGACGGGATGCTCGCGGGTGTAAAAGAACGCGCGGGCATCATGGTTCTCACGGGGCCGCCGGGGTCCGGCAAGACGATGATCATGCGCGCGATTTCGGAGGGGTTGGAAGAAAACACCCCCGGTCTTTTCCTGCAATACGCCAGTCTTAACTTTCGGGAATTCGTGAATTTCCTGCATTCTTCGCTGAAAGTCGAAGACGACATTATCGACGCGCCGAACAAAGCCGTTGCCTTACGGCAATATCTTTACGTTCAGGCGAAACGCGATGAAACGGGTGTCGTTTTCATCGATGAAGCGCATAATCTCGAACCCGATGTGCTCAAAATGCTGCCTAAATTGGCGGGATTTGACACGCTTGAAGATGGCCGCTCGGTCGGTTTGCAATTCGTTTTGATCGGCAATGATGAACTGACGGAAACGCTTGCAGAGTCTGAGTTCCAGGAAGTGTCCGGCAAGGTCGGACAAACGCATGAATTGCGCTTCTTCACGCGAGGCGAGCTGACAGAATTTCTCAAAAAACGCCTCGCCCCGATTGCACGCCTGACAGATGAACCGATCACGCCGGACGGCGTTGAGGCGATGGGTCGTTTCAGTGGCGGCAGTCCGCGCCTGATCGGCATGATCTGCTCACACGCCATGCTGTTTGCCGCCGAAAATCCGGGCAAATCTATCGATGCGAAGATGGTCGAGGAGGCCGCCGATGCATTGATGCTCAAGGAGGTCGAGAACGCGTTCGCGAATGAGGCGGATAATCTTGATACAGCTGAAGGACCATTTTCTGAGGCTGATCTGTCCGGCGAGAGCACGAAGCAAAAAGAAAACGACGCACCCAAGCCGACTTTCTCTGACACGCAAACAATCTACGCGGACGACGACGATAACGCGGCCACTCCACCGGTCTTCACTGCGGGTGATGCGGCAGACGATGATTCGCTCTACGCCAGCGACCATGCCGCTGCGGCACCCGGTGTTAAGCCGTCAGCCGATTCTATCGATGATGAAGACTTCGCTCACGCCGCTTTCAATCAATCCCTGAACGACGATCTAGACGATGGTATGAACGACTACGACGCGCTCGACGATTACGACGATATGGATTTTGACGACGACGACATGGACGAATTGGGCGATGGCCTTGCGGCGATGCCAAAGAAAAAGAAGGCTGTCAAAAAAGGCGGCAGCACTTTCCTCAACCGCCTTGGCTGGAAAGGCTTGTCAGGCGGGGCTGACAAGAAAAAAGAAAAAGTTCTCGGTGCCAGCCGTGTGCGCGAACGCTCCGATACGGCCCCTGCCAAAGGAAAGCGTAAGACAAAAACCGTCGTCGCGGGTCAGCGCGAAAAACGCATGAAAATGGCGGGTATCGTCGGTGGTGCCGTGTTGTTGGTGGGCGGTGCCGTCAGTGCATATAACGCCATCATCACGAACTTCAGTGATACGCCCCAACTGGCCGCAGCGCCCTCAATCCCGGCAACGCCACCGCAGAACAGCTTTGCCGCATCCCAATCGGCACAGCCACCCGCACCTTCATTTGGTACGGCGACCCAAGTCGCGCCTCCTTCAAATCAAGGCGTTGAAACCGCGTCAGCGCAAGAAGATTCCAGCTACACGGTTTCCGTCGAAAACGCCCAGCCCGCGCAAACAGGGGGCTGGGGCGCGAAGGTTGTTGTCCAAAAAGACCCGATCAATATGGTCGATACGCCGAAAGCAACAGCTGTCGAACCGATCCCGATTCCCGGCCCTGCCGCAAAAGTTGCGCGCGGTGCGCTGGATTTGGTCGACCGGGCGCTGGGCACGGCTGAAGAAAACACAGGCGGCACCATGCGCAATGTGTTCGCCGCCGCATCGGGCGAGATCGCCGGGATGCGCACCAGTCTGGCCAACCGGGGTCTGAGTCCTGAGGAATCGGCTGAAAAAGTGGCGAAACTGCTTGCTTCCGCAGATATTTTCGCATCGAAAAAACAGCTCATCGCTCCATCGGGTCAGAACGCCTATGATGCGTACCGCGCCATTCTGGATCTCGATCCTGAAAACGAAAAAGCGCAAGAAGGCATTCGTGTCTTGCGTGAGCTTTATGCGAGCAAAGCCCAAGCGGCCCGTGATGCGCGTCAGTGGGAAACCGCGAACGGCCACTTTGAAACCGCCATCGCGATCAGTAATCTGCGTCCGGTAAGGTAAAGCCAACCGCCTTTCGTATGAATTGATAAACCCCGCACCCGGTGCGGGGTTTTTTCATTTGCACTCATGTGCAATCAGGTTGCGCCTTCACTCTGAAGCCAATAGCCGACCAGTCGCACGCCCATATGTGGCTTTGTGCTTTATGATCAGGCGTGGTTGTGCCACGACAGTTCATTCGCAGATATGCTGTGGAAAGCTGAGGGAGCGATGTGATGTCTCGTCGGGTTCAACTGGCCGCCTGGGCCGGAATTTTTGTTGTATTTTGCCTCTTTCTCTCTGTTTTTTCGAGCATATTGCCACCGTTCATCTTCGGCGCGGCCATCGCGTATCTTTGCGATCCTTTGGCGGATCGGCTGGAAAAGTTGGAAATCTCGCGCCTCTGGTCGACGATTATTGTGATGGCCTGTGTCACATTGGTTCTGACGGTCATCATCGTTACGGTTATTCCGCTGCTGCTGGTGCAACTGAACCAGTTCATCAAGGACGCACCGGGCTATTTCAATGATTTGCAACGCATTTTCAGAGGGTGGCTGTGGAATGCGGGTGTGAATCCGGCTGATGTCGGTGCGCAGGGTGAGGGCAAAGTGGCAGAGAAAATCCGCGATACGGCTAAGGATCTGGGTGTTGATGTTTTACAAGGCGTCTGGTCCAGCGGCATGGCGCTGATCAGTACGTTGGGAATGCTGGTGATCACACCTGTTGTTGCGTTCTATCTGCTGCTGGATTGGGATCATCTGGTCGCGCGTGTCGATGAATGGATTCCGCGAAAGCATGTCGAAGAAGTGCGTAAAATCGCCTCCGACATCGATAACGTGCTTTCAGGCTTCCTGCGTGGTCAGTTTATGGTGTGCATGATTCAAGGGTCATTCTACGCGGCGGCGCTGACATTGGTCGGATTGGATTACGGTCTGTTCGTGGGGCTGGCGGCGGGCCTGTTCAGTTTCATCCCCTATGTCGGCTCCATGCTGGGCCTTGTGCTGTCGGTCGGTCTGGCCATGTCACAATTTTGGGGCGACTGGTTTATGATCTTGACAGTGTTGGGCATATTCATTTTCGGCCAAGCGGTTGAGGGTAACATCCTGACGCCCTATCTTGTGGGCAGCAGTGTTGGTTTGCACCCTGTATGGCTCATTTTCGCTTTGAGCGCTTTCGGATCATTATTTGGCTTTGCAGGGATGCTCGTTGCGGTTCCTGTGGCTGCCGCGATTGGTGTGTTGACCCGTTGGGGGCTGGACCGTTACCGCGAGAGCGATCTTTATTTAGGAGACTGACGACGTGACCACCGGCGCACAATGCTCACGGCCCAGGCAGATCCCGCTTGATCTCGATTGGCCGCGCAAACGCGCATTGCGTCGGGAAGATTTTATCGAAGGCCCGTGCAATGCGGACGCGCTCGCCGCGATTGAGGGGTGGCAGGGGTGGAAAGACGGGCGTCTCGTGCTCAGCGGTCCTGAGGGCAGTGGTAAAACCCATCTTGCCGCGATTTGGGCCGCGCGCACGGATGCGGTCTTTATCGATATCGCCGCATTGACGACAGAGAATTTGCGCGACGTTGCCGCGCTGGGCCATGTCATTATCGAAGACATCGATACCCGTATCACGGTGATGCCGGACCCGTCAGAAACCGAAACGGCGATGTTCCATCTATTTAATCTGATGACCGAACAGCAAGGCCGCATCCTCTTCACTGGCCGCGCATTGCCCGCGCGATGGCCGATAAAACTGCCCGACCTCGCCACCCGCCTCAGCCTGCCGCCTGTTTTCAGGGTCGGCAGGCCGGATGACACGGTCCTCTCGTCGCTGATCCTTAAACTGTTCGATGACCGCTCTCTTTCGCCCGATGGCAAGGTCGCGGATTATCTTGCCCTGCGCGTGGAACGCAGTTTTCAAGCGGTGCACGATATGGTGGATGCGTTAGACGGATACAGTGTTGAGACGAAACGTCCGGTAACGGTCAAACTCGCGAAGGATTTATTCGGATGGTAGCGCTCGATTCTGAAACCACCGTCAATTTTGATGGCACCGAGATGACCGTGATGCCGCTGCGCCCTCCGGTCGCCAAGGTCAGTGCGGATTTCCTGAACAATCCCATTCGCAGCCCCCATTCATCCACCACATTTTCGATGGATGACTCCACGCGTTTTATCAATCGTGAGTTGTCTTGGCTCAGCTTTAACCAACGCGTGCTGCATGAGGCGGATGATAAACGGCACCCGTTGTTGGAGCGGGTGCGCTTTGTGGCGATTTCCGGTTCCAATCTCGACGAATTCTACACTGTGCGCGTCGCGGGTCTGCGTGAATTGGTCAATGAGGGCGTCACCCGCCCCAGCGTCGATGGCCTGACCCCCGCACAACAGCTTGAGCAGATTGACGCCGATTGCCGCATCCTGATGCATGGTCAGCAGGATCGTTGGGCGATGCTGCGTAAGGAGATGGAAGGCGAGGGGATTTTTATCGTCGAACCGGATGATCTTTCAGAACATGATCGCTTCTGGCTCGATGAAAAGTTCATGGATGATGTTTTCCCGGTCTTGTCTCCGCTGGCAATTGATCCCGCGCATCCCTTCCCGTTTGTGCCGAGTAAATCGCTATCGCTCGCCCTTCAATTGCGTCAGCGTAATGGCGAGGGTGAGATTGACGCCCTCGTTATCATCCCGCCACAGATCGCCCGCTTTGCAAGACTGCCTGAGCCGGAGGGTAGTAAATCGATCCGTTTTGTCGCCCTCGAAGACATGATCGCCCTGTCTCTGGACCGTATTTTCCCCGGCTATGATGTCATCGGGTCCGGACTGTTCAGAGTGTTGCGCGATTCTGATATGGAAATTGAGGAGGAGGCTGAAGATCTCGTCCGTGAATTTGAAATCGCGCTCAAGCGCCGCCGCCGTGGCGAGGTAATCCGCCTCAAGGTCAGTGACAACACGCCGCCCGTCCTGCGGGAGTGGATTTTCCGGGAGCTGGGCGTCACAGATTCCGAAGTCATCGACGTGCACGGCATCGTCGGTGTTTCCGATCTTGAGCAATTGATGATCGATGATCGGCCCGACCTGCGCTGGCGCTCCTACACGCCCCGTCGTCCTGAACGTCTGCGCGATTTCGGCAATGACTGCTTCGCGGCGATCAAGCACAAGGATTTCCTGCTGCATCATCCTTACGAGACGTTTGACGTGGTGGTTGAATTCCTGCGCCAGGCCGCGCGTGATCCCGATGTGCTTGCGATCAAGCAAACTCTCTACCGCACCTCCTCGCAAAGCCCGATTGTCGAAGCGTTGTGCGAGGCCGCTGAACTGGGCAAACAGGTAACCGCTCTTGTCGAGCTTAAAGCCCGCTTTGATGAGGCGGCCAATATCGTGCAGGCGCGACAGCTTGAACGCGCGGGTGCGCAGGTTGTGTACGGCTTCATTGACTGGAAAACCCACGCGAAGATGAGCACCGTGGTCCGGCGGGAGAACGGCAAACTGGTGACCTACACCCATTACGGCACCGGCAACTACCACCCGATCACCGCGAAGTTTTACACCGACCTGTCATATTTTACCGCCGACCCGACATTGGGCCGTGATGCGGGGCGGATTTTCAACTTTGTCACCGGATATGCCGAACCGCGTGATTTGGAGCGGGTATCGATCTCGCCCCTGACTATGAAGAACCGCTTTCTTCAACTGTTGGAGGAAGAAGCCGCCCACGCCAAAGCGGGCCGTCCGGCACAGGTTTGGGCCAAGCTCAATTCATTGATGGAAATCGAGATTGTCGATGCGCTTTATCGGGCCAGCCAAGCCGGAGTGCAGATTGATCTGATCATTCGTGGCATCTGCGGCGTGCGTCCCGGCGTGCCGGGCCTGTCCGAGAATATCCGCGTGAAAAGCGTGATTGGCCGCTATCTCGAACATTCGCGCATCGTTTGTTTCGGGGCGGGAGAGGGCTTGCCGAGCGACAATGCGAAGGTATTCATCTCGTCCGCCGATTGGATGGACCGTAACCTGAACCGCCGCGTTGAAACGCTGTGCCCGATTGAAAACGCCACCGTGCGCAAGCAAATCCTGCAACAGATTATGGCGGCGAATTTGCGGGACGAGGCGAACTCATGGGTGATGCGCTGGGATGGTGTTTATGAGCGCGGTGCGGAGTCGATGGAGGTCGAACCGTTTGATTGCCATGAGTTTTTCATGAAATACCCCAGCATTTCGGGCCGGGGTCGCGCGGGCGTCGATGACGCACCATTGTTGACGGCCCCTGAAGCGTAGAGGA
>CALFAK010000169.1 GCA_937948985.1 uncultured Neomegalonema sp. | reverse complement strand
GTCACCCCGCGACTTGTTCGCGGGGTCCATCGTGCAAGGCGTGTGGACCAATGGATACCGCGATCAAGTCGCGGTAAGACAAGACTTTATAAAATCGGCATACTGCCGGACACGCGTGGGCTTGTCCCGCAATCCGGAGGTGTGATTTGAGAGGTTGTGCCGTTCCGGATCGTCGGAACAAGTCCGACGATGACAATTTTCATCTGTAAAACGCCTTCACAGCAGGTGATTTTAACAGTTAGGCCTTTCAAGCGATCGCCGTGGCCAGTATCAGCACAAGTTGCATTTTTCTTAATTTTAATTATAATAATAAGTTATCGCCCATTGTTGTGATTCCAGTTTAACAAAGCGGGCATGGCTTTCGCGTCACATATGGCGCTTTGAGATCAGGAATAATGCTATGAAACGCACCGCTTACACGAGCCTTACCCTCCTCGCGGCAGCCGCAGTTTTGGCGGGCTGTACGACACCGAGTGTGACCGTTCCGAACCCGTTATTCGCGGTTGGATATGGTGTTTCATCGGCGGCGTCAGCTGTGGGCAACGGTCTTGCGGCGGCCGGCAATGGACTTTCCGCAGCCGCAAGCGCCCCTTATGCGCAACATGGCTACCAGAATGCCTACAACACGGCGAGCCACAGCAGCTATAGCACGGTGCCGGCATCAAGCACGTCGTATACATACTCGGCACCATCTTATAGCACGCAGAGCTATTCGACACCGTCCTTCAGTACACAGTCTTACACGGCCCCTTCCTATTCCGGTTCGAGCTATGTGGCACCGTCTTATTCCACCCCGACATATTCGACACCATCCTACTCAACCCCGTCTTATAACTACTCGACGGGCTGGTGAGTACGCCCTGAAACCTCATCCCAAATCCGCATAGCGGTTCGGCGGATGGCCAGCGCCTCCTCCCAACGGTCGGAGAGTTCGCGGCCATCGGCCCCTGTTATTGCGTATTCGGGCGGGCCAAGCTCGCAAAGGAATAACGGTGCGCCTGTCGGGTTACGGGCGCACCAGGATTCAAATCCCTGCCGCCACCAATCCTCAAACACCCGCACCCATTTCTGATGCTGCGGGAAGCCGATTTGCAGCTGGATTTGCTGGCGCGAGGCGACGCGGCCCTGAAAACTGTCAGAGCGGTCAAGGCAGCGCCGGATCAGCGCCTGGTTCTCCGGCGCAATCGGATACCAAAACTCGCGATCGACCACGTAATGCGAGAGATCCGCGCATAATCGCATCTCAGGTACAGCATCGAGCAGTTGCAGCGTGAAAAACAGGTCGTTGGTGATGCAATTGCGATGCGTCTCGAACTGGATCGGCATCCCGACCTCTTCGGACATCTCAATCCACCGCCGCACCACGGGGATCGCGCCCCCGACTGACAGCGGGAACACCTGCCCGATCACATCAACAAACGGTGCGCCGAAATCTTTTGCCATCACCAGCGTCTCACGCAGGGAGGGAACGGATTTCGGAAAGGCCACGATCAGCGGCGTCAAGCCGTTCGCCTCCATGTGCGGACGCACGGCATGGGCAACGGAGACATCCGACGCACCCAGATCAATCGCCAACCCGTGATACCCCGCCGCCGCGACTTTCTCGCAGATTGCGTCGAGGGACAGCGAAACGCCGTCAATCCCGTGCGGCTGCATCGCCCAGAGAGATTGGTAGGTGGTGAGTGGGGGGCGCGCGGTCATGTTCGCTTTCCCGCTTGCGGGGACGGGCTTAAACGAGGCAATACCTCAATCATACGCCACCCGATCCAGCGCGCCATTCGGGCGGCGTGAAATCCAGACCTCGTGCATCGGATAATCGGCCTCAGACTTCCCCCCCGCCAACTTACGGATCAGGGCGATCTGGAACTCGATATAGCCCATACGATGCACTTCATGCCCGATCTTGCGCTCAATCTCATCGTTCAGCTCGCGCAAAGCCCAGAACGGCACCGACGGGAAAGTGTGGTGGGCGGTGTGATACTGCATCTGCCAGCACATCCACCGCATAAGCGCATTGGTATCGGTGGAGCGGGTGTTCTCTAAGATGTTGTCCTCATGGCTAAGGCCCAGATGCTCGATGGTGTTTTGCAGCTGATGCACAGGCTTCATCACCAGCATCGGCGCAAGCCAAAGGATAAACGCCGCCCAGCTTTGCGTCAGGATCGACGCAACGGCAATGGCGATATAAAGCGCCATATGAATACGCCCCTCGCGGATGATGAGAGCGGTCTTATTCTGCGGGATATACGGCTCGGTGACAATGCCACGGCAAAACCGGATGATGCGCCGCACGCGACTGATCCAATAGCCCGGCCCCAGCACCCACCACAGATAGGAGGATAAAGTGTAAGGCTCCCGTACCAACTCCCCGTCACGTTCCCAATTTTGGGTATGCTGGTGATGCGCAAAATGCATGATCTGATCGAAATCGCGCGGGAATATCATCAGAAAACCGATGATGCGGCCCAGCCATTCGTTCATCCACTTGGTCGCGAACACCGTGCCGTGGCTGAGTTCATGCTGTCCGGCATAAAGGAAATTGATCAGCACACCGTGCACCATAAAGACCGGAACCGCCCACCAACTGCCCCATGTCACCCACAACAACGCACCCGTGATGAAGATCGCACCGAAATGCGAGGCGGCCTGAACGATGCCGCGCGCATCGGAACGCTGATAGAGTGCGCGCAAACGCGTTGGCTCGATCAGCTTACGGCGTGAGAATTCGGCATCCATCGCGGCCTCCGTAGATGTTGTATTCTGTTTGAGACTGACACGGCGCGAAAGAGCGGGCAAGTCATCACGCTGGTTGACGTAATTGATACGTTCGCAGACGATATTGCGTGTATCGCGTGAAAGGAACGGTTTTGCATTTGATCGAAGCGCTTTTTGGGATAGCGGCATTAATTTTGCCGGTTACCGTAATATGGTTGTTTTTCAGTCATTTAAAGATGCGCAAAACTGTCAAAATGCTTGAGGGCCGGATTGACTGGCTGGATCGGCAACTCTCACAGCAAAGCGATCCCACGCCAATTCCTGAACCCGCCAAACAAAGCCCTCCGACCAAAGAACCATCCCCTTGGGAAGTTGCGGCAAAAAGCATTCGCCGCGAAGAACTGGTAACCGCGACCCCTGCCCCCGCTGCCGCGCGTGCTGAACCTGTAGCGCCCGCCGAAACGGACACCCCGCCGAAATCTTATGTATTCGGGCCGGAAAACCTTGAACGGTTATACGAATGGCTCAAGGAAAATTGGTTCTACGCGATCGCCGCCCTGTCGCTGGCAATGGCGGGGATTTTCCTCGTCCAATACGGCGTTGAGAACGGTATTCTCTCGCCAACAGTGCGTGTTTTCTGCGCCATCAGTTTCGGCGTGGTTCTGATCGGCTTTGCCGAATGGGTCAGGCGGCGCGCGGGAGATGGTGAGAATGACTTCGGCGCATTCCTGCCCTCCACCTTCGCCGGAGCGGGGCTTGTATCGATGTTCGCCGGCACGCTCGCGGCAAGGCAGTTGTACGGGTTGATCGGGCCGGAGGTGGCATTCAGCGGTTTGATTGCGATTGCCGCTCTCGCGCTGCTGCTCGGTTGGCTCTACGGACCGCTCCTCAGCGCAATTGGCCTGATCGGCGCGACCGCCGCGCCCTTCATTGTCGGGGGTAACAGCGCCAGCGTCGATTGGCTGTTCTATTATTTCGCCCTCGTCACCCTGATCGGCCTCGCCGTCGACGCGATGAAGCGCTCGGCTTGGGTCTCGGCCATCGGCTTGAGCGTGCCGTATGTCGGCGCGGTTTTGGTCTGGCTCGGCAGTGCGGACACCAGCCATCATCTGTTGGCCTTTGCCGCATTGGTCGCCATGGCCGCGACGTGCATTCCGACGCTCTCCCCGCGCCCCGCATTCGGGGGCGCAATGAGCTTTGCAATACTCCACCAACAGGGCGAGCGCGCATGGCCCGATTTTCCAGTGCGACTGGCGGCGGCCGGCATTTTGGTGTTGGCAAGTATCGCGCTGATCATATCGATCTCCGCTCAAGACCCCGCTCTTTTCTGGCTGGCACTCATCGTTCTCGCCGCCATCCTCGCCGCACTGGCAATTTGGTTAACCCGCACAAACACGCTGGATGATTTAGCCTTGCCTGTGTCGGCGGCGGCGCTGGCGGTGATTGCTTTACAAGGATTCTTGGGCCTGCAAACCGCCACCGGTTACACGGAGGCTTTCGTCAATATCGAAAACCCCGCACCCAAAACCCTCAGCGTGTTGGTCGGTTACGGCCTGCTGATTTCGGCCTTTGCGGCGTGGCGCAGTTTTACAGGGGACGGGTTCCAACGCTCATGGGGCGTGCTCGCTGCGATTTTCGCACCCGCCGTTGCGATCAGTCTCTCGCTCTTTTGGCAGCGGAAAATCCATCACAGCGATATCAACTGGGCCGTCCACATCCTCGCCATCGCCGCCTTCCTGACCTTCTGCGCCGAGCGCGCGTTACGGCAAGACGGCGAGAATCGCTTACGCACCGCAATTTTCGCGATTGCAGCACTTAATATGATTGCCTTCGCACTATCGATTCTTTTCACCAAAACCGCGCTCACTCTCGGTTTAGCCGGTCTGGTGGTTTCCGCCGCATGGCTTGACCGGAAGTTCGATATCAAACAGCTGACTTTCTTCGTTCAACCCGGCGTCATCGTCTGCAGTTTCCGGCTGATCGCCGATCCGGGCTTGTCTTGGGCATTGCGGGCGCCATTGCCGGAGGTAACAATCGGCTTCGTCGGCGTCATTGCACTTCTCGCCGTTGCCTGGTGGCTGTTGCGGACGCGGGCGCGAAGCGGGACGATGGTTGTCGTTGAATCCGCGTGCTGGAGCCTTCTGGCGATCTTCATTTGTCTGCTGTTGCATCGCGGCTTGCGCGAATATCAAACGGGCGAGACGCATTGGTCCGTTAGCCTTTTCGGACTTGTATGGCTGATCTCAGCGGCGAACCAGTTCTATCGCGCGCAGATCAAAGGGTTTTTCCAAAATGTCCGTCTGGTGTTGGGGGCCATATTTGCGGGCATCGGCTTGCTACTGTTGGGCTTCGCCGCCAGTGTTTTGAACCCGCTGTATACCGGCAGCGTCCTCGGCCCGCCGTTACTCGACAGTATGTTGCTTGCCTATGGTGTGCCCGCATTGCTGCTGGGCGCTGTTGCGTGGCGCTTTACCCATCTCGACAGCCGTCTTCGCCTCGCCGCAGCTGGAATCGCCGCCGGGTTGATGCTTTTGTATATCGGCCTGGAAATCCGCCGCCTCTGGCAAGGCCCGGATCTGACCGCAAATGGCGTGCTGGACGGGGAGTTATACAGCTACACTATCGCCATGCTGCTGGCCGGATCGGGCGCGCTGTTGCTGGCGCTCTACAAACGGTCGGGGTTAATCCGCAAAGTCGCGGTCGGCATCATCGCGCTGACCATCGCAAAAGTCTTCCTGATCGATATGAGCGGGTTGGAGGGTCTTGTGCGCGTGTTATCGTTCCTGGCGCTTGGCTTGGTGCTGGCGGGATTGGCCTTCCTCAACCGCTGGATCACCAAGGCATTGCCGCCGGAGTAGGTTTAAAGTTATTCCGGCAATTCCAGTGACAACTCGACCGCTGGCAAGACTTTATCCAAGCGCTCGATGGCCTCATCTGTAATGTTGAGTTGATCGACACTGAGCACGATTTGGGTAGGGTCCAGCAAAACCTGCGCGTTCCGCTCACGCATGATAACCGCCAGAACGCGTGTCACCTGATCACGCAAGAGTGCTGATGCTTCCTGTAAAAGCTGTTGCAGACGCCGGGTTTCAACCTCCGCAAACGCGCGATTCTCGAACACTTGTTTCTCGAACGCCTGAACCCGGCTTCTGAATTCCTCGCCCGTCAGTGTAGCGCGTTCTTTAGCCAGCTTTTCCTCTTCGAGGCGGATTGCGGCTTCACGGTCAGCGATTGCTTTTTGAATCTTTGCACGGATTTCAACTGTACGCGATTGGATATCGCGGCCCGCCGCCGTTTCATTTTTGATCCGTTGCATATCAACGATCAAAATCGGGTTCTCAGTATCAGTCTGCGCAAATGCCGGGCCTGTAAAGCCCAACATTGCAATAGTCATCCAGCGGATAAGCGCTGTTCGCGGCATCGCTTAGAAGCGTGTCCCTGCGGTGAAGCGGAAGAACTCATCCTCATCGCCGTCTTCTTGGACGATTGGATAAGCGAAGTTCATCCGCACCGGACCGAATGGAGACTGCCAGAACAGGCTGGCACCTGCGGCTGCACGCAGCTGTGCACTATCGTCGACTGTGACTGTTTCGATCAGGTTACCCGTCACAGCGTCAACAACATCGTAGCTGGTGTTATCCAATCCGAACAGCGTACCCACATCGGCAAAAACACCGGCGGCAAGGCCGTATTCTTCCGGCAATGGCAGCGGGAAAGTCACTTCAGTACGGGCAACCGCATAGAACTTACCGCCCAGATTGTCCAACGTGCGTGGATCCTCCGGCCCCAGACCCGCGCTTTCAAACCCACGGAATGAGTCGCCGCCCAGGAAAAAGCGGTCAGAAATGTTCGGTTCATAATCGCCAAAACCGACAATCGCACCACCCGCAAGTTCAATACTGCCAACGACTTCGTCAGATACAAGACGCTGGAAGGCTTTCGCGGAAACTTCGGTTTTCACAAACCGCGTATCACCGCCCAATCCGGCAAAATCCTGATCAAGTCTGAGCAGATACCCCTTGCTCGGCTCAACCGTATCGTTACGGCGGTCATGCGTGAGCGTGTAGCCGACCGAAGATGTGATGTTCGATGCAATGTCCTGCTGAATCAGCGGCGATGCATTTGCCGGAACGTCGATGATTTCATCCTGCGAAATCCGGTATCGTGTCGACAAGCGCGTATAGCGGCCAAGCGGGAAGCTCAAACGTGGCGTGAAGCCAGTATTACGCACGTCGAAAGATGACGTGTCTTGATCGTCCGTCTCACGGCGGTAGATGTCAAACCCTGCGGCAACGTCACGGTCCAGGAAACGGGGTTCCGTAAAGCTGAGATCGTAAAGCTGGCTTGACCCGGAAACCCGGGCGCGGGCGCGTAGGAACTGACCACGACCAAGCAGGTTACGCTCTGTGATACTCACTTCACCGGAAACACTATCTGATGTCGAAAAACCAAGGCCAAAGCTGATCTGTCCGGTGGATTGCTCCTCAACTTCCGTGTTGATCACAATCCGGTCCGGCGCACTGCCCGGTTCAGTTTCCACATTAACCGTGCGGAAGTAGCCGAGACCCCGGATATTTGACCGCGAACGGCGCACTTGCAACGCATTGAACGCATCGCCCTCGACCAGTTCATACTCACGGCGGATAACCCGGTCCAGAGTGCGCGAGTTGCCGATAATATTGATCCGCTCAACGAAAACCCGCTCGCCTTCATTGACCTCAAATGTGATACCGATGGTCCGGCCTTCAGTGTCTTTTGTCGGGACGGCGTCAATCTCGGTGAACGCGTAACCCAACTCACCCAATCGCAGGGTCAATGCGCCGATGCTGTCCTCAATCTCACTAAGATTATACGGATTACCTTCACGGGCGATGATTAACGAACGCAGCTCTTCAATATCAACACCCTCAGCATTCGAGATGATGTCGATGGCACCGAAATCGTATTCCTCACCTTCATTGACCGTGAATGTCAGGAAGAAACCTTTTTTATCCGGCGAAAGCTCTGCCACGGCGGAAAGAACTTCAAAATCCGCAAGCCCGCGCGAAAGGTAAAAGCGGCGCAGCAATTCTTTATCAAGCTCAAGACGATCAGGATCGTATGTATCCGTTGAAGACAAGAAGTTCAGCAAGCTCGATTCATCGGTAGAGACAACGCGCCGCAAGCGGCGGTCAGAGAATTTCGTGTTGCCGATAAAGCGTAAGCTTTCAACACCCGTTACCGCACCCTCATCGACTTCAAAGATCAAATCGACACGATTTTGCGGAAGCTCGATAATTTTTGGCTCAACAGTCGCCGCATAACGGCCTGTGCGGCGGTATTGCTCCAGCAACGTATCCGCATCGGCTTCGGCTTTCGCGCGGGTGTAGACCCGGCGCTCACGGCTGGTGAGCAGGCTGCGCAGCGGATCATCGTCGATCCGTTTATTGCCCTCAATGGCGATCTGGTTGATCACCGGGTTTTCTTCGACCATCACAACCAGTGCAGAGCCGCGTTGCTCGATGCGCACGTCCTTGAACAGGCCTGTGGCGAACAGCGCGCGGACGGAGGCGTTGATTTCAGAAGGTGTTGCCGTCTGACCGGGTTGGACCGTCATGTACGACTGTACCGAAGCGGGTTCTATCCGTTGATTACCCTCGACGATAATCTGGCTGATCCCGCCACCGTAGCTCACGCCGGTCTGTTGGCTGACGCCCGGTTGCACAAATAGCGGTTCAGCGACAGACGGCTGTACTAAAACAGGCTGAGGCTGAACAATCGTGGCGTTTGGCGCAGCAGTCCCGAAACCCGGCGTGACCACGCCAAAGGTTTGCGCGGCGGAAAAGTTTGGAATGGATCCTGCCGCGAGTGCCAATACGGCTGCTATGGCCGACGTTCCCAAGACTTTACGCATTCAATCCTCCATCGGCGTTCTTGCCGAATCTTTCTTAACTATTCGTCGCACAGCATAACGTCCCGAAGTGGGATATCACCAGAGCATTTAGTTCTAACAGGACTTTCAAGCCACGCAGTGTATCAACTTTGCTCGAAGTCGCTCTAGAGCCGCATCACGTCATTATAGGTCGCATAGATCATCAACATCATAACAAGCGCCAAACCGATCGTCAGTCCGATCTCCTGCGCTTTTTCATTCAAAGGCTTACCACGGATTGCTTCTATGCCATAAAAAAGTAAATGACCGCCATCCAGAACCGGGATCGGGAATAAATTAATCAATCCGATTGATGCTGATAGCAGAGCGGTCAACTCGATCAGCGACCCCCAACCCTGTTGTGCGGCCTGTCCTGACACTTCGGCAATGCGGATTGGCCCGCCCAGATCAGCCGTATCACCACGCCCGCCAAACATCTCATAGATGAAGAACAGCGTCCCCGCGATGACATTATAGGTATAGGTGGCACCCGTTTTCAGTGCCTCAACGGGACCAGCCGTCTCAATCTCGGACCCCAAGCCAAGCCCTGGCGCGCCATAGATGCCCACCAACCATTCGACAACAATCTCGCCTTCCGCATTGCGGGTTTCCGTGCGGCGGGGGGTAAGTTCAAACGTGAATGCTTCGCCATCGCGCATCACGCCAACGCTCAGCGGTGCGCCATCGCCGTCGATCACTGCGGCGCGCATTTCGTCAAAAACCTGTATTTTTTCGCCGTTAATCTCGACGATCTCATCGCCCGGCTCCAAGCCAGCATCATCCGCCGCGCTGCCTGTTTTGAGGCGATCGACCATTATTGGTGGCGCATAGGTCATTGGCAGATTGATGATCGTGCCGTCCCGCTCGACTTCAATGTCGTATTCCGTGCCCGCCCCATTGATGACGATGGCGGCGAAATCGCCGAAAGCTTCCACCGTTTCGCCACCCACCGTAACGATGCGATCACCCACTTCAAAGCCAGCGCGCGCGCCCTCCTGGCCCTCAGTAACGGAGCCGATGACCGGCTTTCCGTTCGGCACGCCGGTCGTCATCGCGATTCCGGCGATCAGCACAGTCGTCAGAATAAAGTTGAAAATCGGACCAGCCGATACGATTGCCGCGCGTCGTGGCAGCGTGGCATTCGGGAAAGCGGCGGCGCGCTCTTCTTCAGTCAGCGTTTCAAGCGCTTCATCATCGGATTGGGCGCTGGCGGCATCCGCATCACCGCGAAACTTGACGTAGCCGCCAAGCGGGATCGGGCAGAGTTTCCAGCGCGTCCCGCGCTTATCATCCCAACCGACAATTTCCGGCCCGAAGCCGATGGAGAAAACATCCGAATGCACACCGCACCAACGGGCAACAATATAATGGCCGTATTCATGGATCGCGACAACGACACCCAAAACGAACAGGAAGGGGATAGCCGCAGCCAGAATAGGCCCGATCATCGGCAGCTGTTCGATAAAACTTAACATTCGTATTTGTTCCTGTTCACGCAGAGGCGGAGCGGTTGGAGCGGCGGCGGATTGTTTCGCGCGCAAGGCGGCGCGCTGATCCGTCGGCGGCGATAACCTGTTCGATACTGTCCGCCGCAACCCCGTTTTCAAACTGTGCCAATACGTCCTCTACCACTGTGGCAACTTCAAGAAAGCTAATGTCGCGGGCGATAAAGGCTTCAACAGCCACTTCCTTGGCCGCATTCATGGCGCAAGGCGCAAGGCCGCCGCTGTCCAATGCCTCGCGCGCGATGCGCAGGGCGGGAAAGCGAACCTCGTCCGGCGCTTCAAAGTCGAGGCGCGCAACGTCAGGGAAATCAAGGCGTTGCACCGGTGCGGAGACGCGGTCGGGCCAACCCAACGCATAAGCGATGGGCGTGCGCATATCCGGTGCGCCAAGCTGGGCGAGAATCGATCCGTCGGAATAGCCGACCATCGAATGAATCACCGATTGCGGGTGCACGAGGATCTCGATTTGGCGGCTTTTGACGGGGAAAAGCTGTTCTGCCTCAATCAATTCAAGTCCTTTATTGAACATCGAAGCCGAATCAATCGAAATGGCGACGCCCATTGACCAGTTCGGGTGCGCGATGGCCTGTTCGGGGGTCACACGACGCATCTGCTCATAAGTGAAATCGCGGAACGGGCCACCCGAAGCGGTGAGGATGATGCGTTCGATGGCCTTGTGGTGGTGGGCTTCGAGGACTTGAAAGATGGCGTTATGCTCGGAGTCGACGGGCAGGATGCGCACGCCCATCCGTTCAGCCTCGCGGCGAACGAGGGGGCCGGCACAAACCATTGATTCCTTGTTGGCCAGCGCAATCGTTGATCCGGCCCGGATCGCCTCCAGCGTCGGATAAAGGCCAGCCGCGCCTGCAATGGCGGAGACGCAGATGTCTGCGCCCATTCCGGCGGCGTCGAGCAGGGCTTGCTGTCCTGTTGCAACCTCGATCCCGCTACCCGCAAGGGCTTCGACGAGGTCGGGGTAGGCGGTTTCGTCTTGGATGACGGCGATATCGGCCTGCACCGCACGGGCTTGTTCGGCCAGAAGCGCCGCGTTGGAACCGCCGCACAGCGCGCGCACGTCGTAGGCATTTGCGCCGCCGTGCGATTCGATCACGCTCAACGTGCTGCACCCGATAGAACCGGTGGAGCCGAGGATGCTGACAGAGCGGCGCTCTACCATTGGCTTATCAAACCGGGATAGAGAGCCAACAATGCGCCCAGGAAGAGGGAGGCGGCTATGACACCGTCAAAACGATCCCAAACCCCGCCGTGGCCCGGTATCAGACCACTTGAGTCCTTTACACCATACCGGCGCTTGGCGGTCGATTCGATCAGGTCACCCGCTTGAGAAACGATGGCGTTGACAGCAGCAATCAGAGCGAGCGTGAGCGGATTGCCGTCCTTGATAACGGCAAAAATCACCGAGACGATCATCGCAAAGCAAATGCCGCCTATCGCACCAGCCCATGTCTTGTTGGGGCTGAGTTTCGGGGCCAGCTTGGGACCGCCAATCGCGCGCCCGGCGAAATAGCCGCCCATATCGGCAAAGGCGACGACCAGAATGATCCAGATCGCAATCGCCAGCCCGCTGCCATCAATGTCACGCAGCCAGACGAACGCCGCCCCGGCACTCGATAACAGGGCAATACCAACAGCGCCTTTCCAGCCGCAGGCAAGGACGATCATCGCCAATGCCGCAACCAGCGCGGCGATGCCGACGGCGGTTTGAAAACCGAAGATATAGGCAACGAGTGGCGGCAGTGATCCCGCGATGAAGGCGGCAACGGCCTGCAATTTAGTGAAATTGGTCAGCCCGACGATCATGCGGGCCAATTCCCACGCCATCAATCCGGTGCCAAGCGCCACGAACAGCGCGGTCGCCCAACCTCCGGCAAGGATGTTCAGAAATCCGATGATGGCGAGGATCGCGCCCGAAATCACCCGCGTTTTGAGATCGGCGCGGAAAGCGTCACGCCGTCTCGGTTTATCAGTGCTGCCCCCCGACACGCGCGCTTATCCCGATTTTCGCAACCCGCCAAAGCGGCGGTCGCGGTCGCGGTATAGAGCAATGGCGTCATCAAATGCGTGCTCATCAAATTCCGGCCAATGGCAATCGACAAACAGAAATTCTGAATACGCGGCTTGCCAGAGCAGAAAGTTTGACAGGCGTTGCTCGCCGCTGGTCCGGATAATCAGGTCAGGATCAGGGAAGCCGGATGTGTTGAGTTCCGCACTGATAGCCTGATCTGTGATCTCTTCGGGGGCCATTTCCCCGGCTGCAACACGGGTGGCGAGGCGCTGGGTGGCGGAGACGATTTCGGCGCGGGAGCCATAGTTCAGCGCGACGATCAGGGTCATGTGTTCCCCCGACGCGGTCATTTCCTCAGCCTCGATCATCATCGACTGGATGTCTTCAGGCATTTCGGACGGATCACCGATAAACCGGATGCGCACGCCTTCACGGGCCAGAGTGCGGCACTCGCGGCGCATGTAGTAGCGGAACAGATCGAACAGGCCGTGGACCTCTTCTTTCGGTCGCAGCCAATTCTCAGTCGAAAATGCAAATAATGTCAGATACTTGACGCCAGATGTTTTCGCATGGCGGGTGATCTTGCGCACGGAGTTGATGCCACGTTTGTGGCCCGCAATACGGGGCAATCCCCGATCCGTCGCCCAACGGCCATTGCCATCCATGATGATCGCAACATGATCTGGCAAAGCCTTTGGCTCTGCGCGCTTCGGAGTAGTGCTTTCGGCTTTGGCCGCGCGGTTCGTCGTGAATCTCAGCATATTTACTCAACTTTCCAGCTGGATCACGCGCGCCCAGCATCTTGGGCGGCTTAGACCTGCATGATCTCTTGTTCTTTCGATGACAGCGCCTCATCAATCTGCGCGATGAACTTGTCTGTCATTTCTTGTATTTCGTCCGAGTAAAGTTTTTGATCATCTTCGGAAATATCGTTCGCATTTTTCGCTTTTTTCACCTGATCCATCCCGTCACGGCGGACATTGCGCACGGCGACGCGGGCGGATTCGGCGTATTTGGCGGCAACACGGGCCAGCTCGCGGCGGCGTTCTTCGTTCAATTCCGGGATCGGCAGACGGATCAATGTGCCGTCGGTTTGCGGATTAACGCCCAGCCCTGATTCCATGATCGCTTTTTCAACAGCGCGAACCAGACCCTTATCCCAAATCGTCAGGGTCAGCATACGCGGCTCTGGCACGTTCACGGTTCCAACCTGATTGAGCGGCGTCATCGCACCATAGGCATCGACCATCACAGGATCGAGCATACTGGCGGTCGCGCGGCCCGTGCGCAGGGTGCCGAATTCGTTGCGCAGCGCGCTGATCGCACCATCCATGCGGCGCGTGAGGTCATCCAGATCAATTTCGATTTCGTCGCTCATTCAAAAATCCTGCATGAGATTTCCGTGTACATCGTACCGGATCAGCTTTCGGTTACAATCGTTGATTTCCCCGCGCCCGACAAGACCGCAGCGAAACCGCCCTCCTGATGCAGGTCGAATACGACCACAGGAAGGCCATTGTCGCGGGCCAAGGCAATAGCGGAGGCATCCATAACGTTCAGGTTATCGGCCAGCACCCGTTGATAGCTGACGGTATCAAACCGCTTTGCATCGGGGTTTTTACGGGGGTCGGAATCATAGACGCCGTCGACTTGCGTACCCTTGAGCAATGCGCCGCAGCCCATCTCAACCGCGCGCAATGCGGCGGCGGTGTCGGTGGTGAAGAACGGGTTGCCCGTGCCGGCGGCGAAGATCGCAATGCGGCCTTCCTCAAGATGGCGGACGGCCTTGCGACGGATATACGGCTCACAAACGGCTTGCATCGGGATGGCAGACATCACGCGGGTTTCGGCGCCGAGGCTTTCAAGCGCATTCTGCATCGCCAGCGCGTTCATAACAGTGGCCAGCATTCCCATATAATCGGCAGAGGCGCGCTCCATCCCCGAAGCGGCGGCGGAAAGACCACGAAAGATATTGCCACCACCGATGACGAGACAAATCTCAACGCCCGATTTCTGCACGGCGACAATCTCGGCGGCGATACGTTGAACGGTGGGCGGGTGAACGCCATACCCTTGATCGCCCATCAGGGCTTCGCCGGAGACTTTGAGAAGAACACGCTTCCAACGATGTGCGGGGGCCGATTGGGTGGACATCAGGGTGGCCTTTCCGAACATTGCACGAGATCGCGGGCACATTGTCTTATCACATAAAAAGATTCAAGCGGTTCGGATCACACACGCCGTGTTTAAAATGTAATGCGGTAAGAAATCAGCCAACCTCCACCAACACGGCCCCCGCCGCAATAATCCCGATCAGCAGCAAGCGGGGGGCGTCAATCTTTTCGCGGAAAATCAGCACACCGATAGCGGTGGCGAATATGATTGAGGTTTCGCGCAGGGCGGCGGTTTGGCCGACACTGTCAATCCGCGTCGCCAGCATCACCGCGCTGAAACTGAACAACGCCACCGCAGCGCCAATCATACCACGTATTGCAAGCGGTTTCAGCGGCGGCTTGACCGCCAGCGACCGCCAGCGCGCATAAGCGATAAACGGAAAGCCAAAGCCGCCCAGCACGAAGAACCACACCAAAAACGTGAACGGATTCGCGGCCTGCCGGATTCCATAGGCGTCCACGGCTGTGTAGGCCGCCAGCATCACGCCCGTCCCGAAAGCCAAGCGAACCGCCCCGCCCAGCGCCGGCCCGTGCGCGGCTTTTGATTTACGGATATTCACTACCGCCAGCCCCATAATCGCCAGCGACAGCATTACGCCCCCGGCCCATTGCGATGCCGTGAAATGCTCGCCGAATATCACAGCCGCAAGCACCAGCGCCACCAGCGGCCCGGTGCCGCGTGAGATGGGGTATACCAACGTGAACGCCCCGCGCTCAAAGGCGGAGGCTTGCAGGTATTCGTATATGATATGAATGAGATAGCTGACGCCGAGCCAGAACCACACCCGTCCGTCAGGCAGGGGCAGCACGAATAATGCGAACGGTGCCATCATCAGCGCATAGGAGATATTGATCGCGCCACGGGTTAAAAAAACGTCACTGCTGCCTTTATTGATCGCCCCGAACACCGCATGGGCCAACGCGGAACACAACGCCAGCACCAAAGCCAATCGCGCTCCCGCCTCCGTCCCCGCTAACGAAACAATCCACTCACCCATGCACCCTGTTTATCGGAAGGGCGGGGCGTGGCAAGCGCGGGTTCTGATCGTAAGTTACAATCCAACCTCAGATGATAAAATCGCGGGAGACGGTAGGGTTTTCGTGCAGGTCGTTTGCGCGGGCGTCTTGCCAGAGTTTTTCGATGGTGATGGTGTCAAGCTCGGCGAGGAAACCTGACTCGATCCCACCCCACATCGGCTCGATAAGCTGTTGGTTCAGCTGCGATTTAGATGCCTGATTTTCGTCCTTGGTATCCATCGTATCGACGATGCGGACGATCTCTCCCACGGTGATGCGGCGGCGCTCGCGGGCGAGGATATAGCCGCCTTTGGGACCACGAACGCCGCGCAGAATACCGCTGTGGACGAGTTGTTGCATGACTTGTTCAAGGTAGCGCTGCGGCACGCCCTGACGGCGGGTGATTTCTTTGGATTGAACCGGATCAGGCTGTGCGTGTAGGGCGACATCGACCACCGCCTCGATGGCGAGCATGGTTTTGCGGGAGATTTGCAGCATACTCAGCCCCCCTGCCCTGTCGAGCCAAAGCCCCTGTCCGCACGCGTTGTGGGCGTGAGGTCGTCGCTTTCGATCCACATGATTTGCGGCACTTGGGCGACGACAAGCTGTGCGATCCGGTCGCCACGCGTGATGGTGAATGGCGCATCCCCGTGGTTGATGAGTATCACACCGATCTCTCCGCGATAATCACTGTCGATAGTGCCGGGTGCGTTGAGGACAGTGACGCCATGCTTCAGCGCGAGGCCGGAACGCGGGCGAACCTGCGCCTCCCAGCCGTCGGGCAGACCGATGGCAAAGCCGCTGGGGATCAGTGCGCGCGCGCCCGGTGCGAGGGTGATGTCGGCGGAAATCGCGGCGGAGAGGTCAAAGCCAGCCGCGCCCGCACTGGCGATGCCGGGATCAGGCAGGTCTTGGGCGTGGGCGAGACGTTGCAGGGGGATGGGTTGGACGCTCATGTAAGGAAATCCGCAACTTGTGCGGCGAGGCGGTCGGCAACCCCGGTCTTGCTCATGCGCGGCCAGTCCTCTGCGCCCTCTGCCGTGATGAAGGTGACGCTGTTATCATCGCCGCCAAACGTGCCGGATTCGGGGGATACATCGTTAGCGATGATCCAATCGCAGCCTTTTCGTTCGCGTTTGGCGCTGGCGTAGGTCGTTACGTCTTGGGTCTCGGCAGCAAAGCCGACCACGAGGGACGGGCGGGTTTCTGACGGCAGTTGCGAGACTGTCGCCAGAATATCGGGGTTTTCGACCAAGGTGAGCGTGCGGCCATCATCCGCATCGGTCTTTTTAAGCTTCTGATCAGCGGCATTCGCGACGCGGTAATCGGCGACCGCAGCGGCGCAAATTACGGCATCAGCGGGGAGAGCGTTGAGGGTTGCATCGAGCATTTGCTGTGCGGTTTCAACGGGTTGAACATCAGCCCCCGCCGGGGTTGCCGCGCGGCCAGGACCGTTGACCAGAACAACCTCCGCCCCCCGCGCCAGCAACGCGGCGGCGATGGCGCTGCCCTGTTTGCCGGAGGAGCGGTTAGCGATGTAGCGGACGGGGTCAATCGGCTCGTGCGTCGGGCCGGAGGTGACGATGATGCGCTTTCCGGCGAGATTATTTGCGGTCTCACCAACGTATTTGCTTATGATCGCCTCAGCGATTGCTTCGGGTTCAGCCATGCGACCGGGGCCGAATTCGCCGCAAGCCATGTCGCCCTCGTCCGGCCCGACCACCGCAACGCCGCGCGATTGCAGGGTTTTGAGGTTGGCTTGAGTTGCCGCGTGATCCCACATGCGGACATTCATCGCGGGGGCGATCAACACGTCTTTATCGGTCGCAAGCAGTAGCGTTGAGGCGAGATCGTCAGCCAAACCACACGCCATCTTCGCCATCATATCCGCCGTTGCGGGGGCGACGACGACCAGATCGGCGGAGCGGGAAAGCTGGATATGGCCCATTTCCGCCTCATCGGTGAGGTCGAAAAGGTCGGTGTAGACTTTCTCGCCGGACAGCGCGCCAACACTGAGCGGGGTGACGAACTCTTGCGCCGAACGGGTCAGGACCGCGCGCGTCTCAATCCCCTGTTGCTTTAAAAGACGGATCAGGAGCAAAGACTTGTACGCGGCGACACCGCCGCAAATGATGAGAAGGACGCGCTTTTGAGCGATCAAGGGGCTGATCCTTCATCAATCGTAAATAATGATAATTCACATCTTACATTTGGGAATAATCAAGTTCAACCGCGTTGAAAATGAAATTCCTCAATCACTGCGGCGATATGGAAGCGGGTCTTAGCCTTGCCCCTTGCGTTTTGTTGGCATAATGATGCGGCGCACAACGACGGCGACTCAAATGAGACGCGTGAACGGAGGATGGTTCCTGATGTCGAATACCGAGCATGGTGCAGCGATTAACCGTGGAAATCGGCCTCTGTCGCCGCATTTGCAGGTTTACAAGCCGCAGATCACCTCTGTCATGTCCGTCTTTCACCGAATTACAGGGGTCGGGAACAGCATTGGCGCGATCCTGATCGCGTGGTGGTTTATCGCGGCGGCCTCCGGTCCGGGGCAATTCGATTTCATTAACGGGTTTCTGACGAGTTGGTTCGGGCATCTGCTGTTGCTGGGCTTCACATTTTCGGTTTGCTACCATTTATGCAATGGCATCAGGCACTTGTTGTGGGATGCGGGATATAACTTCGGATTGGATGCGGTGCGGACTTCCGGTCTGGTGGCACTGGCGGCGGCGGGATTGATGGGCGTGGGCCTGTTGATCGTCGGCTGGATGAACTAGGAGAGCGCGGTATGGGAATGAAAACGTCACGCGCGCAAGTCAGAGGTTTGGGTTCGGCGAAAAGCGGGACAGATCACTGGTGGACACAGCGGATTTCGGCCATCAGCCTCGCGCTGCTCGCGCCATTCTTCTTCGTCACCTTCGCAATCGCAATTGGCAAGCCTTGGGATGAGGCGGTGGTACTCTATAAGTATCCCTTCAACGCGATTGTGGCCGCGCTGTTCATATTGGCGGTGTTTCACCACATCAATCTGGGTTTGCAGGTGGTGATTGAGGACTACATTCACGCTCCGGCGTTGCGGACGGGGATGCTGATCGGGTTGAAGCTGCTGTGCGGGTTGCTCGGCTTTGCCGCCGCTTTCTCCATCGCGATGATTGCGTTTTCGGTTTGATGGTTTCGGTTTCCGATACGCCAACTGACAAAAATCAATAAGGATTTCAGGCACATGCCAGCCTATGAAATAGTCGATCACTACTATGATGTTGTTGTTGTCGGTGCGGGTGGCGCG
The DNA here is from genome assembly GCA_937948985.1 of uncultured Neomegalonema sp. GTDB lineage: Bacteria > Pseudomonadota > Alphaproteobacteria > Rhodobacterales > Rhodobacteraceae > JAHDDY01. The sequence continues at coordinate 19,185 of CALFAK010000169.1, read as the reverse complement.
GGGTTGCGCGCGACACTGGGCTGTTCGGAAGCCGGGCTGAAGACGGCTTGCGTGACCAAGGTTTTTCCGACGCGCTCTCACACGGTCGCGGCGCAAGGCGGGATTGCGGCGTCGCTTGGCAACATGGGGCCGGACCACTGGCAATGGCACATGTACGACACAATTAAGGGATCGGACTGGCTGGGCGATATGGACGCGATGGAATATCTCGCGCGCGAAGCCCCCAAAGCCGTCTACGAGCTTGAGCATTACGGCGTACCTTTCTCGCGCACCGATGAGGGCAATATATACCAGCGCCCCTTCGGCGGCCATACCACAGAATTCGGCGAAGGCCCGCCCGTACAGCGGACTTGCGCGGCGGCGGACCGGACGGGGCACGCGATCCTGCACACGCTGTATGGTCAGTCTGTCAAAAACAACGCGGAATTTTTCATCGAATATTTCGCCATCGATCTGGTGATGAGCGATGACGGCGAATGTACCGGAATTATCGCGTGGAAGCTGGATGACGGCACGATCCACCGCTTTAACGCGAAGATGGTTATTCTGGCGACGGGCGGTTATGGCCGCGCATATTTCTCTGCGACCTCCGCCCATACCTGTACCGGAGACGGCGGCGGGATGGTGGCGCGGGCGGGATTGCCGCTGCAAGACATGGAGTTTGTGCAGTTCCACCCCACCGGAATCTACGGCGCGGGTTGTCTGATTACCGAGGGCGCACGCGGGGAAGGCGGGTATCTCGTCAACTCCGAGGGCGAGCGCTTCATGGAACGCTATGCCCCGACATACAAGGATTTGGCGTCCCGCGATGTTGTTTCGCGCTGTATGACGATGGAAATCCGCGAAGGTCGCGGCGTGGGGCCGAAGAAGGACCATATCCACCTGCACCTCGACCATTTGCCACCCGAAACGCTGGCTTTACGTCTGCCGGGGATTTCTGAGAGCGCGCGGATTTTTGCGGGTGTTGACCTGAACAAGCAAGCGATCCCCGTGATCCCGACTGTTCACTACAACATGGGCGGTATTCCGACGAACTATTGGGGCGAAGTGGTTGCGCCGACCGATGATGATCCGAACGCGATTGTGCCGGGCCTTATGGCTATTGGCGAAGCAGGCTGTGCGAGTGTTCACGGGGCGAACCGGTTGGGGTCCAACTCGCTGATCGATTTGGTTGTGTTTGGCCGTGCGGCGGGCATCAAGGCGGCGGAGATTGTTGATCCCGCCAGCGCGAACCGTGAGATGGATTCAGCGGCGGTTGATAAAGTGATGGATCGCTTTGATCGCCTGCGCAATGCCGATGGCGGCACGCCGACCGCGCAGATACGCGATGATATGCAAGCGGCGATGCAAGAGGATGCAGCCGTGTTCCGCACTGAGGAAACGCTGCAATCAGGCTGTCAGCGAATGGCGGCGATCTGGCAGAATATGGCTGATATTAAAGTCACCGACCGCTCGCTGATCTGGAACACCGATCTGATGGAGACATTGGAACTGGAAAACCTGATGGCGAATGCGATTACGACTGTCGTTTCAGCCGAGGCGCGCAAGGAAAGCCGGGGCGCTCATGCGCGGGAAGACTACAAAGACCGTGATGATGCGAATTGGCGGGTTCACTCGCTGGCGAAGGTTGCGGAGACGGGGAATGTCTCGCTCAGCTATCGCGCCGTGCAGACCGAACCGCTGACCGCGCCGGATGCGGGCGGGATTGAACCCGCGAAAATCGCGCCTAAAGCACGCGTTTATTGATCCGCGAGAGGAATTACTAATGGCACAATTCACCCTCCCCAAGAACTCGCAGATCGTGCAAGGCAAGACGTGGCCCAAGGGCAGCGGCGAGAGCATGAAGGCGTTTAAAGTCTATCGATGGAATCCTGACACGGGTGAGAATCCGCGCATCGATACTTACTATATCGATACGAAAGATTGCGGGCCGATGGTTTTGGACGCGATCATCAAGATTAAAAACGAGATTGATCCGACGCTGACCTTTCGCCGTTCCTGTCGCGAGGGAATTTGCGGGTCTTGCGCGATGAATATCGACGGGACGAACACGCTGGCTTGCACCAAGGGCATTGCCGAAGTCAGCGGCGATGTGCGGATTTATCCTCTGCCGCATATGCCTGTGGTCAAAGACCTTGTGCCGGACCTGACACATTTTTATGCCCAGCACGCCTCGATCAAGCCTTGGCTGGAAACGGACTCGGCGACACCGACCAAAGAGTGGAAGCAATCGCCGGAAGACCGCGAGCAGCTTGACGGATTGTACGAATGTATCCTGTGCGCCTGTTGCTCGACATCATGCCCGTCCTACTGGTGGAACGGTGACCGCTATCTGGGGCCGGCCGCGCTGTTGCAGGCATATCGTTGGTTGGCGGATAGCCGTGATGAGGCACGCGGGGAACGGCTGGATGATCTGGAAGATCCGTTCCGGCTGTACCGTTGCCATACAATTATGAACTGCGCGAAGACCTGTCCGAAGGGTCTGAACCCGGCGAAAGCCATCGGCAGTATTAAGAAAATGATGGTCGAACGGCAGATGTAAGAGATTCGCCCTTCTCACCCGGAGGGCGAACCTATTGTATCAGGCTCCAGAAAGCGTATTTACCACCATGTTTTGCGCGGATACGCGCCTTGAAAGCCGCATGGGTTTCAAAGGGGCCGAAATCCTCGATTGCCCCCGCAAGGCTGTCGCAGTCTGTGAAATGCTGTGCCGCGTGCTTATAGCGGCCGGATTTACCGCCCTCCAATGAATCATCAATCATTGCCCGCAACAGCAGCGTTGCCGCACGGGGGTATTTGTCGAGCAAGGCGTCGGCGGCAGGGCTGAGCAGGAAATAAAGACCACCATTCAGCGCGCCGTAATGGTCTTCAACCAGCTTTGCGGCTTGTTGAAGTGCGGGCCATTTGATCAGGAATTCGAGGGCGCGGTGGTGGTCTTTTGAAGCGCTGACATGGGCCAGCGCTTTTTCTTCAGCCTCAATATCCTCGAAATCGGGGAGTTTTTTCAGGTAATCGCGCAGGTATTCAGCGGCAAAACTGCGCTCAAATACGGACCATCGCATCGCTTGGGCATCCCCGACACGATCCAGCGCCTCCAGCGTGGTAAGGCGGGCATCGGCCCATTCGGCGTGATAGTAGCGCTCATCCTGATTGGCCTCATCAAGATATGTCAGGGCTTCAGACGCACGCCCCGCCTCGACGAGGCGCAAGGCAATGTCGGCGGCGTTTAAATCGAGTTTTCGGGCATTCTCATCAAGCTGGGCGATGAATCCGTCAACATCTTGCTGAATATCCGCGATCTTCATCAGGCTGCGCCGGATCGTACTTTCGTGGTGGCGGCGCTCGATATCCTGGCGATAAATTGCACCGTTCGTGCTCCAGCCGATGACATCTTCTTTGCGCGGTTTTTTTGGCTTTTCAGGCTTGGCCGCTGCCGCCTTCACGAACAGCGTTTTGAGATGGGCGATGCCTTTATCGCCGAGGGCTTCGCTGACGGATTCCAACAGATTATCGAACTCGGCATAATGATTGCCGTCTATGAGAGCGCGAAACACCTGATCGGCAAGTTTTACAGGGTCCGATTTCGCGCGGGTGGCGATAACGCCGATATCTGCGCAAGCGTCATGGAAGATATCGGCGATCATCCCATTGCTGTCATCCAGACGCTCGTAGACAGAGGGGGCGAGGCCGAGGAACAGCCAGATCAACTCCAGCCCCTCTTTAGGGTTTTGCGGGGTGATTTTGTCGGCGATGGTGCGGTGCAAACGGATCAGCTCTGTCGCGAAAGGCTTTTTCTTTTTCCAACTGACGAAAGAGCCGGCTTTTTTGATGGCAGCGAGGCGCTTTCGCACCTCCACCGCCATCGCACCATCCCCGGCCAATTCCAGCAAAGCGGCACGGGCCTCACGTTTGAGCGCCGCATTGCCATCGACCAGAGACATGACCAATTCAGCTAGTGTCTGTGCGCCCAGCGCCTCAAGATTTTTCGCGTTCAGCGTGGTTTTAACTGCCATGCGCGGATTCTGTCACATCTGTGCGCAAACTGTAAAGCAACGCCTCAATTCAGCCGTGTCGTGACGTATGGTTTGATGAATTCAGGAGGATGCTATGGCGGACGCGGTGCGGAGCAGTTTTTGGCGCAGCAAGGGGGCGGGGTTTTTGATCCTGATCCTGCTGACCGTTGTGATGACCATTCCACTGTTGATGTTGGGCGTTATTACCTCCGAACGGCAAAGCTACAGCAATCAGACAATCCGTGAAGTTGGCGGGGTGTGGGGCGCACCGCAATCGCTGGCAGGGCCGTTTCTGATGGTTCCGGTCCAACGCGCGGGCGTGCTGACACAAGCGGACGGTAAAGTAGTACCGACTGTTGAAACGCATACGCTGGTGATTACGCCGGATACGCTGCGTGTTGAGATTGACGCGCAAACACAGACGCGCAGCAGGGGTATTTTTGAGGCCACGGTCTATACGGCGAAGGCGGTTTTTTCGGGAGCATTTGATGCGATTGACGCTGAAAACCTGATTAACGCCGGGGAGACAGCGCTTTGGGATAAGGCTGTATTGGCGGCAAAGGTGTCAGATTCCCGCGCATTTGAGAATAATATGAGTGTGAGTTGGAAGGGCGAGGATATTGCCTTTGAACCCGCATTTGCCTCGGAAACCAGATTGGCAAACGGGGCGTTTCCGGCATCACCGAATTACAAAGGAAGCAGGGCTTACGCGCCTAATTTCAGATCAGGCAGCATGTTGCAAGCGGCGATTGGTGATCCGCGTGATGTGGATGGCGCGTTTGATTTTGCCCTCAACATACGCGGCAGCGCGCGGCTGCATGTGTCACCGCTGGGTCGGAAAACGGATGTGAAGATTTCCTCCGACTGGCCGCACCCCAGCTTTGACGGCGCATTTCTGCCGAAATCACGCAGCATCAGCGATGCGGGGTTTAAGGCTTCGTGGTCGGTTCCCTATCTCGCGCGGGGGTTCCCGGCGACATGGACAGTTCCTCAGAACGGCCACCTCGGTTCGGCGATGGGGAACAGCGGTTTTGGTGTGTCTTTCTATCAGCCTGTGAATTTCTATCAGAAAGTCGAACGGTCGCTGAAATACGCCGTGCTGTTTGTGGGTCTGTCGTTCCTGACGGTATTTCTGATCGAGGGTGCGACGGGCAAGCGGACCCATGCGATACAGTATTTGTTGGTCGGGTTGGCCGAATGCGTCTTCTTCCTGTTGTTGCTGGCGTTGAGTGAGCAGATCGGGTTCACGCCCGCCTATCTGATCGCCGCCGGAGCGACGATTGTGCTGCTGACCGGGTATGTCGCGACAGCAATGGGGGGCGGTAAAGCGACGTGGATGGCCTTTGCGGCGTTTGCTACACTTTACGGGTTCTTGTATCTTCTCTTGCAAAGTCAGGATTATGCGTTGTTGATCGGGGCCGTAGCGGCATTCCTTAGCATCGCGGTGACGATGGTGGCGACGCGGAATGTGAATTGGTGGGCGGATGAGAATTAAGGTTATAGCCGCGACAATGATGACGATGGCGCCGCTTTTGGCGTCACCCGTGCGCGCGGAATGTCCGGCGGCGCAATCTGGTTTGCTGTTTATGAGCTGTGCGGGAGATACCGCCGCCTCTGTTGTCTTGCTGCGCGACCCCGAAATTCCGACGGCGAGCACCGGCAAAGGCGAGCGGCGGTTGGTGATCACGGGAACCTATACCAGCGGTGAGGCGCGTGAACCGGAGGGGTTTTTCCTCAGCGGTGGCGAAGCGTATGATCCGTATTTGCAGGGCTGGGACGGGTTGGCGCTGATCGACAATAATGGCGCGCTGTCACTGCATCATGTGGAACGTGTCGGCGTTGATGATGACAACTGGAATCTCAGAAAGAAAGCCGAGCGCAGGGCGTTTTTGAAAACCGCCAAAGCGCAAGGCTGGTCCGCATTGCAGAGCCATATGTTGGTGGTTGACGGCAAGGTGGATACGAAACCCCGTGACAGCGCGCCGCGATTCCGGCGCCGGGTGTTGTTCAGCCTCGAAGACGGTAGTTACGGCGTCTACGACAGCCCGCCCCTGACACTGCACGCTGCGGCACTCGATATAGTGGAGCGGTTCTCACCCGTGATGGCGCTGAACCTTGATATGGGCAGCTATGATTTTTGCCGCTTGAGTGTGGGCGAGAATGTTGAGGATTGCGGTACACTGGCGGAGACGCAGGTCGGCAAGCTGTCTAATTTGCTGATCCTGAATCAGAAAGTTAAGTAAGCGCATCACACGCCCCAAAGGTTTTCACCTTTCATTTTGGCGATAAACGCGGCGTGTTTAGTGAGGTCATCGTCGCTGAGATTGGTCAGGCGGGGTTGGGGGCGTTGTTTGGCGGTGTAGTTGGCGTCCACTTGCTCACGCTTTTCCGTTTTACCCTGTTGGGCATCCAATATCAGCGCTGATTGGCGGCCACCGCAGAGTTCCAGATAGACATCCGCGAGGATTTCACTGTCCAGCAGCGCGCCGTGTTTGACGCGTTTGCTGTTGTCGAGGGAGAAGCGGCGGCAGAGGCCATCGAGACTGTTCTGAGCGCCGGGGAATTTCTCGCGGGCGATTTGCAGCGTGTCCGTCACACGATCCATCAGGATCGGACCAAGTCCGGTACGGCCCAGCTCAAAGTTCAAGAATTTCACATCAAACGGCGCGTTGTGGATGACGAGGACGGCATCACCGATGAAATCCATGAATTTCTGCGCCAGATCCTCGAACGGCGGCTTGTCGGCAAGATCGCCATCACTGATCCCATGAACCGCGAATGCTTCGGCGGGCATGGGGCGGCGCGGGTTGATGTATTCGTGAAAGACGTTGCCCGTGGGCACATGATTCAGGAGTTCAATCGCACCGATCTCGACAATCCGGTGACCGTCTTTCGGTTCCAGACCCGTTGTCTCGGTATCCATGACGATTTCGCGTTTGTCAGCCATTGGCGATCTCTTCCAGTATTGCGGTGACACTGGCTTTTGCAGCATCCAAGCCGAGTGATGTGTCGATCAGGTGATCCGCCCTACTCCGCTTTTCGGCATCCGGCATCTGCTTGGCGAGCATCGCATCAAGACGATCCGCTGTCATCCCCGGTCTTGCAAGCGCCCGTTCACGCTGCACCTGTTCCGGAGCGGTGACGACAACGACCGCATCGCACAGGGTATCCGCGCCGACCTCAAACAACAACGGGATGTCGAGGACGATGATATCTGCGCTTGCGTCAGCGATAAATCGCCCGCGATCCGCCGCGACGATCGGGTGAACGATGGCTTCTATTCGGGGCAGCAATTGCGGGTCTGTTGCTATCGCTTCGCGCATGGCCTCACGATCAAGCACGCCATCGACAACCGCCGTGGGGATCAGCGCACCGACGGGAGCAACCGCCGCGCCACCCTGTCCGTAAGCTTGATGCACCGCCGCGTCGGCATCCCAAACGGGAACGCCCGCCTCGCGAAACATTTGCGCCGTGGTCGACTTGCCCATCGCGATGGACCCGGTCAGGCCGAGGACAATCATGCCCCCTGCCCTACCACTGCCGCCCGCAGCGCATTGTCGACTTCAGGCGCATGACCGAACCAGCGTTCAAAACCCGGGCGTGCTTGATGGAGCAACATACCCAACCCGTCCACCGTTTCCGCGCCACGTGATTGGGCCAGTTTCATGAAAGGCGTGCCTCCCGCCGCATAGACAATGTCAGCGGCCAGCGCATCGGGAGAGAGGTTTTCGAGCGTCAGGGTCAGGTCGGGGCCGCCAGCCATACCCATGCTGGTGGTGTTGACCACCAGACTTGCGTCTGAAACGGCCTCCTCAACTTCTGCCCAGTCATGGACATTTATGCCGGACGCAATCTCATCACGCAGCGTTTCGGCCCGTGATTTTGTGCGGTTCAGCAGGCGCAGCTCAGACACGCCCGCATCCATCAGTGCGGCAACCACGGCACGGCACGCGCCCCCTGCACCCAGCACCGTGACCGGACCCGCCGCCGCATCCCAACCTGGGCGGGCTTCGCGCAGGTTTTCGATGAAGCCGAAACCGTCTGTGTTATCGGCGCAGATGCCGCGCTGAAGATCGAATACAAGGGTATTGGCCGCCCCCAGCCGTTGCGCCACGGCAGAGGTTTCATCCGCCAGCGCAAAGGCGCGCTCTTTATGGGGCATTGTCACATTCGCGCCGACAAAGCCGATTTTGGGCATCGCGCGCAAGGCGGCCTCAAAGTTACCTTCTGAGACAGGCAGCGGCAGATACCAGCCTTTGATATTGTAACGCGCGAGCCAATGGCCGTGCAGTTTCGGGGATAATGAATGCGCTATCGGCCAACCGATGACCCCGGCGAGGGGCGCATTGTTATGATCAGTCATTCTGTCAGCACTCCCCGCGCACGTAAGAATCCCAAGACTTCCAGCAAAGGTAATCCGAGGATGGAGAAATAATCGCCGCTGATGCGGCTGAAGAGTTGTGCACCGCGTTCTTCGATGCGGTAGCCACCCACGGTTTCGAGCACCCGTGCGCCTTCCTCCACGAGATATGCCTCGATGAAAGAATCTGTGAACGGGCGCATGGAAAGCCGGGCCGCACCGATATGTCGCCAGACGGGTGCGCCATCGACACAGATAACGGCGGCGCTGAGCAATTCGTGGCTGGAACCGCGCAAGCGCTGTAGCTGTTCGCGCGCATCAGTGAGATCGCGGGGTTTATCGAAAGTACCACCCTCAAAGGCCAAGACCTGATCCGCGCCAAGCACCAATGTGCCGGGATATTTGGTGGAGACACGCTTGGCCTTTGCCTCCGCCAAGGCATCGGCGAGATCGCGGGCGGCGACGCCTTCAGCACGAAAAGCCTGCTTGATCGCATCTTCATCTACATGGGCGGGGATCGCTTGCACATCCGGAACATCCGCATCGCGCAGCATCTTTGCTCGTGCCTCGCTGGCCGATGCCAAAATCAGGCTCATCTGATGCGCTCCGCCCTGCCCTGCTCAATCATGCGCAGGATTTCCGCCGAGGTTTCCTCAATCGAGCGGCGGGTGACATCGATCATCGGGCATTCCAATTCTTCCATCAATTGCCGTGCCTCGATAACCTCACGGCGGATCATCTCAAGGTCGGCATAATCAGCTCCGCCGTGGTGGTTCAGCGCGCTGAGGCGGTTTTCGCGGATCTGGGCAAGACGGGTGGGTTTCACGGTCAGACCCACGATCAGACGGCCTTTATCGCGTAAATCGAACAATTCCGGCGGCGGGGCTTTACCTAAGATCAGCGGCACATTGGCCGCTTTCACACCGCGCCCTGCCATATAAACGCAAGTGGGGGTTTTTGACGTGCGGCTGACACCGATCAGGACGACGTCAGCTTCGGCCAGCCGTTCGGCCAGATTGCCATCATCATAAGCGAGGGCGAAATCGAGGGCGGCGACGCGTTGATAATAACGTTCATCCACTTCATGCTGTGCCCCCGGACGCATGAGCACGGCCTTTTGGCCGAAATATCCGGTCAGTGTGCTGAGAATCGGGTCGAGAAACGGGACCGCTTGAACACCGATTTGGTGGCAGCGTTTGTCAATCTGTCTACGAAGCGCCGTCTCGACCACAGTATGAAAGACGATGCCGGGATCGGCCTCAACGGCGTCGAGCACCTTTTCCAACGCTTTTTCGCTGCGAATCATCACGTGGCGGCGATAACGCACCTTGACCTCGCCGAACATCGGAATGGTCGCGCGCAAGGCGGAAGCGATGGTTTCACCTGTCGAATCCGAGATGATGTGTATGCAATAGGGATCAGCCATAGCGCTGTGGATAGCGGTGAACGTTTTGAATGGCAAAGCCAACCGACACTTTCATCCCCATTAACAAGATTCAGTTCGCATGGTTATGCGAAGGGGAAAACACGTACCACTGACATCACCCGATTGTGTAAAACACACCATAACGCCGCACCATGTTAAGACTCTGGTAAGGAGTATGACTAAACCATTTAGATTGATTAAGATTTTACTAACCTCAGATACCATCTCAACAGAGCACGGGATTTGCTCAAAATCTGTGGATAAGCGAAGAATAAAATTAATCCCCGATTTCCACAGGGATAAACAAAAGAATCCATATTTATAGATTCTCGGATTCTTGAAGAAAGAAAAGAAGCGATATCGGTTTCTCAGGCTTGCATCGGCGCGCAGTTCCTGTTCTGGATTGCCTATGAAATCTGATGATAAGCTGCTGATCCGCGCCCTTAAGGGCAAGACCAATCCTGTACCCCCTGTATGGCTGATGCGACAGGCCGGGCGTTATCTTGATGAATACCGCGCTGTACGCGAGACGGCGGGGGGGTTCTTGAACCTGTGCTATAACCCCGATTTTGCTGTCGAAGTGACGCTGCAACCGATCCGTCGGTTCGGGTTTGATGCGTCAATCCTGTTTTCGGATATACTGGTCGTCCCTCATGCGTTGGGCATGAATGTCTGGTTTGCGCAGGGCGAAGGGCCACGGCTTGACCCGTTGCCGATCGGGTCTGCGCCGCCCGTTTTTGATCCCGAGAGCTTCGATTCGCATCTCGCTCCGGTCTATGAGACGGTCAGCAGATTGCGTGAGGAATTGCCCAAAGAAACGGCCCTGATCGGGTTTGCCGGAGCGCCGTGGACATTGGCGACTTATATGGCGGCGGGACGGGGTAAGGATGAACAGGCGCAGGCGCGCAAGTGGATGTTTTCATCCCCCGATACCTTTGCCGCGCTGATTGATTCATTGGCCGAGAGTGTAGGGCATTATCTGGTGAAGCAGATTGATGCAGGTGCTGAAGCGGTGCAGATTTTTGACAGCTGGGCCAGTGCGCTCGCGCCGAATGCTTTTGATCGCTATTGTGTGCAGCCGACGAAGCGGATTGTTGAGATTGTGCGCGCCGCGCATCCCGATACGCCGATTATCGGTTTTCCGCGTGGCGTTGGCTCGTTGTATGCGGATTTTGTGAAGGCAACGGGCGTGAATGGCGTCAGCCTTGACCAAGGCGTATCACCGGAATGGGCCGCAGAGCATGTGCAGCCATTGGGCACTGTGCAAGGCAACCTTGAGCCGATGCATATGATCACGGGTGGTGATGCGATGATGCGGGATATCGACCGGATCATCAACGCGCTGGGGCAGGGGCCGTTTGTCTTCAATCTGGGACATGGGATCACGCCGGAAGCGGATATCAATAATGTTCACGCCTTGCTGAAGAAAATCAGGGGATAGAGGATGGATACCCTTTATCCTTGGGTCAAGTGGATTCACATTATGGCGGTTATCAGCTGGATGGCCGCGCTTTTCTACCTGCCGCGTTTGTTCGTCTATCACGTTGAAACCGTCTCGGATGAGGCGAAGAACACGTTTGAGACTATGGAATTGAAACTGATGAAAGTGATCATGACACCGGCGATGCTGGTGACGTGGATTACGGGCATTTTGCTGATCGGTGCGGCGGTTGATTTGGGCAGTGAGCAGTGGATTATTCTGAAGGTGCTTATGGTTCTGGCCATGACCGCGTTTCATGGTATGTGCGGGAAGTGGCGGAAGGAATTTCTGGCGGGCACATCGGTGCGCACGAGCAAGTTTTTCCGGCTTATGAATGAAGTGCCCACCGTGCTGATGATGATCATTGTGGGTTTGGTTGTTTTTAAACCGTTCTGAGAATTTATCTTGACTTTGACGGGGCGCTCATTAAGCGTTCCCGTCAACAACATCGTTCTGATGATTGCAGTGTTTCAGCTGCTCGGCAATTTATGCCCCTTTGAATTTTTCCCTTCTCAAGATCTCTTCCGAAAGAGTCCCCATGACCGAAACGACCCTGAAACTTCAGGAGCTGAAAGAGAAATCTCCCACTGACTTGCAAAAGTTCGCGGAGGATCTCGAAGTCGAAAACGCGAGCACTTTGCGGCGACAAGACATGATGTTCGCCATTCTCAAGGAATTGGCCGAGCGTGAAGTTGAAATCACCGGGATTGGCGTTCTTGAGGTTTTACAAGACGGATTCGGGTTTCTCAGATCACCGGAAGCCAACTATCTGCCCGGTCCCGATGATATTTATGTCAGCCCCAACCAAATCCGCCGTTTCAGCCTGCGCACAGGGGATACGGTTGAGGGTGTTATTCGCGGACCAAAAGACGGCGAGCGATATTTTGCACTGCTCAAGGTCAGTACGATCAACTTTGAAGAGCCTGAGCGTGCCAGCCATAAGGTTCACTTCGATAACCTGACCCCGTTATACCCCGAACAACGCCTGAGCATGGAAACGGGTGATCCCGCATCCAGAGACATGAGTTCGCGCGTTATTGAGTTGGTTGCGCCGCTTGGCAAAGGTCAACGCGCTTTGATCGTCGCGCCACCGCGCACGGGTAAAACGGTTCTGCTGCAAAACATCGCCAAGGCGATTTCGGCCAATCATCCCGAATGCTATCTGATCGTCCTGCTGATTGATGAGCGTCCCGAAGAAGTGACGGATATGTCGCGCACCGTTGATGGTGAGGTGATTTCCTCGACCTTTGACGAACCCGCGATCCGTCACGTTCAGGTGGCCGAGATGGTGATTGAGAAGGCCAAGCGCCTTGTTGAGCACGGGCGTGATGTGATCATCTTGCTCGACTCGATCACGCGTCTGGGCCGTGCTTACAACACCGTCGTGCCGTCATCGGGTAAAGTGCTGACGGGGGGTGTGGATGCCAACGCGCTGCAACGTCCCAAGCGTTTCTTCGGTGCGGCGCGTAATATCGAAGAGGGTGGCTCGCTGACCATTATCGCGACCGCGCTGATCGAAACGGGCAGCCGGATGGATGAGGTTATCTTTGAGGAATTCAAGGGTACGGGTAACTCCGAACTTATCCTAGACCGTAAAATCGCTGACAAACGCGTCTTCCCGGCGATTGACATCACCAAATCCGGCACGCGTAAGGAAGAATTGCTGGTTGATAAAGCCACGCTCACCAAAATGTTCGTCCTGCGCCGTATCCTCAACCCGATGGGTACAATCGATGCGATGGAATTCTTGCTTGGTAAGTTGAAACAGACGAAAACCAATGCGGATTTCTTCGACTCGATGAATACGTAAGAGCCTCCTCTGGATGGCTCTTATCAAAGGGCCACCACATGAGCGCAGCCACGATTTTTGCCCTTGCAACGCCTTCCGGTCGATCCGGTGTGGCGGTTTTGCGTGTTTCTGGACCAAGCTGTGATGCGGCGCTGTCTGCATTGCTTGCTGATGGTGCACTGCCAACACCCAGACAAACATGTGTGCGCCGGATTGTTGATCCGGCGACGGGTGAGGCTTTGGATGAGCCGCTGATCGTGCGGTTTGCCAGTGGGGCCAGTTTTACGGGCGAGAATGCTTTTGAGCTTCATCTGCACGGGGGCAGGGCGGTTGTTGCCGCCGTGCTGCGCGTGTTGTCTGAACGTGACGGGCTGCGCATGGCAGAGCCGGGGGAGTTTACCCGGCGCGCGTTTGACAATGGCCGTCTCGATCTTGCCCAGATTGAGGGGTTGGCTGATCTGATCGATGCGGAGACCGTAAGCCAGCGCCGTGCGGCCCTGCGTCAATATGCGGGCAGTCTTGGTGATAAATGTCGGGAATGGTCGGGGCGGCTGACGCGGGGGCTTGCGTTGCTGGAAGCGACGATTGATTTCGCGGATGAGGAGATACCGGACGAAACCTATGCCGTAGCCTCGCAAGCGATTCTGTCTGTGCGCGATGATCTGGCGGAGACGTTGACAGCGCCGGCAATGACGGAGCGGTTGCGGTCGGGCTGGCGGGTGGCGATTTTGGGTGCGCCTAATGCGGGGAAATCGACGCTGATCAATGCGCTGGCGCAGCGGGATATTGCGATTATTTCCGATATTCCGGGTACGACCCGTGACAGTATCGAGGTTTCACTGGAGCTGGATGGTTTTCCGGTGACGTTGATTGATACGGCCGGTATTCGTGAAACAGAGGATGCCGTGGAGCGGGAAGGAATGCGACGTTCCGGATTTGTTTCTAAAGAGGCGGATTTGCGGATCGGATTATTGGCTCCTGATGCACCGTTGTCAGCGGATATTGACGCGTTGCTGGCACCCGATGATTTGCGGATTTGGAATAAGCGCGATCAAGGGGCTGCGGATCGGGATGTGGATTGTGAGATTTCGGCGAAGGGGAATGCGGGTCTGACACCGCTGATTGGTTTGCTGAAAGAACGGCTTGAATTGGCCGAGCCGCCATCGGACGCGCTATGGCTGCGCGAGCGGCACAGGCTGGCCCTATCTGACGCTTTATCGGCGCTGCAACGTTATGCCGTTCTTGCAAGCGATGGGGATTCGCGCTTACAAGCCGTGCCAGAAATAGCGGCACAGGATGTGCGTGAAGCATATGAGGCGCTGGGGCGGATTACGGGGGAGCGCGGGGTTGAGCGGCTTTTGGACGTGATATTCTCGGAATTCTGCCTAGGTAAGTGAACTCAATTAGTATCTTTAAACTATGTTTCACGTGAAACAATTTGGTCAAAAGGTAGCTTGTAGCAATGTTTCACGTGAAACAATTTGACTGCGATGTGATTGTAATCGGCGGTGGTCATGCGGGATGTGATGCCGCTTTGGCGGCGGCGCGGGTGGGGGCGAAGACTGTGCTCGTGACGCATCGTAAGGATCGTATCGGGGAGATGTCCTGCAATCCGGCGATTGGTGGTCTCGGCAAAGGGCATCTGGTGCGTGAGATTGATGCGCTTGACGGGGCGATGGGGCGTGTGGCCGATGCGGCGGGGATTCAGTTCCGCTTGTTGAATCGCAGTAAGGGCCCGGCTGTACGCGGACCGCGCGCGCAGGCGGATCGGGTGCTGTATCGTAAGGCAATGCAGGAAGAATTCGCACGGTCCAACGTGGAGATTGTTGAGGCTGAGGCGCGGGACTTGCTGGTCAATGGTGATCGGATTGAGGGCGTTGATATCGGTGATCGTGTCATCCGGGCGGCGGCGGTTGTGCTGACGACGGGGACATTTCTGAACGGTGTGATTCATATCGGTGATGAGCGTCGGGCAGGGGGGCGTGTTGGTGATCCGCCCGCGAAACCGCTCGCTGACCGGATGTATGCGCTGGGTTTGCCGATGGGGCGTTTGAAGACGGGCACGCCTGCGCGGTTGGATGGACGGACGATTGACTACAGCGCGCTGGATTCGCAGCCCGGTGATGATTATCCGATGCCATTTTCGTTTATGACGGATGTGCTGCCGAACCGACAGGTCGATTGCCATATCACGAAGACCACGGCTGAAACTCATGCGCTGATCGAGAAGAATTTGACGAAATCCGCGCTGTATGGCGGGCAGATTGAGGGTGTGGGGCCGCGTTATTGTCCGTCGATTGAGGACAAGATTGTGCGGTTTGCCGAGAAGGAAAGCCATCAGATTTTTCTTGAGCCGGAAGGGCTGGATGATCCGACGGTTTATCCGAACGGCATCTCCACATCCCTGCCGGCGGATGTCCAAGCGGCATTTATCGCTACAATTCCGGGGTTGGAGAAGGCGGAGATTATTCAGCCGGGTTATGCGATTGAATATGATTACCTTGATCCCAAAGCGCTGGACCCGACGCTGGCGCTGAAAGGCTGGAAGGGGTTGTTCCTTGCCGGGCAGATTAACGGGACGACCGGATACGAGGAAGCTGCGGCGCAGGGGATGATGGCCGGGCTGAATGCGGCGGCGCTGGCGGCGGGATCGGGGGAGTTTATCCTCGACCGTTCGGAAGCGTATATCGGTGTGATGATAGACGATCTGGTCACGCGCGGGGTGACGGAGCCGTATCGGATGTTCACGTCTCGCGCCGAATATCGGCTGTCGCTGCGCGCCGATAATGCGGATCAACGGTTGACGCCGCGCGGGTTGACGCTGGGCTGTATCGGCGCAGAGCGGGCGGCGCATTTTGATGCCAAGCATACTGCACTGGAGGCCGGGCGCGCTGAGCTGGATACGTTGACGATCACACCCAATGAAGCAAAGGCGCGCGGGATTACGATCAATCAGGATGGCCGCCGTCGCTCCGCTTTTGAGTTTTTAGGGTATCCTAATATTGACCGTGAGACATTTATGGCGATGTGGCCGGAGGCGCATGATTTGCCTGTGTCTGTGCTGGATCAGCTGCAAATCGAGTCGATGTATAGCGGCTATGTTGAACGACAGGCGGCGGATATTGAGGCGTTTAAGCGGGATGAGGCGCTGATCCTGCCTGCCGATTTTGATTATGGCAGCGTGCACGGGCTGTCGAATGAGGCCCGTGAAAAGCTGGCCTCGGTGCGGCCACGGACGTTGGGGCAAGCCTCGCGGATTGACGGGATGACGCCCGCTGCGCTGACGCTGTTGCTGGCGCATGTTAAACGGCGTCCTGCCGCATGAGTGATATAATATTGTGCGCGGGGGTGAGCGTTTCACGTGAAACATCGCTGGCCCTTGATCTTTATGCCGGGCGTCTACGCAAGTGGAATAGGGCGATCAATCTGGTTGCGCCGTCGACATTGCCGGATTTGCGGGAGCGGCATTTTGCGGATTCCGCACAGCTATACCCGTTGATCCCATCAGCCGCGCGCACGCTGTGTGATTTGGGGTCCGGGGCGGGGTTTCCCGGATTGATCATCGCTATTCTTGCAAAGGAAACCCGGCCTGACCTTGCGGTAACGCTGATCGAAAGCGACAAGCGCAAGGCTACGTTCCTGCGGGAGATTGCGCGTGAGACCGGGTGCAATGCCGTTGTTTCGGCTACGCGGATTGAGGCGTATGACGGCAAGGCGGATGTGGTTTCTGCGCGGGCTGTGGCCAATCTGAGCCAGCTTTTCACGATGGCGGAACCGATATTGGGGGAGGGCGGTGTTGCCCTGTTTTCGAAAGGCGCACAGGCGCAGGTGGAGATTGACGAGGCGCGGACGGTGTGGGATTTCGATGTTGTCAAACACGCAAGCTGCGTTGATGATGCCGCGTCGATCCTTGAGATCCGTCAGCTATCCCGCAAGGTAGGAACACCATGAGCAACCGAAAATCCCCCCGCATTCTCGCCTTGGCTAACCAAAAGGGCGGTGTGGGGAAGACGACGACGGCGGTTAATCTGAGCACGGCGCTGGCGGCCGTGGGTAAGCAGGTTCTGCTGATCGATATCGATGCGCAGGGTAATGCGAGCACAGGGCTGGGTCTGACACCGGAGGATCGGGCTGAGACATCCTACGATATGCTGGTCGGTGATACGAAGATGGCAGAGACGATTCATAACACCGCGATCCCCGGCTTGTCGCTTTGTCCGGCTTCCGCTGATCTGTCCGGGGTCGATTTGGAGATTTTCGACCAACCCCGCCGCACGCATCGCCTTGCAGACGCACTGAATGCCACGGACAGCGATGGTAACACGGTGGCGGGGCGGTATGACTATATCATGATCGACTGCCCGCCCTCACTGAGCCTGGTGACGATTAATGCGATGACCGCCGCCGATGCGGTGTTGGTGCCGCTGCAATGCGAGTTCTATGCGTTGGAGGGGCTGACCCAGCTGACGAAGACGATTCAGATGGTGAAGAACACCCTCAACCCAAGCCTCGAAATTCAAGGCATCGTGCTGACGATGTATGATGCGCGTAACCGGTTGTCGGCGCAGGTGGCAGAGGATGTGCGCGCTTATATGGGCAAGACCGTGTACAAGACGGTGATTCCGCGCAATGTGCGGATTTCAGAAGCGCCGTCGCACGGGAAACCCGCGTTGCTTTACGATCATGCTTGTGCCGGATCACAAGCCTATATTCAGTTGGCCAGTGAGCTGCTGCGCCGCGAGCGCGACCTGATCGCGGCATAAGGGGGACGATATGAGTAACGCGAAAAAGGGGCTGGGCCGTGGCCTGTCCGCGCTGATGGGCGATATGGATGCGGTGCCCACCAACAAGGGCGTCGATGTTGTCGATATCACCGAGCTGGAGCCAAACCCGGATCAGCCGCGTAAGACTTTTGATGATGAAGAGCTGAATAATCTCGCATCCTCCATCCGTGAGAAGGGCGTGCTTCAGCCGATCCTCGTGCGGGTCAATCCACGTGAAACAACGCGGTATGAGATTATCGCGGGGGAGCGCCGCTGGCGTGCTTCGCAGCGCGCGCCGATTCATCAGGTGCCGATCCTTGTGCAGGTGATGTCTGACGCGGAAGTGTTGGAAGTGGCGCTGGTGGAGAATGTGCAGCGGGTTGATCTGAACCCGATGGAAGAGGCGGAGAGTTATGCCCGGCTGATGGATGCTTACGGGTATACTCAGGAGCAGCTGTCGAAGACGGTATCCAAGTCGCGCAGTCATATCGCGAATATGGTGCGGTTAACCAAGCTGCCGGATCGGGTAGCCGCGCATCTGCGGGAGGGGAATATTTCGGCGGGTCATGCGCGGGCGCTGCTGTCGTATCCTGACGCGGATACGCTGGTGGAGGAGGTTGTGCGCAAGGGCTTGTCTGTGCGCGAAACTGAAAGCCGCGTGACGCCGCCGCCTGCCGGATATGAAGCGCCAGCGCCCAAGACGCCGCAGAAAGACACCAGTACGCTGGCGCTGGAGCAAGATCTGAGCGCGGCGGTAGGGGTTCCGGTCGCCATTCAGGATCGCGGAAACGGCAAAGGGACGGTAGTGTTGACTTATCGGAGCCTTGAGGAGCTGGATGAGATTTGTGAGCGGTTCGGGTATGTCGGGTAGCGGATTTGCCTGAATATTAGTAGTTTTAAGCTATGTTTCACGTGAAACAATTTGGTTGATCATGGCCTCGAATTGTTCGCGGGAATCATCGCATTTCCAGTTTGAGCGCGAAGCCTGGGAGTTGGCGAGTTAGGGTTGTTCGCGATCACTTGGTCAAAATTCTTGCCATGCAATCCACAGTTACCTTGCATTACCTCCCCGTCATAGCCGGCACGCATCCTGATTACGATCTATGCCCCCATCACCTTACCCGGCGCTATCGCTGTGGGGTCGGTTTTCAGGTGCAGTAATGCGGGCCGTCCGGCCTCGCGTGCGCGCTCGAATGCCGCCGCGAAGTCGGCGTCTGTGGCTACCGCTTCGGCGTGGATGCCATAGCCTGCTGCGACCGCCGCAAAGTCGGGGTTCTGCAAATCGGTTCCTGAAACACGCCCCGGATAGTCGCGCTGTTGGTGCATTCGGATTGTGCCGTACATGCCATTGTCA
>CALFAK010000168.1 GCA_937948985.1 uncultured Neomegalonema sp. | reverse complement strand
TCCGTCCCTTCTATCCGCATGGCATGGATCAGACACTACCATGACCATTTTTCAGAAACCCCTTTCCAAAACCTATGCGCAACAAACGGTCGTTTTTGACACCCTGCCCCACTCTACGGAAATGTCTGCGTTTGAGAGCGTCAAAAAAACCGCCGGAACTGTTTGAGTTTTGACAGGTTTTTGGCGGCACAGCAACGACCGCCTTACACTCAAAGCGGACTGCTGATGCGCCTGCTTATAGCATTTTGTCGCGATTTCCGGGGCGTGCCGGGGCGGGTTTCGCGGCTTCCGCGCTGGCACGGGCAGCGTAGAGAAGACCTTAACGCGCGGTTGGTAAACTGTTGGCTTGTGTCAGGAGTTTTTGAATGAACCAGCCTCAGGGACCGCAAACGGACGGCGTTTTGCCCGGTGCGATGACGATTGATGTGGAGGATTATTTCCACGTTCACGCCTTTGCGGGGGTTATCAACCGTGCCGACTGGCCGACCTATGAATCGCGGGTTGAGGCGAATACGGACCGGTTGCTGGCGCTGTTTGATGAGGGCGGCGCGAAAGGCACGTTCTTTACGCTGGGCTGTGTCGCGGCGCAGTTTCCTGATCTGGTGCGGCGGATCACGGGCGCGGGGCATGAGTTGGCCAGCCACGGCTGGGATCATCATGCGGTGTTCAATCAGGACCGGCCCACGTTTTTCGAGGATGTGCGCAAGGCACGGCTGACGCTGGAAGATATTGGCGGGGTGGACGTAAAGGGCTATCGCGCGGCGAGTTTTTCGATCGATCCGCGCTCGCCCTGGGCCTATGAGGCGCTGGCGGAGGCGGGGTATGCTTATTCGTCAAGCTCTCACCCGATTGCGCATGATCTTTACGGCGACCCGGACGCACCGAGGCATCCGTTCCGCGAGCCGACAGCGGATATGCTGGAAATCCCCGTGACGACACTGTTATGGCGCGGAAAGCGCTATCCGCTGGGCGGGGGGGGATTTTTCCGCATGTTCCCCGTGCCCCTGTTCGAGATGAACGCGCGGCGGATGCGGGCCGAGGGGGTTCCACCGAACTTTTATCTGCATCCGTGGGAAATTGATCCGGGGCAACCGCGCATTAACGACGCGCCCCTAAAGTCACGTTTACGGCACACGATCGGGCTTTCGCGTTGCGAGTCGAAATTGCGGAAGCTGGTCGCGAGAGGCCGATGGACCCGAATGGACGAGGCTTATCATGGATGGCTCGACGATAGATCCGCAGGAACTGACGCGGGCGCTGACCGTCTCACGGCTTGAAGCCAAAGACGAAGGCGCATGGGACCAGTTTGTCGCTGCACACCCTGACGGGTCACCTTTTCACCTGCTGGCATGGCGGGACGCGGTGAATGAGGCGCTGGGGTATGACACGCCATACCTGATCGCGATGGCGGGCGAGACGGTGGCCGGGGTGCTGCCGCTGGTGCATCTGAAGACGCGGTTATTCGGCAATTCGCTGGTATCGACCGGATTCTCGGTGGGCGGCGGGATATTGGCGATGAATGACGCGGTGGCGGATGTGCTGGCCAAGGCGGCGATTGCGCTGGCCGATGAGCGCAAGGTTCCGTGTCTGGAGCTGCGCGGGGAGACGGCGGCGTTTGCGGACTGGCCTACGAAATCGGGTACTTATGCGGGCTTTACGATGCCGCTGGAACCGGATAGTGACAAGCGGCTGGCGGCTATCCCGCGCAAAAAGCGGGCTGATGTGCGTAAAGGCATCAAAGCGGCGCTGCCTGTGAACACCAACGCCACTGTTGATACATTCTATGAGCTTTATGCGCGCAACCTTCATGCGCTGGGCACGCCGATCCTGCCGAAACGCTGGTATGCGGCGCTGAAGAAGCATTTCGGCGATCAGTGCGAGATTGCGACGGTGGCCTGGACCGAGGGGCCGGTTGTGGCGCTGATGAGCTTTTATTTCCGCGACACGGTCTATCCGTATTACGTGGGCGCATTGCCCGAAGCGCGCGGATTGCGGGCATTTGACCATGTGTACTGGAACCTGATGGAACGCTCGGTCGAGCGGGGGGTCACGGTGTTTGATTTCGGACGCTCGAAGCCGGACACGGGGTCTTATGATTACAAGAAATACTGGGGGTTTGAGCCGAAACCGCTGGAATATCAGTATCATCTGGCGAACGGGGCCGAAATGCCGGATGTGAACCCGAACAACCCGAAATACGCGCGGTTTGTGAAGACGTGGAAGAAGCTGCCCTTTGCCGTGACCAAGCAGGTCGGGCCTTATCTGGCGAGGCAGTTGGGATGAGCAAGCCGAAACTGCTGTTCCTGGCGCATCGCATCCCCTATCCGCCGAACAAGGGCGAGAAGCTGCGGGCGTATCATCTGATACGCGGATTGGCGCGGGATTATGATGTCTATCTCGGCGCACCTGTGGATGATGCCGATGACTGGCAGCACCGCGATGCGCTGAACGGGCTGTGCGCGGAGACGTGTATTGTGGACGGGCGCGGGCGCTCGCGGCAGAAGGCGGCTGTGCAGGCTATTGCGAAGCGCGAGCCTGTATCGTTCAGCTATTTCCGCCACCGCGAATTGATGGATTGGGTGAAGGCGAAGACGACGGCACATGCGTTTGATGTGGTGTTTTTGTATTCTTCCGGCACTGCGCCGTATCTGGGCGCCATCGTACAGCCCCCTGCCCGCCTGATCGTTGATTTCGTCGATGTGGATTCCGAGAAATGGCGCGTGCTGGGGCAGACGACGGGCGGTGTCATGGGGCGGGTTTATGCGCGTGAGGCATCGCTGCTGCGCGATGAGGAGCGGGCGCTTGCGATGCGGGCGGATGCGAGCCTATTGGTGACCGATAGCGAGACGGCGCTGTTCACGCAGGTCACAGGCATCAGCGACGGTGTGCGGGCGGTCGGGAACGGGGTCGAGCTGGCCCAGTGGGACAAGGCGCGCAGCCTGTCGTCGCCCTATGCCAAGGATGACCGCAAGCGGTTGATCTTTACCGGGGCGATGGATTACGCGCCCAATGTCGAGGCGGTCAGTTGGTTTGCGGCGGAAGTGATGCCGAAACTGCGCGCGCGGGGATGGCCTGTGGACTTTATCATCGCCGGATCGAACCCGACCAAAGCGGTGCAGGCGCTGGCGCGCAATGATGTGACGGTGACGGGGCGTGTGAAAGATATGCGGCCCTGGCTGGCCCATGCCGACCTGGCCGTGGCCCCGCTGCAACTGGCGCGGGGTGTGCAGAACAAGGTGCTGGAGGCGATGGCGGCGGGGGTCGCCCCGGTGGTGACGCAAGCGGCGCTGGAAGGGATTTCGGCGGTCGATCAGGAATCCGTGATCGTGGCCAAGGATGGTGCGGGGTTTGCTTCGGCTATTGCGGCGTTGCTGAATGATCCGGCGCGGGCGGCATCGGTTGGCGCGGCGGCGCGTGAAGTGATTGCGGCGCGCTACAGCTGGGACGCGCGGTTTGCGGAACTGGCGGCGGTGATTGAAGGGGTACGGCGGCGGGAGGCGGCTTGAGGGATTGTCATTTCATGCGAAGGCGGTGAATCCGGTTTCGCGAAATCTGCGGGAACGGGGCGTGAGATACGAGGCCGGATCATCCGCCGGAGGGTGACAGCCCCCTCCCCGGCGCTCCCCCGCAAGCGGGGAGAGGGCGTTCGACCCGAAAAGTATTTTTGAGAGGCCATGATGACCACGACGGAAGCCACTGATATTCCACAGAACATCGCGCGGCCTTGGTTGACGCCGATGCTGCGGTTTTGGGCGTTGGTCCTGCTGCTGTGTGCGGTTCAGTTTGATGTGCTGCGCAGCATGGTCGATATCTGGTACAACACCACGACCTATAATCACGGCTTTCTGGTCTTTCCGGCAACGCTATGGATGATTTGGCGGCGGCGGGAGGAAGTGGCGGCACTGGCGAATGCGGCGGGGATTATCGTGACCGCTCCGGCGGCGTTGTTGCCGCTGGCCGGGTTTGCGACCATCGGGTTGCTGGGCGAGTTAGGCGGCGCGAATATCCTGCGCCATGTCGGGTTTGTCGGCGCATTGATGTGCCTGTTCCCGCTGGCGCTGGGGTGGGAGTTTGCGAAGCGGTTTGCGTTTCCGATCCTGTTCCTCGCGTTTATGGTTCCGGCGGGGGATTTTCTGATCCCTGTGCTGCAAGATCTGACCGCAGATGTATCGGTCTGGATGATCCAGATGACGGGCGTTCCGGTGTATCGCGAAGGCATCATGATTGAGCTGCCCTCCGGCTTGTGGGAAGTGGCCGAGGCCTGTGCGGGCATCCGGTTTTTGATCGCCAATATCTTTATCGCCGCGATGTTTGCGTATTTCAGCTATGAGAAGCTGTGGAAATGGGCGCTGTTCATGGTGCTGGCGGTGGCGATTCCGGTGATTGCCAATTGCTTCCGCGCCTATGGCATTATGATGCTGGCGCATGTGACGGATAATGCGCTGGCGGTCGGGGTGGATCACCTCGTTTATGGTTGGGTGTTTTTCTCCGCCGTGATGCTGCTGATGCTGTGGGTTGGTGGCAAGTTTTCGGACCGTGTGATTGCCGATCCGGTTGCGAAGCCTGTTGTGCCGCGTGCCGGGGTGCCGTCGAAAGGCGGGGCCGGAGTGATCTTGGCCGGGGCATTGGTGATGTCCGGCGCGCCCGCCTTTGCCGCGCTGACCGAACCTGTGGCCGAGCCGTTGCCCGCCGTTATACTGGCCGATGTTGTGCCGCAGGGCTGGAACGTGGTTGCGGTGGATGGTGAAGCGGCGGATCACTGGACACCGAAATTTGCGACAGCGGATCAGATTGAGAGCCTGCGCCTGCGCAAAGGCGCGCATGTGGTGGATGTGTACGTGGCGGCCTATTCACATCAACGCGAAGGGGCCGAGGCGCTGCACTGGGCGAACCGTTTTGATGATGATGAAACATGGAAACGCTCAAAACTGGCGACGATCAGGCTGGCGACAGGTGCAAGCGCATTGCCAGATGTGGCACGGTTGGACGAGTTGACCCATTATGTGATGGGCGACGGGCTGGGCGGAACAGATTTCACCTCGCGGGTTGTCATCTCGTGGACGCAAGTGGGCGGGGATTTCACCGCTGATGCCAAGGCCGCGAAACTGAGCGCGGTACGGGCGCGGGTGACGGGGGGCACGGCAAAAGCGGCTGTATTCGCATTGTCCGCACAATACGTGCAACCGGATCAGCGGGATGCGGCGGTGGCGGCGGTTGAGGCGCTGCTGGCGGATATGACACCGTTGAGCGGATTGCTCGATGTGGAGGGGCGGCCAAGTCCGGCAATGACAACAAGCACAGGAACAAGCTGATGTGCGGAATCGCCGGGATCATTGATCTGTCGGGGCGTGCGCCTGTGCGCCCTGCCCGCTTGAAAGCGATGACCGATGCGATTGCCGCGCGGGGGCCGGATGGCGAGGGCGCGTGGTTTGCGCCCGGTGTGGGCCTTGGGCATCGACGGCTGGCGATTATCGACCCTGAGGGCGGGCAACAGCCGTTTGTCAGTGAAGACGGGCGCGTTGCGGTGGTTTTCAACGGCATGATCTACAATTTCCGTGACTTGCGCCGCGATCTTGAGGCGCTGGGGTCGGTGTTTGTCACCGATTGCGACACGGAGGTGCTACTGCATGGCTGGCGGCACTGGGGTGAGGCGTTGGTTGATCGGTTGGACGGATTTTTCGCCGCCGTGATCTGGGATGAGGATCGTGAGACCGCGTTTTTGATGCGCGACCGATGGGGCAAAAAACCGTTCTATTATCGCCTGACCGATCAAGGTGAATTGTTGTTCGGCTCGGACCTGAATGCGATTTTGGCGGGCATGGATACCGTGCCGGAAATCCGTCGCGATGCCCTCGCCGATTACCTCGCGTTCGGATATGTGCCGGAGCCGAAATCAATTTTTGAGGGAATCAGCAAGCTGCCGCCCGCGCATGTGATGCGTTTGGCGCGTGGTCATTTTGCGGGTGCCGAACCGCGACAGTATTGGCGCATTCATGTTACGCCTTCGGCACAGTTCGGGTCTTATGATGAGGCTGTAGAGGCGCTGAAAGTGCTGTTGCGGGATGCGGTTAATAAACGTCTGGTTGCAGACGTGCCGCTGGGGACTTTTCTGTCGGGTGGCGTGGACAGCGCGGCAATGCTGGCCATTGCGAGCGAATTGCGGGGGCCGGGGCTGGACGCCTGCACGATGGGGTTTGACGATCCGGCGCTGGACGAGACGGGGCTGGCGGCGCAGGTGGCGCGGCTGCACGGCGCGCGGCATCATGTTGAGGTTGTGTCAAGCGATGCGATGGGACGTCCGGATTGGCTGAATTCCGCGTTCAGCGAACCGTTTGCCGATGCCTCCGCCCTGCCGACACTCGCCCTATGCGGGATGGCATCAAAGCACGTTAAGGTGGCGCTGTCGGGCGATGGCGGCGATGAGTTGTTCGCCGGATACCGCCGCTATCCACATCACCTGAACGAGGAACGGCTGAAAGCGCGGCTGCCGAATGCTGTATCGCGCGGGTTGTTTGGGCCACTGGCGAAAGCCTATCCGAATTTGCAAAGCGGACCCCGATTTTTACGTGGGAAATCAACGCTGGAGGCGCTGTCTACTGACGCGATGGGCGGGCTGTTCCGGGCGACGGCCATTATGAAAGAGAGCGCGCGGGATCGCCTCACGGGTGTATCCGGGCAGGTCGATGACTACAGCTCCGCCGATCTTTTACGCCACCATGCCGCGCAATCAGACACCGACGATCCCCTTTCACGTGCACAATACGTGGACTTGATGACCTGGCTGCCGGGGCGGATGTTGGTGAAAGTGGACCGTGCGAGCATGGCGATGGGCGTTGAAGTGCGCAATCCGCTGCTGGATATCGCGCTGGCGGAGTGGGCCGCAAAGCTGCCAACCGCTTATAAAATAGATGGTTTCAGCGGTAAGCGTATTCTGAAATCGACCCTGCGCCAGCACGTGCCGGACGGAATTCTCGATGCGAGAAAACGCGGATTCGTTGCACCGATTGGTGCATGGATGACGGGTGCTCATCGCGGGCGGATGGAAGCGTTGATGAACGGAAGCGTTATCGAAGCCGGATTGATCAATCGTAACAGCCTGAAAACGTTATGGAATCGGACAACGAACGGCAAGCAGGATCATAGCCGCGAACTGTGGGCCGTGCTCATGCTGGAAAGTTTTTTCGCAAGACTTCACGAAAAAGAGAGCTCACAGCAGGCAGCTTAACCCGCCCTCAACCTCAATCCTGCACGGTGCGAACAATTGTAATGATTGCACCGCTTTGGAGATCGAGATGAGAAACCCAAGCCCTAAATCCGTCGCTCTTGCACTGGCACTCGCCAGCTTTGGAACGATTGGACATAGCGCAGTTTTCACCCCTGCCGCATTTGCAAAAGCAGACAGCGAAGAGATTAGTCAACGATTTCAAAAAGCAAGTCAGTATTTTGAGCGCGGAAAAGCGCGTGATGCCGCGATTGAGCTGAAGAACATCCTTCGCGAAAACCCCGATCACGCGGCCTCTCGCCTGATGCTGGGTAAGATTGCGTTGATTGATGGTGATCTTGAGACGGCGGAAAAGGAAATCAAGCGGTCAGCGAGCATCAATCCGACCGACGAAACATCTGTTTTAATTGGCGAAATTGCCCTACAACGCGGATTTGCCAAGCAAGCGTTAGAAGCCGTTTCAGGCGATAGCTTGAGCAAAGAAATGCGGATTCAAAAGCTGATCATCAGCGCCGCCGCATTGCTGGAACTGGAACGTCCCGATGAGGCGGAAGCGAAGAACCGCGAAGTTCTCTCCCTCGAACCCGGTCGCGTTGAAGCGCATTTTGGCCTTGCGAGAACCTATGTAAAGCGCAAAGAATACACTGAAGCCATTGATAAACTGGACGAAATCGTCGCAGGAAAGCCTGATTACGCTCCGGGTTGGATTTTACGTGGTGAGATTTCACTGCTGCTTGGCGAGAAACATGCGGCGTTCTATTCGTTTGGCAAAGCCGTTGAATTGCAGCCGAACACTATCGGGCCGCTTATCTCACGCGCGCGGGCACATCTTGCATCGGGCGATATTGAGGGTGCGAGAAAAGACGCGCAAACCGTGGCGAAGATTTCGCCCAACGCGCCAATCGCGCACTATTTGAAAGCGGCAATCGCGTTTGCGGAGGGCGATTCTGACGCTGCCAACCGCTCTTTTACGCAGCTTCAAAGGTCTTTTGATGAATTCGCGCCCGCCGTTCTGCTCGGCGCGCTTATCAAGGCAGACCGTGGGGAATTAAGCCAAGCGGATGCGCTGTTCTTGCGCTATATCTCAATGCAGCCCGATAATCTGGACGCACGGCGGGCGCTTGCCTCGGTGCGTTTGCGTATGGGCCAGCCGAGCAATGCCGTTGATATTCTTGAGAAATTGCTCGCCACATCGCCGGAAGATTCCGGCACACGCCGTAGACTTGCAAGTGCGTATCTTGAGCTTGATGAATACGATAAAGCGAAAGAGAATTTCGTTATTCTTGTCGAATCCGGCAACCCGATTGAAGCGGAGCACGCGCGTAACGCGTTGATTTTGCTGAACCCCGATCCAAAATCTCAATTAGCTGAGTTTCAGAATCCTAAAATCCGTATGGCGATTTTGAAGGCAAGCGACAGCCTTGCGAACGGGAATACCGACCGCGCCGATGAGATATTGCGCGCGCTTCAGGAAACAGCACCGAGAACAGCCAGTGTCAGTGCTTTGCAAGGCGGCATTGCCTCCGCACGAGGCGACAAGGCGGAAGCACGCAAGTTGCTCGACGAAGCGCTTTCGATGAACCCTGAGCTGATCGCGGCCATTATTGCGCATGAGCAAATGGATCGTGAGGCAGGCGACACGGCAAAGACCGCCGAACGGCTGCGGAACCTGTTGAGCCGTGCGCCACAAAGTGAGATGCTGACAACGCGTCTTGCCAATACACTCAAACGCACGGGTAAAGCGGATGAGGCAATTTCAACATTACAGCGTCAGACAGCGAATATCCCGAACTCCACCCGAATCTCCCGTGCGCTGATCGCGGATCTGATCCTCGCCGACCGCAAACAGGAAGCCATTGCGGAAGCCGGCCGGTTGGCTCGCATTCAGGGCGCAACTGCGGGTGATTTGGCATTCGCTACCACTTCGCTGATCGATGCGGGGGCGAATGCGGAAGCGGCCAGCGCTTCGGCTACGCTGTTGCGGATCATGCCGGATTCGCCGCGCGCCGTCATGCTGCGCGCGGAAGCCTTGGCACAAGCGGATCAAATCAATGAAGCCTATGCGGTGCTTCGCCGGGCGATGCAAAGATGGCCTAACGATGTTGGTTTGGCAGGAACCCTGACGACGCTGGCCATTGAACGCCGTGATGCGGCAGTGGCGCAGGAAGCGGCGAACTCCCTGGCCCGCACACAGCCCGCCGCATCAGCGCGGTTGATGGCACATGCCGCCGCTGAAATGGGGCAGCCTGTTGTCGCGGTTCAGATTCTTGAAAAGGCATTCGCGCAAAATCCGAACGGACGTATGGCTGTTGATCTTTACTCCGCCCGTCGCCGTGCGGGACGTAATGAGCAGGCATTTGCGGCGCTGAAAGACTGGGTTAACCGGAACCCAAGCGACCGTGCGACCCTGATCACCTATGCGACAGGTTTGATGGAAGCGGGCAAAAGTGATGAAGCTGAAAAGGCTTACTCAGAGTTCTTGAAGTTGGAGCCAGGCAATCCGGTTGCCCTGAACAACTATGCATGGCTGCGCCATCAGGCACAGCGCCCTGACGCGTTGGACTATGCGGAACGCGCGTTCCGGGCCGCCGGTGGTGCGCCCGAAATCGCGGATACGTATGGTTGGATGCTGGTGCAGTATGGCCGGCTGAAACTGGGTCTTTCCTTGCTGGAGCGGGCCGCAAAAGCCGCGCCGGATAACCCTGAGATCAGCTATCACTACGCCGCCGCGCTCTCCAAATCAGGCCGCAAGAGCGAGGCGCGGACGATCCTGACCGGGGTGCTGGGTAACAATGGCGAGTTTGGTAAGCGCGGTGAAGCGGAGTCGTTGCTGTCTTCGCTGCGGTAACGGTGGCCGGACACATATGATGCAAACGACGCTGCGCAGCATGAATGATGCTTCGCAGCGTTTTTGTTTGCGCTCTCTTACGCCAGACTCATTCGCGATCACTTCGGTCAAAACTCCCGCCAAGAGCTGCGTGAATTATGACGCTTTATGGCTCACCCTGATCGCCGATGAGGTTCATGCCATATGCGACATCGGCATATTCGGCGTTGGTTCAATTCGACCGGAAAACCGCGCGAAAACATATCACAATCACGCAATGAGTGCTTTCCAGGCCAGATGAGATATAGATCACACGAAATCGTGAAGTGAAGTACTTTATACGGGTTGACCATGACGTGAACTCCTTTACCCAAGAGTGTATTCACGAAGAGGTAAGGGGCGTTATCGAGGGGCTATGGTGACACCGCAGGGGACATTGATATGTAATGTATGTTCCGCGCAGATATCGGAGGATGCCCGGTTCTGCTCCAATTGTGGTGTTCGGATAGAAAAAACGTCGCCCGTTACACCCGCACAAGGCGGTGAACATCGTCAAATCACGGTGATGTTTTGCGATCTTGTCGGCTCAACGACATTGTCACAGATGTTGGAACCCGAAGACCTGCAAGACCTGATCCGCCGTTATCAGAGTATTTGCGCGCGGGCCGTCGAAGCGCGGGGCGGGATGATCGCCAAATATCAGGGCGACGGGGTTATGGCCTATTTTGGTTTTCCCGTTGCAACAGAGGAAGCCGCCACAAATGCCGTTGATGCGGGGTTGGATATCGTCCGCGAGATGCGGACACAGGGCGGTGAAATCAAGCAATATGCGAATTTCGACTTTGCAACGCGTGTTGCCCTGCACACGGGGCGCGTTCTCATCAGCGAGATGGGAGCGGGAGCGACGCGGGAGCAAAATGCTGTAACCGGGATTGTGCCCAATCTCGCGTCACGGCTTGAACAATGCGCACCCCGCAACGGGGTGGCCATCAGCGCGCAAACGCGGGCATTGGTTGTGGATGCATTCTCGATCAAATCGCTTGGCAAGCATCCGCTGAAAGGTTTCAACAATCCGATCGAGGTGTTTTCGGTTGAGGGACGTCGTGCGGCGGCGAGCATTCTGCCAACCGCCGGGTCACATATCGAAGGGCGCGAGCATGAATTGACCACTCTGTCCTCATGTTGGCAAAAAGCGCAGCAGAACGGGACGGCGCGCGTGGCCCTGATCGCAGATCCGGGCATCGGTAAATCGACACTCGCATCGGCGTTTATGGCAGCGGATGAAATCCGGCCGGGCAACCTGATCGAGCTGAGCGGGGCGATCAGCGACAGGCACACACCCTTCACCTGTCTGCGCAAAACACTGCAACGGTGGACAAGTTTGGGTGAAGCCCGAAGTGGCCTGTCCCCGGACAAGCAGATTGCGGGCTGGTTCGGGAAGCAGGAAATTGCGGAAAGCCGACACGCGCAAGTTCTTTACAAATTTTGGAGCGGTCAGGCCGAGCCGGGCCTGGAAGGGCGCGCGCAGATTTTTGAGGCCACAAGAAAACTGGTGAGGGAGTATCCCAAACCATTGTTGGCGGTGGTTGAAGATGCGCATTGGGTTGATCCCTCGACCATGGAGCTGATTGAGGAACTGTCGTCAGACACAGATGGCTTAATGCTGCTGTTACTGTCGCGTCCCGGAGGCAACACGAGCCTGCTGGACAAGTGCGACCATGTCATCACGTTATCGACCTTGGATGTTGATGCATCGAAAAGACTGAGCGAGTCGGTGGCGGGCGGGCCTGTTGAGAATGGCTTGGCGCGGAAGATTCATGAGGTGGCGGGCGGTGTGCCCTTGTTTGTGATCGAATACACAAAATCGCTGATCGATGCCGCACAGATACACCATGAACGGGGCATGTATCGCAGCCCGAACACGGTTTCCGCCGTGACGACACCGGCGTCTTTGCTGGATATTCTAACTGTCAGGCTGGATGCGCTGGGGTCGATCAAGGAGTTCGCGCAAATCTGTGCGGTCCTTGGGCGCAGTTTCGGGAAACGGGCTTTATCCGCCGTCAGTCAGCGCACGGATGAGGCGCTGGACGCCGCGATTACGCGGTTGATCGAAGCGGGGTTGCTGGTGCGGGAGTGGAACGGGCAATACGCGTTCCAACATGCGCTGTTTCAAAAAGCGGCGTATGAAAGCCTTGTGCGCGCCGCGCGGCAGCATTGGCATGGCAAATATCTCGATTGGCTGGAAAGCGATACCGAGAGCCGGAATCCGCCCCTGCCTGAAGTTCTGGGCTACCATTTGGAAGCCTGCGGGCGGCAACGTGATGCGGTGGAGCATTACCTTACGGCGGGACTGTCGGCGAATAGCAGTTCAGCAAGCTTTGAAGCGCTGGCGCATTTTACGAAATGCCTTGAGCTGCTGGAGTCCGGGCAAGGCGCGCATGATGATACGTTGCATTTGCGCCTTCAGGTTTTACGTGCGGGCGCGTTGCTGTCCGCGCGCGGTCCCGGTGCCGTGGAGACGAGGGCAGCCTATGACGAGGCCATCAAAAGCGCTGAGAGAACCCCAGAGTCCGAGTGGCACTTCGCCGCCTATTGGGGGTGGTGGCGTGTGTCGGATACGTTTTCGACCATGTCAGAGCGGGCGCAGCATTTGCTTTCGATCTCGGAAAACATGCAAGGGGCGGAGTTTAAGCTGCAAGCGATGCACTGCGTTTGGGCGAATGCGTTCCAGATGGGCGAGTTGGATGCTTCGATAGACAATGCGCGGGCAGGATTGGAGCTTTACGACGCGGGCGGGTTTGCGGATCACAAAACGCTTTATGGCGGACATGACTGCAAGGT
Source organism: uncultured Neomegalonema sp. (assembly GCA_937948985.1). Taxonomy (GTDB): domain Bacteria; phylum Pseudomonadota; class Alphaproteobacteria; order Rhodobacterales; family Rhodobacteraceae; genus JAHDDY01. Next base: position 4,869 of record CALFAK010000168.1, on the reverse strand, counting down.
GTGCGCGCTGGGTGAGATTGCGCTGGCGGGATGGCTGAAGGGCGGCGGCGATGCCATGCAGCGCGATATTGATGCCGCGATCCGTCATGCGGAAGAGTTGGAGCATTTGGGCAGCTTGCTGCACGCGTTAGACATTGGCGTGATGCTGCACTTGTATCGGCGTGATATTCAGGCGGTGCAGACCTTTGCGATGCGGTTGCTTGAGTTGGGTTCGGATCATGACCTGGAAGATTATCGGGCTAAGGGCGGGATATTCCTCGGCTGGGTCGATATTGAGCGCGGTCTCGTGCGGCACGGGTTGAAGCGGGTCAACGACAACTTCGAGATCATGCAGGCGGTGGGGACACCGGAAGATTTCCCCGTCTATCAGTGCATCCGCGCGGCGGCGTTTAACAGCACGGGCGATTTTGATGCGGCGCGCGATGCTCTGGCCGATGGCCGGTCGGTGATCGTGTCTGAAGGGGTCAGCTATTGGGGCGCGGAGATCGCGCGACTGGAAGCGGAGACCGAGATGGCACGGCCATACGGTGACGCCGCTTTTATCAAAGACCGCCTGATTGAGGCGCAAGAATTGGCGCGGTCACAAGGGGCGTTGGCGCTGGAATTACGCAGCGCGTTGTCGCGTGTGATTTTTGCCCGACAAAATGGATGCCCTGTAACGGTCGCGATCGATAATTTGCGCGCTGTTCGAGAACGGTTTGCAACGCATGTGACCGGACGCGATTTGACTGAGGCAGATGAGATTCTATCGCCGGAAGCCGTGGAATAATGGCCGAAAAAGACTGGAGTTCCGGCGGGAGACGCTCTTGCAGTCCTGACGAGACATGGCGGCGGCTGAAGCCGCTGTTGCCCGTGATGGGCATTTCCCGTGTGGCCAACATTACCGGACTGGACCGGATCGGGATTCCGGTTTTCACCGCTTGCCGCCCGAACGGACGCTCATTGTCGGTGTTTCAGGGCAAGGGCGCGACGGTGGCGGCGGCGCGGGTGTCGGCAGTGATGGAAGCCTATGAGACCTGGTGTGCGGAGCATATCGACCTGCCGCTGAAATACGCGAGTATTGATGAGCTGATCCACAGTCATGCGCTGGTTGATCTGATGCGCTTGCCGCTGATGCATCCTGACGGGTTTGACCCGACGGAGCCTTTTTTGTGGATAGAGGGCAAGGATTTGCTTTCGGGTGCGCGCAAGTGGATGCCGTTTGAGATGGTTCATGCCAACTACGCACACCCGGAACCACCGCATTCAGGAGCGTTTGCGGCGACGACGAACGGGTTGGCATCCGGTAATACGCAAGAGGAAGCGGTGCTTCATGCGATGATGGAAGTCATTGAGCGTGATGCGCTGACGCTATGGAAATTGGGCGCCGCCGCCTGGGGCGACGAGACGGCGGTGGATCTGGCAACGGTCAATGATCCGCACTGCCGTAACATTCTGGCGCTGTTCGAGAAGGCGGGTATCGAGGTGGCGGCTTGGGATATCCGCTCTGACACCGGGACGCCGTGCTTTTTGTGCCTGATCGCGGATAAATCAGGCGAGGCCGGGACGGCGGAATTCGGCAGCGGTGCGCATCCCGCGCCGGAAGTGGCGCTGATGCGGGCGCTGACGGAGGCCGCACAGGCGCGGGGGACATATATCGCGGGGGCGCGTGAGGATATCCCGGACGCGGAATATAAGAGCGATGCGGTTGCCGCACGGGACGGGATGACGCGTGAGTTGCTGGGCAATCTGAAGCCGATGCGGGATTTTGCGGCGATTGAGTCTGTTGAAACGGCAGGATTTCAGCAGGATATCACGGCGACACTGGACGCGCTGGCCCGCGTTGGGATTACGGAAGTGATGAGCGTGGATATCAGCAATCGCGCTTTTCCTTTCGCCGTGACTCGGGTTTTGATTCCCGGTCTGGAGGCGGCGCTGGAAGGGCCGGACTCGGCCTATGTTCCCGGTGAGCGGGCGGGCAACCTGTTGATGGGGAATGTGCCATGAAGACATGTGTTTTCCTGGGGCCGAGCCTGTCATTGCGTGACGCAGAGGCGATTTTGCCCGCAACATACCTGCCCCCCGCCCGGCGGGGTGATGTCTATGCAGCCGTACACGCGCATCAGCCGGAACGGATTGCGCTGATAGACGGGTATTTCGAGCAGGTACCTGCGGTATGGCATAAGGAATTGCTGTGGGCGCTGGATCAAGGGATCGGCATTTACGGGGCCGCCAGTATGGGCGCGCTGCGGGCGGCGGAATTGGCGCAGTTCGGGATGGTCGGGGTCGGGCGGATCTTTGAGGCCTATCAATCCGGGCGCTTTCCGCCGTTTGATGATGACTTCGAGGATGATGACGAAGTTGCGGTGGTGCATGGCCCCGCCGAAATCGGCTATGCGGCATCAGATTCGATGGTCGATATCCGTGCCACACTGGCGGCGGCGCAACAGGCGGGTATCATCGATACCGAAACCATGACCGCCATCGCGAGGGCGGCCAAAGGAATGTTTTACAAACACCGCAGCTGGAATGCCGCTTTAACGCAAGCAAATGTGATAAATATCACAGCAGAACGGTTGAAAGCGTGGTTGCCTGAAAACCGTGTTGTTCAAAAACGCCTCGACGCGGCGGCGTTATTGAGTCACCTTAAAGATGAAAAAAATCGGCCATACCCGCCTCCGTTCCGGTTTGAGCGGACGATAATTTGGGAAGATGCGGTAAACGAATGGGAAGCACGGCATCCATCCGACGGGACCATTTGAGTTTTTCGCTCAATGATGTCTACCGCAGCACCGGCACCCGCTTTCGCCTGCATGTGCAATCTCCCGTCCTGACAGGGTTTGAAGAACCTGAGACGGTTTGGGTATCCTCCCCGCGCGGTTCACTCGGCCCCGGACCTTCAGATGCGCGGATGTACACGCTGCAACCGATTGAGAAAGATCACTATGAAGGTGAGGCGCAACCTCCCTATCGCGGGAAAGTGGTTCCACCTCCCCTGCCCGACCGCTATGGCCATTTCGACCATCTCAAGCCCGGCGATCAAGCCTTTCAATGTGCGCATATGTTCGGGGCCGTGCGGCGGGTTCTGGATATATGGGAAATGTATCTGGGAGGGCCGATCCCGTGGAGCTTTGCCTTTACCAACCCGCGTCTTGAGCTGATCCCCTATGTGCCGTGGAATAATGCGCATTTCGGGTGGGGATTTATGGAATGCGGTGAGGGGAAAGACGATCAGGGCGTAAAGCGGCCTTTTGCGCTGAATTTTGATGTGATCGCGCATGAAACCGGACATGGCCTGTTGTTCTCGATTGTCGGATTACCAACACCGGGGACGATGACCACCGCGTATCGCGGATTTCACGAGTCCGCGTCCGATTGCATTGCGCTGGTCTCGGCACTGCATTTCGACAGCTTTGTCGATCATGTTCTGCGCGCGTGTAAGGGCAATCTTTATGCCGAAAACGAGATGAACCGGATCGGCGAACTATCGAAAAGCCGCGAGATCAGGGATGCCTCGAACGCGACGAAGATGAGCGATGTGGTGAGTATTGATACGCCCGCGAAGGATATCACGGGAAAGCAGCTTCATGCGCTGGGGCAACCGCTTACGGGGGCGGTGTTCGATATTATGGTCGAGTTCTATCTGGATCGCCTCGTTGAGAAAAATCTGATTGCCGCAGATCAGATAGCCACGATCAGAACAGCGGTGATGCGGGACGAGGTTGATGCGACGGATATGACCTTCGTGGAGCGGGCCTATGCGCGCGAACCTGCAGGGTTTCGGGCTGCCTTATGTGAAGCGCGGGACATGATCGGCTATCGCCTCGCGGAGAGCTGGCGGCGGCTGACACCCGTTGGATTTTCTTACGAAAAATTCGCTGTCATGTTGCTGGACGTGGATGCCGGATTGAGTGGGGCGCGGCATCGGCAGATGATCTTGGAGAGCTTTGAATGGCGGGGGATATCGGCGAACTAGAAGATTTTGACGGCTGAATACGTTGCGTATTTTCACACCGGCGTGTAAATGTGCAATACACTCTTATAACATTTAAAAAGGGCGACTGAATTATGACATCCGCAGCACTAACACCAAGCCATAAATTGACACTTTATGGGAAAACCATTGAAGCGGTATTCGGCGCGGGCGTTGTTCCGGCGGGTTTGGCTGAAGGCAATACTGTTAAAAAATCGATCAAAGATATTGCACCGCGCGGATCCAAGAAATCGGCGGCGTCAGAGGATGGCGAATTCTTTGACGGACATTTGGTTCAGGTGAGCGGATACCGGTTTGGCGATGAAGATCGTCCGACGAAACTGGTCATGCCCGTGATTATGCTGCTGGCGGGTGATCCTGAAGACGCACATGACGATGATGATGTGGCGGAAAAGGTATTCCCGAAGGCGAAATATTTGCGCTGGGCCGCTGAATTGGAAACCGAGACCGTTATTTTCGACGTGGAAGAGGCTGATGTCGCGGATGCGCTGGGCTTTACAGACGACTCCGATAATCACGACTTAGATGACGGTGACTTTATGGAGCCGCCTGACATGGGCGACGGTTCAGGCTTTACCCTGCGCGGGGCGGATGGGCGGCTGTATTATGTGCCGCAAGCGCTGGACGGGTTTGAGGTGCTGGACGACCAGGACCGCACGCCGCTGATGGTGGCGAATGGCGTTGACCGGAGTGACCTAAAGGTCCGTGAAGTGTTTGACGATGGCGCGGGTGGCGAGATTCAGATGCGGGCTATGATGCAGTCGCGCGCAATGATGCAAAGCCGGGCTATGATGCAGTCGCGCGCAATGATGCAAAGCCGGGCCATGATGCAGTCGCGCGCAATGATGCAAAGCCGGGCCATGATGCAGTCGCGCGCAATGATGCAAAGCCGGGCC